>DASPXM010000001.1:0-2747 GCA_035637295.1 Verrucomicrobiia bacterium
GATAGTTCGTCGTTTCCCCGAGGCGCTGCGAAAGTTTGATCAGGTGCTCGATGTTATACCGGACGACCTGGATACCCTTGGGCAGAAGGCGGGCATTGCACAAGCGCAGGGCGACCTTCCACGGGCTGCTGCACTCCTCGCTCCGTTGCACCCACCCGCCGACGACACCGGCGCTTTGGAAATACAAATTTACCAAGCGATCCTGGAACGTCGCCCGGCGCAAATGATCTCTCGGCTAAAGGAAATACTTGCCAAGCCTGATCCGGCGTTGGGTTATAACAATGGCGAACTGCGCTTTTGGTTAGGCTGGGCGCAAGAAGTCGCCGGCGACCATGCCGCTGCCCAGGAAAGTTATCGACAGGCGCGCAGCGAACTGGAACCGTTCCTCAAAGAACAGCCGGATAACTATATCCTCATTGGAGATCTCGCGCTGGCCAATATGGGCCTTGGTGACAAAGCCGCGGCATTAGCTCTGGCAGAGCAGGCAATGACTGTGCTCCCACTCGAGAAAGACGTAGTAGACGGTCCTGCGCCAATCGAGATTCTCGCCAGGGTGTCAGCACAGTTAGGAGAGCCGGATCGCGCCATTGCTGCGCTGCAGAAACTGTTGTCCATACCGTCCGAGGGCGCACTTGCTTCACGCGGGCCACTCACTCCTGCGCTGCTTCGGCTCGATCCGATGTTCGATCCCCTCCGGAACGATCCGCGCTTTCAGGAATTGACAGTAGAACCTGTCTCAAAATCTCATTAAGGAACAGACAGCTCGACGCCGTTGAACGACTCATCGCGTGCGTGCTGCTTCAGGTGCCATCGCGAAGTTGTAACTTTTCGCTGCAACTCCTCAGGCAACGAGGCGACCTCTCTATCGATCAGTTGACTCAAGCGTTCCCCACGCTCTCGCCCTCTCGGGCCTTCCCGTCTATGTCGCTTCATCCCGGCTCCGCTCCATTCACGCGTGCTCATAAATGTGTCTTCAAAATCTTAGCTCGATTGAAAAGCGATCAGCTTTGAACCACGAAGGACACGGAGAATGGAGTAAGATGGGTTGAGCGACATAGAACACGCGCGTTTGGGAAATCGCGCGGGTAAACGGCAAAGCAGCTAGGTAGCTGGCGTGAGGACGTGGGGAGTGCGAGCGATCGAGGTAAAGCTGGGATGGAAACGGTGAGCGAAGTGGGAGCTGAGCGAATTTCAACACAAAGTAATCCTTCGTTCGAGCTTCGTGACCTCCCTATCATCGGGGAAGAACATGAAGCACTTCATCCATGTAGCGGTTGGCGGCGGCAACTGCCTCGGCCGGACTACTGCCGTTCTGACGTGCGGTCAGATAGGGCGCGTACCAGTCCCACCAGTGATGTCCCGCGTGCGTCTTCTCGTAGTGGTCGTGGTGCTCCGACGTTTCGCGAAGAAGCCCTGCAACGGTCGCGACGTCCATCGCTCGTGCTCCCTTCTGCTCCCATTCACGGCCGGGAAGGCGCGTCGTGATCTCCTGGAGCAGCCAGCGGTTCCCGTCTGGATCCTCGAAAGAGGCAAACGAGAAATAGGAACGACCTTCCGGGTCGCGCCCACCCACGCGGGGGTTCGCGATCGTGTTGTTGAAGGGGCCGCCGGCGTAGTCGAATACCTCGCTGACGTTTACGCCGCGGGCGATCAAGTCCTCGCGGGCGGCATCGACGTTATCCACGGCGAAGACCAGGTCCGTCGAGCCAGACCTGGCCGACGTGATTCCCTGGCCGAAGATGATCGAAGCCTCTGAGTTAGGGGGAGTAAATTGTACACCCCGAAAGTTTTCATTCACGGTGTCGATATCTAATCGGAACCCCAGTTTCTCGTAGAACGCTTTGGCGCGATCGACGTCGGAAACAGGGATGATTACCACTTCTAGTTTCATGTTCATGATTGCTGCTCCTTCTCTTTCTTCGCCGTCCTGAACTTAAGTGTTGGCGCTGACCACTACAGCTTCAAGAGAAGAGATCGCGCAAGATAGGACATACGGTGTTTCCATGTCGCTAACATACGGCTGCGATTCATCGGCGTCGATGACGAGGGCCTTAATCGGCGATGTTGAGATTAGACATCCCGACTAACCTCTGATAGCGCATGAGTCTCGATACGCAGACGAAACTCGCGATTTACCGGGCACTTCGCCGAGACCGGGCATAGCGCGCCGCCGATGCTGAACGAAAGTCGCGGGCGGCATTCGATGGCTCAACGTTTCAACTCCTTGCACTTCGCAGAAATCTGTTTCAAGAACTCATTCGCCGCGCGACCCAGCGGACGTTGTTTCGGCCAGACCGCCACGATCTTCCGTTCGGGCTTGGGAGCGGGGAGCGAACGATACTCGGGCAAGTCTTTGCGCTCGCCGCGCGCGGCCATCGCGGGAACGAGCGAGATGCCGACCCCTGAACGGACGAGAGCTTGAATCGTTTCCAACTGGGCACTCCGAAAGTTGATCGTCGGCTTCAAGCCGCGCCGATCGCAAAAGCTCAGCACTTGATCGCCGAGGCAGTGCCCTTCCTTCATCACGATGAAAGGCTCTTTTTCGAGGTCAGCAAGGCGCACGGTCCGTTTGCGTGTTAGCGGATGGCCCGGGGGCAAGGCCAGTCGCAACTCCTCGGTAAACAAATCCTTCACCTCCATCCGCTGGTCTTGGATGGGGCGGCTGGCCAACGCAAAATCGATTTCGTATGCCTGCGCGAGCTTGAGCAACCGCGCCGTCGTGTCCTCCTGCACCACGATTTCCACTC
>DASPXM010000002.1:0-4756 GCA_035637295.1 Verrucomicrobiia bacterium
GCCCGCGATAAATTCAAGATGAACGTGCTGGAGAGCTCCATCGATAAGTTCCCGAGCATTCAGCAAGGAATCGGCGTTCAGGTGAAAACGCTGCAGGAGCAGCCGGATTGGTTGCGCCGTTTGCTGCGCGTGAAAGCGAAAGCGACCCGATTCTTCCATGAGAATGAAAAAGAGACCGCGGAAATCTTGGCGCGGGTATGGAAGAGCGATCTGACCACGGCGACCGAATGGTACCGGCGCTGCAAGCCGGCGTTTACGTCCAACGGTATTCCCACCGACGACGAGATCAAAGAGTTCCTGACTGAAGAAGCGCAGGCCCTGAAGCTCAATGAAACGGTCGCGCCCAATCGGATATTCGATTTTACCCTGCAGCGCGCCGTGAACAAGGAATTGGGTATCAGATGAGAAGAAAGGTATCTCTTCGAATCGAAATATCCCTCACTCGATCATGTGCTTACTTTCTTCCCCTTGGTCAATTGCTGCTCCTTAGGTTAGCGTTTGCGGCTGAGCTCACAGGGTACGATGATGTTTCTGCGTTATCCCCAAACTTCACGCGCGACGTTGACGACTAAAGACAATTTCGCGATCTCGGCATCAACGGTAATGTTGTTGCCTAGAACTGTGCTGGAAAAGCCGCACTGCGGACTTAGCGCCAGCTGCTCAAGAGGAACGTATCGGGCCGCTTCATCGATGCGCCGTTTGATTTTATCCGCGCTTTCCATTTCACCGGACTTAGTTGTCACGAGCCCGAGCACAATCTTCTTGTCTTTGGGCACGAAACGGAGCGGTGAAAAGCTCCCGGCCCGCGGCGAGTCGTATTCAAGAAAAAAACCGTCGAGTTTGAATTCGTTAAATAGCGTCTCTGCCACCGGATCGTAACCGCCCTCAGCGGCCCAGGCGCTGCGGAAGTTGCCGCGGCAAATATGCATACACACCTTCATATTCGCCGGGCGATCTTTGATAGATTCATTAATCAGTTTTGCATAGGTGCGCGGCAGCTGGTTGGGATCTTCGCCGATTTGGCGCACGCTCTCACGCATCTTTTCGTCGCAAAGATAGGCCATGTTGGGATCGTCAAGCTGAAGATAGGTGCAGCCGAGTTCTGCCAATGCGTGAATCTCTTCGCGGTAGACGTGCGCCAGGTCGCTGTAGAAGCGCTCGATATCCGGATAGGCCTGTTTATCGATGGCGTCGCGGCCGCCGCGCATATGCAAAATCGTCGGTGATGGAATGCACAGTTTCGCCGTGCGCTGCGTCACCGACTGCAGATACTCGAAATTAGCGGTCTCGATGCCGCCGCGTCGTTCGAGCCGGCCGGTGATTTCAAAGCGCGTCGGCGTGCGCTCGATTTCTTGCCCCCCAGCTTTGAATTTGCGGGCAACCGATTGCTCGGCAACACCCTCTTTGACGGTGACGCCGGCGAACTGGCGGAGAAAGTCGGCGTGCCAGATGGTCCGGCGATATTCACCATCCGTGATGCCCTGCAGGCCGATCTCTTCCTGCAGCCTCGCCACATCGCGAATACAGCGGTCTTCGATTTCCCGCAGCGACTCGGCCGTTAGGGTTCCTTGCTTATGCTGCTCCCGGGCGTGCAGCAGTTCCGGCGGACGCAGCAAGCTGCCGACGTGATCGGCGCGAAACGGAGGTTTCCCATAGGTCATTGGATGGTACCTTTCGCTAGGATGTTTAAAACAATTGCTTTCATCATTGCCACGTTCGTATTCCAACGAGAAGAGCTGAGAGATGAAACGTAAAGTTGCAGTGGTTTGATCAATAAGGCGCTAATCCGTGCGCGATCATGCCCAAGCTCCGTCGGAGGACGCTTTTATGGTGTGACGCTGCTAACCGACTTTGCCGCCGGTTTTCGCGGAATCCAGATCGAGAAGGTCGGGCACAAAGAAAAAAATGGCATAGATGCAAGCAGCGAACGCGAACAGCCCCGCAGAATCGTAACTCGCCGCTTAATGCGCAACGGCAGGAGTGAGTTAGCTTATTTAGCTGCTGCGCTCGAGCTTTCTTTATCCAATGCCGCGGCAGCGCTCTGCGAAATCTCGACGTCCTTGATGCCCGCGCCACTGACGCCCACCGCGCCGACGATCTCGCCTTCGGAAAACACCGGAAAGCCGCCGGGGATAGTGACAAAGGACCCAGCCCCCGCGGCCAGCGTAATGGCAAGGGCGTGGTGATCGTCGCGTTCATTGCCGGTGGGGCTTTTCTTCCCCGAAGGGAATCTCGTCAGAGCCGCGCTCTTGGCCTTGGCCTGAGCGATAGCGATCGAGTAGAGCTCGGCTTTTTCCGAGCGTATAAAAGCGATCAAGTGGCCGCCGTCGTCGACCACCGCGATGCTGACATGGCAATCCAATGCATGCGCTCTGTCGACCGCAGCGCCGAGTACTTTCATCGCGCCTTCCCTCGTCAGCTTTTTGGATGCAACGGTATCCATAGTCTCCTCCATCTTTTCAAATGCTCTTTGTTTTACACCATGATGGCGAAAAAAACTCCATCCTTGGCCCTCAATACTAGTGACGTTTCTGCAACCATGGTTTTAACGATTACTGGCGCCGCGCGCGGTGGGAAATTCTAGCATTGGAGATACTGAAGGTGATAGTTTCGACCTAGAATAGGTAGGTAGCCATGGCTTTAGACATCGTCAAGTTGAGAGCCCTCGAACCGCCGGCCGGCCTCGGCTTTAAGATTCGCCGTCTCGGCCATGTCGTGTTGCAGGTAACCGACTTAGAGCGGTCGCTGCTTTTCTATACGCAAGTCTTGGGATTTAAAGTGACCGAAATCTACTCCGAAGATCTGCAGCCCGGCGGCTTTGCGTTCTTGCGTTGCCATACCGATCATCATTCGATTGCGCTGGTTGGCACCGGCGCTGGAAGGTCTCGACATACAGAGCTGCATCACATCGCTTTCGAGGTTGGATCGCTCTCCGAAGTCTTCAACGTGCGCGAGCGGTTGCGCGAGCAGGGTGCCACAATCACGTTTGAAGGGCGGCGCCGAGCGGGTTGTCAAATCGCGGTGGAGTTTCTCGATCCCGATGGCCATTGCCTCGAAATCTACTGGGGATTGGACCAGGTCGGTACCAGCGGCTATGTCCGGCCTGCGAGCGAATGGAAAGCAATTAGAACTCTCGAAGCCGCGGTCGCCAATCCGGTCATGGGCCAAGATACGGGCACTCAAAAATAGCCTCCTCCAGGAAAGGAGTTTTTCTACAATGGAACAAAGAAAGGACCGGCGCGCTGTCGGCGTAAAAGTTCTACCCGAAGGCGTCGAAGAGTACTGTGAGCGGCACACGACGGCGCTAACTGAATTGCACGAGCGGCTGCTCAAAGAGACCGAAGAGAAAACCACCACGGCGAATTTCCTGGTGGGCGAGCTCGAGGGCGCATTTCTCAAGATGCTCGTACGCATGACTCAGGCCAAAAGAATCCTCGAGGTGGGCATGTTTACCGGCTACAGCGGGCTATCGTTCGCCGAGGCGTTGCCCCCGGATGGCTCGATTATCACCTGCGAGCTCGATCCGCATGCGATCGAAATTGCGCGGCGCTTTTTCGCCCAGAGCCCGCATCGCGATAAGATTCAAATCCGCGAAGGCCGCGCCGCCGACACACTGAAGACGTTGGAAGGGC
Source organism: Verrucomicrobiia bacterium (assembly GCA_035637295.1). GTDB lineage: Bacteria > Desulfobacterota > Binatia > UBA9968 > UBA9968 > DP-20. Next base: position 3,633 of record DASPXM010000002.1, read on the forward strand.
CTTTTGATCTTTGCTTTATCGACGCCGATAAACCGAGCTACGATTATTATTACGATCGCTGTTTAGAACTGGCGCGCCGGGGCGGGTTGATCGTGCTCGACAATATGCTGCGCTACGGCCGCGTGCTCAATCCAACCGAAGAAGACGCGCGCATCGTCAACCTTTTGAATGACCGCATTCACAACGACCCGCGCGTGGAAAACGTACTACTGCCGTTTCGCGACGGCATCATGCTCGCATATAAGCTGTAGTGCCCGGAGCGTATAAGAAATCACGAGGTCGTTTATGGCTGGAACAAAAGTCATCGATGCCGACGGACATATCATCGAGCGCACGGACGAATTGCGAAAGTACCTAAAATCGCCGTTCAATAAGCGCGGCGGACCGCTCACTGCATCCGAGCCTTGGGACCGCGATCTCCAGCAAACCTTGCCGCCCGAGCCACGCACCTTTCCCAGCGCGCCTACCGCGCAGGACTGGTTGCGACTCTTGGACGATCACGGTATCGAGCAGGTATTTTTATATCCGACGGCGCTTGGCAATGTCTCGCGCATCCGTGAACCGGAGTATGCGGCGGCGCTTTGCCAAGCCTATAATGATTATGTTCACGACCGCTACGCAAAAATCTCAAACCGGTTGCGACCCGTGGCGATCCTGCCGTTTCAAGATCCGGAAAGCGCCGTGGTCGAGTTGCGGCGTGCGGTGCGCGATCTCGGCTGTCGCGGCGCGGTAGTGCGCACCACCGGGTTGCGTTTGCCCCTAGGGCATAAGTTTTATGACCCGATTTATCGGCAGGCTGAAAGCTTGGGCTGCGCCCTCGCAGTGCACGGCACCAACGGAGCCGAAGAACTTGCCTCGGGAGCCTTCGAGACCTTCACCGAAGTCCATACGGTCTCTTTTCCGGTAGGCATGTTCGTCCAGTTTTCCAACATGATCTATCAGGGTGTGCCGGCGCGGTTTCCTAGATTACGCTTGGCATTCCTCGAGATTGGTTCGACCTGGCTGCCCTACTGGTTGGACCGCATGGATGAGCACTGGGAAAAGCGCGGCGCTCTCGAGACGCCCTCGCTCACGCAGCGCCCGAGCGATTGCGTGCGCGAGCATCCGATTTTTTTTAGCTTTGA
>DASPXM010000003.1:0-4940 GCA_035637295.1 Verrucomicrobiia bacterium
GCGACTTGCTGACTTAATTCTTCCATCGCCTTTCGCCCCGCCCCCGATACGGACTGGTATGTCGACACGACGATTCGCTTGATGCGCACGGCATCATGGAGCGGCTTTAAGGCAACCACCATTTGAATGGTCGAGCAATTCGGGTTGGCGATGATTCCGCGATTTTTGTAATTGCCGATTTCCTTGGCATTGACTTCCGGCACGACCAGCGGAATATCCGGCTCCATTCTAAAAAATGACGTATTGTCCACCACGACTGCGCCGGCACGGACCGCGATCGGCGCGTACTTGGCGCTGACGCTGGCGCCCGCAGAGAACAAACCGATATCGATATCCGTGAATGAGTCCTCGTTAAGAATTTCAACGCGAATCTGTTTGCTCTGGAACGGCAGGAACTGTCCGGCGGATCTCTCTGAAGCCAATAGACGCAGCTCACCGACGGGAAAGTGACGCTCTTCCAAAACTTCGCGCATCTGTTCGCCGACAGCGCCGGTGGCGCCAACGACCGCGACGTTGTACTGTTCTTTCTTCACAACCTATTATTCCTTCGCTTTTTCAATTCTCTCGCGGACAAGCCGACCCATTTGCCTGCAGCCGACCAACTTGCAGCCCGGCTCTTGAATGTCCGCGGTGCGATATCTCTCATTCAACACACCTTCGACGGCCCACTCAATCCGCTCTGCCGCGGCACCTTGTTCGAAAGAGTGACGCAGCATCATGGCAACGCTCAAGATCGTTGCCAATGGATTCGCTTTATCTTGTCCCGTTATATCCGGGGCGGTGCCATGGACCGGCTCATACATACCGACTTTGCCGCCTAAACTGGCGGACGGCAGCATACCGATTGAACCCGTGAGCATGGCCGCTTCATCGCTCAAGATATCGCCAAACATGTTCGTCGTGACAACCACATCGAATTGCTTCGGATTGCGAATCAATTGCATGGCGCAGTTGTCGACGAGCATGTGCTCGAGCTGGACACCTACGTAGCCTTCGTCCTTGTGAATTCGCGTTACCACTTTCCGCCAAAGCTCGGTCACTTCCAAAACGTTCGCCTTGTCGACCGAGGTCACTTTTTTACGGCGCTTCAACGCAGCTTGAAATGCCACGTGAGCGATGCGCTCAATCTCCGGCGTAGTGTAGACTTCTGTGTTCACACCGCGTTCTGTACCGTCTGCAAGTTTTGTCACGCCCTTGGGTTCGCCGAAGTAGATTCCACCTGTCAGCTCTCGAACGACCAAGAGATCCGTCCCCTCAACCACCTCGCGCTTGAGTGTGGATGCGGAGGCTAACGCGGAAAACAATTTCACGGGCCGAAGATTGGCGAATAAGCCAAGCTCTTGGCGCAAGGCCAACAACGCTCGCTCGGGACGGACTGCATAGTCGAGCCCGTCCCATTTTGGGCCACCCATGGCGCCGAGCAAGACAGCGTCGCTGTCCTTTGCCAGCTTCAGAACCGAATCAGTCAGCGGTTTACCATGCGCATCGATCGATGCGCCGCCAACGATTCCCGGTTCCAGCTCGAGGCTGAATCCGTAGAGCTGAGCCAGCTGTTTGAGAACCGCAGTGCCTTCACTCATCACCTCCGATCCGATGCCGTCGCCGGGCAAAACCGCAATTTTGTAATTCATGGCCCCTCTTTCTCCACCACCTGGCGATAGTGTTTTCTGCCTGCCAATTTGTTGAGCGCATTGATGTAAGCCAGGACGCTCGCCATGATGATGTCTGTGTGCGAACCCTGCCCGGATACGCGGATCCCGTCATCTTCGATCAAGCAAGAGACTTCTCCCTGCGCGTCGGTCCCGCCGGTGATCGCGTTGACGGAATAGCGCACCAACTGGCATTGCGAGCCGGTAATTTTCGTGATGACCTTATAACAAGCATCGACGATGCCATCACCGGAGGCATAATCCATTTTCTGCTCGCCGTCGACACGCATTTTGATCGTTGCTGCGGGCACTCCGTCGGAGCTTGAATTTACGTTCAGATACAAGAGCTCAAACTTATCTGGCCGACCTGGAACCCTGAGGATTTCTTCCGCGACAATCGCTTCGATATCTTCATCATAAACGTTCTTTTTCTTGTCGGCGAGTTCCTTGAAACGCACGAACGCGCGGTTCATGTCTTCCTTGCTCAGGGTAAATCCCAGGTGCTTCAACCGCTCATCGAAAGCGTGCCGCCCGGAGTGTTTGCCCATGACCAGGCGGTTACCCGGAATGCCGATCGATTCCGGCGTCATAATCTCGTAGGTCTGCTTGTACTTGAGCACCCCATCTTGATGGATACCGGCCTCGTGCGCAAAGGCATTATCGCCGACCACCGGTTTATTGATCGGAATCGCGATGCCGGTAACCTGCGAAACCAAGCGGGAGGTCGGATAGAGCTGCTCGCTCGCGATGTTGGTGTCGAGGTCGAGATAGTTTTTGCGGGTGCGCAGCGCCATCACCACTTCTTCCAATGAAGTATTGCCGGCGCGCTCGCCGATGCCATTGATGGTGCATTCGATTTGTCGGGCGCCGTTGTGCACTGCAGCCAAGGAGTTGGCCACGGCCAAGCCCAAATCGTTGTGGCAATGGGCGCTCCAGATGACTCGATCGCCGCCCGCGGTTCGCTCGATCAAATTGGCGATCAAGGCGCCAAATTCTGATGGAATCGCGTAGCCCGTTGTATCCGGCACGTTGATCACTTTGGCTCCGGCGCGGATCACTTCGCGGAATACCTGCATCAAAAAATCGGGATCGCTGCGCGACGCATCCTCAGCCGAGAACTCGACATAATCCGTGAACTTCTTAGCATGGCTCACAGCCTTCACGGCGGCTTCCACAACTTGCTCCCGCGTCATTCTCAACTTGTGTTTCAAGTGGATATCAGACGTGGCAATGAAGGTGTGGATGCCAGGGTTTTTGGCGTCTTCCACCGCTTTCAAGGCCCGGTTGATGTCCCCTTCCTGGGCACGTGCGAGACTCACCACTCTCGGCCGGCTGACCTCCTTACACACTCGGCGTACGGAGTCGAAGTCACCGTCCGAAGAGGCGGCAAATCCCGCTTCGATCACATCGACGCCAAGCTTCTCCAATTGGCGGGCAATAACTACTTTCTGTTCAACGGTCATGCTCGCGCCGGGCGACTGTTCGCCATCGCGGAGCGTGGTATCGAAAATTTGTACTACGTTATCGGCGGATCCCTGTTCCATTATGAAATCTCCTCTTTGGTTGACCCGTTGGCCTCTCCCAGAAACGAAAACTCCCGCGGCAATGGCCAACGGGAGTATCGCTAATCTTCGACTAGAGCCAGGATCTCACGGCGACGCTTGCGCCGGCTCCCGTCTCCTCTCCCGCTGGTGCTTATAGGTTGTTAAGCACCATAACAGAGGCCCGGATAACGTGTACAGTAAGACAACCGTGAAGAACATAAGATGCCGTTCGGCGATGAATAGTGTAATCAAAATAATTCCAGAAACCAACATCCAGATGGGATGACGTCTTTTGATATCGTTATTCTTTAGGCTAAAGTAGGGAACGCTGCTCACCATCAAAGCGGCCAACCCATAGATAACCAGCAACAACGTCACATGCCGGTTGGGCGACCCCTCCCCGCCGAGATAGTAATACAGAATTACCGTTGAGGTGATCATTTGCGCCGCCGCAGGGATAGGCAAACCGACGAAATGACTTTTCGACACGCCCTGCGCTTGCACGTTGAAGCGGGACAATCTAAGCGCGCCACAGACCACGTAGGTGCAAGCCGCCAACCATCCCCAAGTCTGCCACGGCACCAGCGCCCATAGATAAACCAGAACCGCTGGCGCTACACCGAACGAAACCACATCTGCCAAGGAATCGAATTCCACGCCAAATCGGCTCGCGGTCTTGGTTAGTCTGGCCGCGTAACCATCGATCCCGTCGAGAATGTTTGCCAGAATAATAAACAGCGCCGCGTCAATGAATTCGCCGTTAAAGGTCGCTATGATCGAGAAAAATCCACACATGAGATTCCCCGCGGTAAACAAGCTCGGAATCAGGTAGACTCCGCGTCTGAGCTTCTCCGCAGGCATGCGATGCCGGAGCGAAACACGTGCCTTGCTGCGACGGCGCAGGAGTCGAACCTTACCGTTCTCGGCAAACTGTTCGGGTTCTTGACCACTCATCGCGCTCATACAAAACTCCCCAATATTGTTTCTCCACCTTTGACCTTCTGCCCTTCCACCACCTGGACGCGGCAGCCTTTCGGCAGATAGGTATCGGTTCGTGAACCAAACATGATTAAACCAAATCGATCACCTCGCGCCAATCGATCGCCAGGTTTTACGCGGCACACGATCCGGCGCGCCACTACACCGGCGATCTGTACGACTCCCAACGACCGACCGTCGTTGTCGACGATCTTGAGAGCGTTCCGTTCATTGCGCTGGGTTGCTTCTTCCTTGTACGCCGCGAGAAATTTTCCCGCCTGATAGCGTACGTCGTCAATCTTTCCTGCCACCGGCATCCGGTTAATATGCACATCGAGTGGCGAGAGAAAGATGCTCACTCGTGTGGGCGTATCGCCGAACGATGAATCGCTTCTGATTTCTGCGATACTCACCACCCTGCCATCGGCAGGAGATACGATCAGCCCTGCACCCGTCGGAATATTACGCTTCGGATCGCGAAAGAACGCTATAATTGCGAGCGTTGCCAAACCCAGTACAATGCCCGCCCCTCGCCAACCAAGTAGAAACGCCAGAATAGTCAGGGCCCCGGCCGTAAGGATGAGTGGATAACCTTCCTTCGCGATTCTCATCCGGTTCCATAACCTCAACTCGCAGTGACTGAAGAGCGACGCGCCTAATTTCTGCTCTTATCGACCAATCGGTTTTGCGCCAACCACGGCATCATGGCGCGCAGCCCCTCGCCGACTTTTTCCAGCGGATGATTCGATGCTTCCTTGCGCAGCTCCGT
>DASPXM010000004.1:0-7452 GCA_035637295.1 Verrucomicrobiia bacterium
GAGCAGGCATCCGCGATCAAAAAGGTCGGCGCCATCGACCCTTATAACTCGCCCCAGCGCGACTTTTTCACCGTGCCAAATAAAGACAAGGAAGGTTTTTTTACTTCCCTATATGTCATACCGATGGTGCTCGGTTACAACACCAACCTGGTTAAGCGGCAAGACGCGCCGCGCACTTACGAAGATCTTCTTCAGCCGAAGTGGAAAGGCAATATGTTCCTCGACGATGAAGCCTACGAATGGTTCGCCGTCTTGCTAAAACATATGGGCAGAGAAAAGGGACTGCAGTACATGCGCAATCTGGCCAAGCAGGATCTCAGAATGGTGCGCGGCCGAACGGCTCAAAGTCAATTGCTCTCCGCGGGAGAGCGGCCTTTAGCACTGGTATTGTCCGGTCACACAGTCCTCGATCTCAAAGCTCGGGGCGCACCGATCGAGCACGTCATTCTCGATCCTTACTTCGCGCAGGCGAACAAGCTCATGTTGTCACGCCATGCGCCCCACCCGCACGCGGCGGCGCTGTTCGTCGATTGGTCCCTGTCCGAAGAAGGCCAAAGCATAATCACCACCTTCGGCCGCGTCGTCGCTCGCAAAGGAGTGAAGCAAAGATTTCCCGAGCTGGTTGAAAAGGAAAGTTTCCTAGTGGACGTTGACTTTATCGCCCCGATTCTCGAGCAAAGCGGCAAGGAATTTAGCCAGATCTTTCTCGGCCGCTGAGTAATTTACGGCGCGCGGGCCCGCAGCGAACTCTTGCTACGACTTGAACTACTTAAACGGCTTGAACGTTTTGAACAAATCGAAAACCCGTAAGAGCGAAGCATTTTAGATATTGCGAGACTGAGAATTTAATTCGATTGCAAGCTTCGCGGCCCAGGAGTGACCGCAGCGCATTACAGATACCGGGCGCCGTCGGGTCTATTCCGGCTCAGTCGGCACAGGTGCGAAGGTTCTGCTCCTGTGCCGATCTCCCATACCAATCGAATACTAGGCTTTCAACGTCTTGTTAAAATGGTCGATAGTACGTTGCCAGGCGAGTTTGGCTGCAGCTTCGTCAAAACGTGGCGTGGTATCGTTATGGAAGCCGTGATTCGTTTTGGGATACACATACGCCTCGTACTTCACGCCATTCGCCTTAAGGGCGGCTTCGTACTCAGGCCAACGGCCGTTGATGCGCGGATCCTGTTCGGCAAAATTTAGGAGCATGGACGCCTTGATCTTCGGCACGTCCGCCACTGCCGGCGCGCCGCCATAGAAAGGAACCGCTGCCGCAAGCTGCGGCACCCGGACCGCCAATTGATTGACCACGTCGCCGCCGAAGCAGAAGCCCACGGCGCCTAGCTTGCCGTTGGACTGTGGATGCTTCAATAGGAACTCCGCCGCAGCGACGAAATCTTCGACAATTTTTCCGCCGTCCAATTGCTTCTGCATCGCCAGGGCCTTTTCATCGGCTTCAGCGCCATACTTGTCGACGCTCGGATAGCCGCCGAGAGGCCAAATGGCGTCCGGTCCAAGGGCCATGAAGCCGGCGACAGCCAGGCGCCGCACAACATCTTCTATGTAAGGATTCAGGCCGCGGTTTTCGTGAACCACGACCACGACCGGGAATTTGTCGCCGGTCGTGGGACGGGCGAGTAACCCCCGCATCGTGCCATTGGAGGAATTGCCTTTGGGCGAGGGGTAATTGGTGTAATCGGCCTTGATGCGCTTGTCGTCCTTGGCCACTTGTTGCGCCAGAGCATAGTTGGGGCGGAGCATGTCCCACAATGCCGTCGCAGTCAGGCCACCGACGGCGAATTTGGCAGCACCATCCAAAAACTCGCGGCGGCTGATGCCGCCATGCACGTATCTGTGGAAAAGACCAAGCAGTTGCGGATCGAAATCACTCGCTTTCTTTCTTTCCATACGATTGCCTCCTCTTAAGTGTGGTAAATTCGGTGTGAAAGCTAACGCAACCAGCGCTTCAGATCAATGCTTCCCTTTGGCTCACGGAGAATATTTACACTCCGAACCAGCCTTTAAAACGTTGAATTTTCGCGGCCGTCTCTGAGTCTGATAATTTCTTGTAAGATGGCGCGACGCGTAACGAGATGGTCTCACCGTTGCCCCATGGCCACCAGGCACCGAAAACAAAGGCATCGCGGTTCGGATCTGAGGTAAAGAGGAACTGCCCCGACCTCAGGGTACCGACACGAACATTGATTCTCCGCACGCTATCAGGTGCGGTTGCAATATTTGAGTTGTCCCAGGTCATGCTGAGACATCGCTCCAAGATTGCACGAACACTTTCTTTATTGTCTACACCAAACTCTGCCAAAACGGTCTCAAAGCGTCCGTCCCATTGCCACGACAAGACTCCCTGAAGCGCGTGTACCAATTTTCTGCAAACATTTTCGACGTCTGATTTATTTGAATCGCTCATAATCGCCAGTGTCGTATATGGAATCCAACCATTTTATTTTATGTCTAACGTTTAAGCACAGGCTGCGATCGCTGCGCGTAATAAATTTTTGATCTTTGCAATCCAATTTTCACTTGCCCGCATATCCCGGCCCATAAACCACTCTTCCCGGCCGCGCTCCGGTGTGATCTCTGTTCTCGATAACGACCGTGCCATTGACCAGCACGTAATCGATGCCCTTAGGGTACTGCTTCGGATTCTCGTACGTTGCCGTATCAGCCACCGTGTCGGGATCGAAAACGACGAGATCGCCCCAGTAACCTTCGCGCAGCAGGCCGCGGTCCTTGAGTCCGAGCACCTGCGCTGGCATCGAGGTCATCTTGCGGACCGCATCTTCCAGCGCCAGAACTTTTTCTTCGCGGGTGTACTTGCCGAGCACGCGCGGATTGGTTCCGAAGCTGCGTGGGTGAGGCTTGCCGGGATATTTTAGATTGAGCGCGCTACCGTCCGAGCCGATCGAAACCCACGGCACGCGCATGACCGTCTTCACGTCGTCTTCATTCATCGTGTGATGCACGCCGTGAATGAATCCGCCTTCCTCGTAAATGAGATCAAAGACCGTGCTCACCGGATCCTGCTCACGGAGCTTGGCGATCTCAGCGATGGTCATCCCTTCGAATTTCTTGAGCGCCTCCGCATCTAGTCGCGCCGCGACGATACCTTCCCAGCCGCCATGCTCGTCGACATACTGATTGAATTCCGGGTCTTGGATCACGCGCGCACGAAAGGACGGGCTTTTAAATTGCGAGACCGTCTCGTTGACAGGAGCGTCCTGTACCCAGCGTGGGAACAAGCGCCGCCACGGATGTTGCATGGCCGTATACGGATACTGGTTCGCGGTGATGTCCAACCCTTCGCGGCGCGCCTCTTCGAGCTGCGCGATGACCTGGCGAATCCGTCCCCAGTTAGCTTTCGCGCGCATTTTCAAATGATAAACATGAACCGGAATCCGCGATTCTCTCGCGATCCGGAGCGTCTTCACCAGCTCTTCCATCATGTCGAAACCTTCGCTGCCGACATGCACCCCGTAATAGCCGCCGTAACGCTTGGCAACTTTTGCCATCTCAACGACTTCATCCGGATTCTCCGGTCCTTTGGCATGCCATGCCGCCGTGAGACCGAGCGCGCCTTCTTCCATCGCTCGAGCCACCAGCCGGTTCATTTTTTCTTGCTCGGCGGCGCTTGCCGGTCGTTCGTCGAAACCGCACACAACTCGTTTTACCTGCTGCGGCGACACGCCGGATGCGACGTTGATCGAAACGCCACTGCGCTTTACTGTGTCGAAGTAGCCTGTAAATGTCGTCCAGTCGGTCTCAATGCCGTTTCGCTTGCGATGCTCGAGGCGATACTCTTCCAGGATCGCCCCTTCGAGCGGCGCCACGGTCTGGCTTTCGCCGATGATGTCCAGCGTCACGCCCTGGCGCACTTTGCTTTCAGCGTTACCATCGGCGATGACGGGCTGATCGCTGTGCGTGTGCATATCGATGAAGCCCGGCGTAACCACGTATCCCTTGGCGGAGATGGCGCGCTGCCCCGCTTCCGGACTGATTTTTCCGATCGATGCGATCCTGCCCTTCTTGATCGCCACGTCGCCATAAAACCATGGATTTCCTGTGCCATCGATAAGTCTGCCGCCGTGAATAACAAGGTCGAACTCAGCCATGCTGCCTCCTCACTTGCCGTCAGTCGTGCCTATATCACCCAGTCATCGATGCGACAAGATCGGAGCGCAATAATGAGATGAATTGCGGAAGGCGAGACAGATCAAACTCAGCTGTGATAAAAAGCGAGCGGACTAGGAGGCGTAATGATTCGACCCGAGTTTAGAAAAATCTTGCTCGATCAGCGCGGCGCGGCGGTGATTCTATGGAGCTGTTTTGTGATTTCCATCCCGATTTACTTCGTGATCTCGCGGAGCGTTTTGGCCAATCCGAACGTCGGCACCAATCGCTCGATTGCCGATCCCGCCCGAATGATTTTTTGGCTTCTCGCTCTCGTCGATCTCGGCTACTATGCCTACTGGAAACGGCGCAATTTGACGGAGGCCGCGATTCTGCGTGATTCAAAAACGACCAAGCTGTTTCGTGCTTTGGAACAATTTACCGGCGTTCTTGAAGAACGTGCCGCCTACGTCGTGTCCACCTATGTCACGCGCAAAGTCGTGATCTTCGCGATTATCGAAGCGGTCGCGGTCTACGGATTCGTATTGGCGTTTTTAGGCCGCTTTGTTTTCGACCAGTATTTGCTTTCGGCCGTGAGTCTGGCGCTGCTCGCTATCGAATTTCCCTCGGAAAATTCGCTCGGCAAGCTGGTTCAAGCAGTGGAGCGATCAGCAACCCAAACCGCCCAGTGAGTCACGCGAGGAGCATCGAGCCTTCAATCCTCGACATGCCATTTACCGCGCTTGGTCGAATGGCGCAACGCCGATTGAAGGCGCTTTAAAAATATCCGGCGCGGAACCTCTTTAGCGCCGAGGCGCATCATGTGCTCGGTCGTCATTTGTGAGTCGATAAAATGAAACCCCCAGCCTTTTAGTTTCTCCACCAAGATCGCCAAGGCCACTTTCGATGCGTCGGTCTTGCAGTGAAACATCGATTCGCCGAAGAAGGCCTTACCGAGCGACACGCCATAGAGGCCACCCACCAATTTACCTCCGGACCAAGTCTCCACCGAGTGCGCATAACCCAAGCCATGCAATTCGATGTAGGCATCGTGCATCTCTCGAGTAATCCACGTACCGCGCTGCCCCTCCCGAGGAACGGTCGCGCAGGCGGCGATCACTTCCTCGAAGACGCGGTCGAAGGTAACCTGAAAGGTCTTTCGCTGGAGAGTCTTTTGCAAGCTGCGCGACATCTTGAATTCATCTGGCTCCAGTATGAAACGCGGGTCGGGGGACCACCAAAGAATCGGCTGGTCATCGGAATACCAGGGAAAGATCCCAACACGGTAAGCTTCCAACAAACGCTCGCTTGAGAGATCGCCGCCGACGGCGATAAGGCCGCTTGGATCCGCATAATCCGGCGGCGGAAACACCGTGTCTTCAACTAGTCGAAATATCGGCATAACCCAGTAAATACTAGCACGACATTTTAGCCTTCCCATCGGAATTTTTCACGTTGCTGGGCAAGGTTGCAAAATCAGGAGTGAAAAGCCTATCCTTAGATCGCGAGGAGAAGATCATGTTCAAGCGCATTGACCACGTTGCCCTCCATGTGACTGATCTGGACGGCTCGGTGAAGTTTTATGAAAAGCACTTCGGTTTTAAGCATTATTTTCAGCACGCGGCCGGCAGCGGAACGCAAATCGCTTATTTGAAACTAGGCGACACGGTCTTGGAGTTAACCCACCATTTTGATGGCGCAATGACGGGCTTTCACTTCTGTCTTGAAACTGACAGCTTCGACGAGACTGTGGCCAAGCTACAAAACGACAGCGTCAAATTGATCCGCGCGCCGCACGACACCGCTGCCCGCGAGCCGCGAGAAAACGGCTGGCGTCGGGCCGTTTTCGCCGGCCCGGACGGAGAACAGATCGAGTTGAGAGGATAAATACGCAATAGGCATTAGGTACGAGGCATAGTAAAGGGACTACGATTTGCCCTTAACTGTTTTGACTACCAGCTCGCGCCTCGCCCCGAGGAGCTTACCATGTCCAACGAAGCAAAGACCATCCAAGTCATGTGCCCCTGCTGTGATGCAACTTTGACCATCGACCCGAATTTATCCGCGGTCCTCGACCACAAGATGCCGGTCAAGCCGCAAATGGCCGTCAACCTGAAAGACGCGGTGAAGCTCGTCAATGAAGAAGCGAGTCGCCGCGATCAGAAATACCAGCAAATCGCCGATGCGGAAAAAAACAAGTCAAAGGTCCTCGAAGCGAAATTCCAGGAGCTATTCAAAAAGGCCAAAGAAGAACCGATTACCAAACCGCTGAAAGACATCGACTTGGATTAGCATACGCCGATTTGCACTCGGGCCCGCCATTTCCCTAGTCTTTAGTCTTTGAAGTCCGGATCCTGACATGTGGGTTCCACATCATAACCTAAGTAGTAATAACGGTGCCAAATCTTCTTTCCCTTTACAGCGCCGCCAGTCCATCCGGTAAAGTGAAGTCCTTCCATACTGCTGCATGAACGAATCGTCACGCTGGCGGGCAAGTCCATTTTGACTTCGCCCTCTCCCGGAATGATCCGGAAGTTAGTGCGTTTTCCGACGACGGCAGTATAGATTTTATCCGTATCAAGTTTCCCGGCATTCACAACATACGCGGCATCGCCCTCGACGCTGTTGATCGGATCACACGGGTTCGTCAGCAACTTCAGCACGGTTGTTGATTGTATTTCGGGCATCTGCCTTCGGTCTGCAATAGGAATCCAAAGCAGTGTTAGCTCTTGTCCGGGTTTAAGATTGCCGTTCTTAATCGACAAACAGAATTGTCCCGATTGAGTACTGGAAACTAATCCAATGTCTTCTGCAAAGTCGATTGCATCTCGGTGGCTGCGCGGGACCGCCGCGCTAAGAATAGCCGCGTGATCCAGCAACAGCATCGACAAAAATAACACCCATGCCTTTTTCATGTCTCTGCCCGTGAGGCCTCCTTCGTTCTTACCGGATTCGCATTGGCAGTGAAATTGAAGCGCCGCTCACCGCTACGACGCCTCGCCTTGGATCTGCCTGCGAAACTCAAGCGGCGACGAAATGTTATGGAACACCTCCCTCACGCCGCCGGTTCCGGTAAGCGTGATTGAGCCAAATCCAAGAATCCGGCCGGTAACGCTTTGATCGACCGATATCGCTTCCACATGCTTGAGCAGCAGTTCTAACGTTCGCCGACGGAGAAACCCGACCTTGATGATGACTCTCTTATTGGTGACGCCAAACTCTGACGTCGCATAGTCAATAATCGGAGAAATGAGAGCAAAGACTCCGATGGCGATCACTATCGCGGCGATAATTGGTTGGATGAATACAAAAACGATTCCCAGAACAATTAAC
>DASPXM010000005.1:0-7587 GCA_035637295.1 Verrucomicrobiia bacterium
TGCGTCTTGAAGTCCAACGGATTCCACCATGGCTTCATTCCCAAGGACTCCGCGATCACCCGCGCGGCGTTGTATCCCGGCGCGCCGGTGATATTACCGCCGGGATGGCACGACGAACCGCACATAAATAACCCATCGATCGGTGTCCGGTAATTTCCCCAACCTGGAAATGGTCGATTCTCCAACGCCTGATCGCCGGAATACTCACCCACCATCCAGTCGCCGTAGTACATGTTCTTATCATGCCGCTCGATATCAAGCGGGGTCGTCGAATCGGTCGAGAGAATATTGTTCTCATCGAGATTGGGCGCAAAGCGCTGCCATGCTGCCAGCTGTTTATCAAACCATTCTTGGCGGCGCTTGCGTCGGGTCATGATGCGACGGCGTCGCACCGTTCATAAACGGCTTGCGTGGTAGTTGACCCGTGCGGCAGTCCTCGAACAAGTTACGTAATTCGTCATATTCTTCGAGGCCGACGATGTGCATGAACGAACCTGCCACCTCCGGATGTTTTTCTTCCGTGATGTACTTTGGCCGTTCGTTCAATGCCAGATTAACGGCAAAAATCGGCGTCGTCTTTGAAAAACGAAAATTGATAGCTAAATCGGCAAACCTGGGTTGAAGATTTTCCTGACCCACGAGTTTAATGAACGTCTCCACCGGATTGACGTTCGACGCGATAAACTTCCGCGCTCTAATCACCGTCCCATCTTCCAATACTACAGCCGTCGCTTGGCCGTTCTCCAAAAGAATCCGCTCTACGCCATTAGCTTCGATGTAGTCGATATGGTTGTGCGACATCATGTGGGCTAGATTGTCGCCGAGCGCATGCGACGTGCCGCGACAGAGCTGCGGGTTGACCCCCCAGGCAATCATTGCAGGAATCAAATATCCCGTCTGCGGCGCATCAAGCTCGTAGCCGCGCATCACGCCGAGAAAGCCGATGAACGCGCGCACGCGCGGATGCTCGAAGTGTTGGAGGACGAATTCCTCCGGCGTGGTCTCGAAATATTTCAGATACTCACGACCTTCGGGAATCCTTCCCAGCAGCGGCCGCTTTTCTTCGATGGGCAGCGGCACCGCGTACGTTTCAGGGAAGACGATATTTTTCACCACGGCCTGCCAGCGGGCCCAAATCTCCATGAAGGCTGCCGCGTCTCTTTTGGAGAAACGCTCGATGGTTTGCGCTGTCCGCTTCACATCGGCGAACCAGCCGAGATAGGTTTCGTCGAGAAAATGATGGACCACGCCGGGATCGGGCCGATAGTAATGAATGCCGAACTTTTCCAGCTCTAAATCTTTAAACCAGGGAAGCATCACCAGGCCGCGATGAAAAACAGAATGAATGTTGTGCCAGAAGCCGGGATAATTGCGGTCCTCGTGCGAGTCCAAGCCGCCTCCCACTTCCATGTTTTTCTCGACGACCATGATCTTCTCGCCGCACCTTGCCAGATAGCCTGCGCAAATCATGCCGTTGTGGCCGGCGCCGATCACGACGCCGTCGTACTCAAGAATTTTCGCCATAACCTTCTTCGAACCAAACGGCTTGAACGTATTGAACTACTTGAACGTCTTGAACGAGTCTTGGTTCAAATCGTTCCAACAGTTCAAGCCGTTCAAATCGTTCGGAAAGCATCTAAAGCTTCAAGTCTTCCTTCATAACCTGCCAGCAGTTATAGCCCGAACCGGCGATCACCGCATCCGCCGGATGCATCGCCACTCCCACTTGGTATAGCCGTTGAATCGGCGTGCGGTAGTCGGCGATTTGCTCGATCGGCCGCCGCTGGCCCATCTGCGCCGCAATCTTACGCGCGACCCAAACAGAGCCGCGACGCATGTTCGGCCAGCGTCCGGAAATGTAGAATGGATCCATCGCCACCTTCATTTCGATGTTCTCATCGGTCAGATTCGTCGCGTAACGGCGCCAAGTTCCTAGTACCGAATCCATCAAACCATTCTTGAGTTTAACCCAATCCTCCGCTCTTTTTTCCTTCAACTGGAACGGCACGGGCACAAACACCGACGCAGCGTGTTTGGTTTTCGGCGCTTGCAAAGGGTCAAAAGCCGTCGGACAAATGGCGTGCAGGCAAATATGATCAGGAAATTCGCCGGCGCGAATCTCCTTCCACATCGCCTCGATATCCGCCGGCTGTTTCGGCCCCATATTCACGTTCATCGCCCGGCCAACCGCTGGATCGCCACCTTCATGCAGCGCATATCGCACCGACGCTTTGAGCGCGACGTGCACTTGAAAATAGGAAAACTCGTCTACTTTAATGTCTTTGACGCGTTCGAGAAAGGTACGCGGCAGATGCTCGTCGCCAATCATTTCAACAAACGTCGAATACGGATCGGCATTCGCTACGACAGCCAAGCGGGCTTTCCACTCTCTGCCATCGCGCAGCCGTACACCGACCGCCCGGTTATCGTCCACGAGAATTTTTTCGACATGATGCACGGCACGAATTTGCCCGCCGTTGTGGACGTAAGCGCGCTGCAGCACCTGGGCAATCGAATGGGAGCCGCCGCGCGCAAGTTCGGGCTTCTCGTCGCCTGCGATCATCTTCAGGACTTCGATGCCGCCACCGGCATAATCGAGACCGACGCCGCGCGGGATTGCCATTTGCGACAACACCAGCGTTTTGACCGCGTCGTTTTCAAACAGCTCGTCGGCTACCTGTCGCGGCGTGAGTTGCCAAAGCCGTTGGAAATCTTTGCCCGCAGGTTCGGCTTCGAGTGTTTGCAAGACAATCCCAATGTTCTGAGGCCGGGTGTAGTAGTAAGGAATTAGAAATTCTCTGATGACTTTATGGAACCGATCATAGGTGGCGCGCCAGGCGTCAGCATCCTTGTGCGACAGCTTTTCGATGCTCGTCACCGTGCTGTCGAGTGACTGGTGGTGGGAAATCGATCGTCCATCATCCAGCAACAGCGAACTGACCACCACCGGCGAAACAAACTCCGCGTGGTGGCCGTTCGCCCAGTTGAGATCCTTCCACACCGGCGAGACCTCGCGGTTGTCCTGAAAGTAAGTGAGCGTATTGTGCCAGTAACCGGGAATAGTGATTTCTTCGCTCGCCAGCCGCCCGCCATTCTCGAGACGGCTCTCACAGACCACTGTCTTCAACCCGGCCATGCCAAGGTAGGTGCCAAGAGCAAAATTGTTCTGGCCCGCGCCGATCAGAATGACATCCCAGTGATCATCTACCACGCGAGTCTCCCCATCTTTGCGCAAAACCGAGATTGCATTCTTTAAACGATTTGAACATTTTGACCGGCTTGAACATCTAGTTCTGCAAAAAGATCTTTTTATACTCGGTCATTTTTTCGGTGAAAGCTTTCTTGTCCATGTCGACCATGTCGACCAGCTCGATCTTGTCGGCATCCGGCAGCGGCGGGTAGATTCCCTTGCGCGTAACGAACTCGCCGATGCCGGACATGATGCGTAAGGACTCTTCGCCGAGGAAATAGTCGATGAATGCTTTACCTGCGTTTGGGTGCGGTGGCTTGGCGCCAAGCGTCACCGACTGATTATCGCCCATGAACTTGCCGAGCCTGACGTAATCCAGCGGTATGCCCTTCTTACCGTAGAAAACCACGTTCTTCAAAAACGCGATGCCAATGGGAGTCTCGCCGGTCGTAATGCGTTCACCGGCTGGCGTCAGCGACTCCACCAAGAGCGGTTTGGTTGCGGCTAAATCGCGAATAAACTTGTCCGCTTTTTCCTTGCCCATGATCCTATGCAGGCTGGCGAGCCATTGCGCCGTAGTCGTGTGCTGGCTCGGATCGGGAACAACGACCTTTCCCTTGTATTGCGGTTTGACGAGATCCTCCAGAGACTTTGGCGCGTCCGGCGGTTTGATGATTCCCGCATGATAGACAACGCCGATGACGGTGCTGCGGTAGCTCGGCCCAAGATTGGGATCGATGACCTCTTTGGGAAAGGCTCGCGCGGAAGGCGAATCGTACTTGGCCAAAAAGCCGTCAAGTTGGATCAACTTCATCGTCGATTCGGTCGTCAGCACGACATCGAAAAGCGGTTTTCCAGCGCGCGACTCTCCGGTAACCCTGTCGGTGACTTTGTTAGACGCGGCGCGCCAATAATCTACCTCCAATCCCGTTTTCTTCTTGAACGCAGCGGCAACGAGATCCATCGTGTCGTTCTCGATGGATCCGTACACGACGACCTTGCCGCCTTCTTTCTTGGCCGCCTCGATCAATTTGGCGTCTTGGGCGAGAACCAAACGGAGTGAAACGATTGTTAATACCGCAGATATTGCCAATACAAAGCTATTTTGCCGCATGACTAAGTCCTCCTCGAGCGGAATGACTTTCCTCAATATCGAAATGGGCCATGGTTGTCCATTGTTTGTCTATGGCGTGGTGCTTTGGTACTTTAAACTGGAAATACAATCATGACCACGCAAGAAAAGCTCAGAAATATTCGCGAAGAGCTCAAACAAATGTTCCTGGAGCGCAGCGATTTGATCGACGGCGCGCTTGCGGCTCTGCTTTCTTCGCATCACCTACTCATCATCGGACCTCCGGGGACGGCGAAGTCGATGCTGGCCGACGAGCTCTGCCGGCGCATCGAAGGGGCCGATTATTTTCAGTGGCTGCTCACCCGTTTTACCACGCCTGAAGAAATTTTTGGCGCGGTCAGCCTCAAGGCATTGGAGCAGGACGACTATCGCCGCGTCACGGCTGACAAATTGCCGGAAGCTCACATTGCCTTTTTAGATGAGATATTCAAGGCTAACTCATCTATTCTAAACGCAATTCTTACTTTAATTAATGAGCGGCTATTTCACAACGGCAAAGCCGTCACGCGCGTGCCTCTGTTAACATTGTTCGGCGCCAGCAACGAATTGCCGGAAGAAGAAGAGTTGACCGCGCTTTACGATCGCTTTCTAGTGCGCTTTGTCGTCAACTACATCACCGAAGATTTTCGCTTCTTGAGAATGCTTGAATCGCAGGCCCAGCCTTCACGTACCTGCATGACGTTGGTGGAATTAAACCAACTGCAAGGACAGGTGCGCAACGTTCCCATCCCTTCTCATGTGTATCGCGGCATCGCCGATATTCGCCGCGAGCTCAACAAGAAAAATATTCAGGCTTCCGATCGGCGCTACCGGCAGTCGCTTGCTTTGCTCCAAGCCCATACTTTTCTCCTAGGAGATAAAGAAGTCCAGGAAAAAAATCTATTTTTTTTGGAACATGTCCTGTGGCGCGACCCGGCGGAGCACGAACAGGTGCGAAACACTATCCGCGAGTTACTGCTGGGCTACGAAGAGGAGATTACCGAGCTGCTTTACGAATCCCGCGAGATTCGCGACTCGGCCCTCCAACCGGGCAGGAGCAGCGATGAGCGTGCCCGCGCCTTGATCGAGCTTCACACGAAACTGAGAAACATTATCACCAAGGTCGACCAAATAATGGAAAAGGCTAAGCGTCTCGGCCGCCCGTTGGATCGGGTGCACACCGTGCGTAACGAGATCGAGCAACTGCAGAAAGAGATGCTGGAGCAGTTCTAATGCCGCCCAAGCGCACGAAGAAAGCGCCGGTCAAAAGGCTTTTTCAGCCTCTGCCAAAAAACACTTTTTGGATTGAACACGACGCCTACGATCGGCGCGTATGGGGCCATCTCCGTTCTGAGTCGCCATCCCTACGTGAAGTGGAAGAGAAAGGAACCGCGCTGCTGCCCCATTTTGGCTCCTTGCTGCAGGACATCTTCTGTCTCCTATTCAAGTATAATATCAATTACCAAGCCGAAGCTGTGGTTTTACCTAGCGCACTGCTGAATGAGAAGTTTCTACGCGCAATCCACCAAGGCGCCCAATACGATTTCTTGCGTGAACAAACCTTGTTGAATGAAGCCCACGCCGGCCTGTCGACTTTAATACTCGGTGAAAGACTGCTCACTTTGGTACGCGAGGAGAAATTTCTCACGCGTCGAGACTTGCGCGATCTCTGGGACATTCAAAAACAAGAGGAGTTGGTCGGCGAAAAGATCGAAGAGTACGAAAACGCTGACACGATCCCACAAGATCAAATGTCCGAGGAAGGTAAAAAGGCATTACAAAAGGCCCGAGAACGTATGGGCGGCGAAGTCCAAGGCGCGGAAGCCTTGCTCCGCCACAAAACCCAGCAACTCAAGGAAGATCTCAAACAGATCGAATCTCAAGCAACCAACCGACTCCAGGCAGAAGCCATTAAGGTCGCTCAGGAGCTCCAAGACGCCACCGAAGAAGCCGAAACTTGGGGCAACACGATCGGCACGGGTGAGCGCACGCCGCCCGGCCAAAAGCTCGAGCTCGGTCGCCGGCTCGCTGGCAACGAAAAGCTTAAAAAGCTCGCTCGCATGGTCGGACGCATGAAATTCCACGCCCAAGCGCTGCGCAAGAAAGTGTTCGAACGCTCCAGTGAAGAATTACTTGAAGTCGAGCAAGGCGACGCCTTGCATCGCCTACTGCCCCACGAGCTACTGAGTTTACATCATCCAATTTTACGACGAGATTTCTACCGCCGCTTTCTCGATCAGGAGCTGATTCAATATTCGCTACGCGGCGTCGAAGAAAAAGGCAAAGGCCCGATGATCGTTTGTCTCGACGGCAGCTCGTCGATGTCCGGTGACAAAGAGATCTGGTCGAAAGCCGTCACGCTTACACTGCTCGAAATCGCTCGCAAACAGCGCCGGCTCTTCCGCTCGATCTGCTTCTCATCGGCGGAAACACCGCTACAAGTCCTCGACATGAATCCGCGAGACCGCTATGAAGTCGAGACTAAGACCATCATGGATTTGGCCGAATATTTTCCCGGCGGCGGCACTGATTTTCAGAAACCGCTCGACGCGGCACTGGACTGTCTGCGCCAGTCGCGTTTCAAGAAGGGCGATATCATTTTTATCACCGACGGCGAATGCCAAGTCGAGCCGGAATGGGCCGAAGCGTTTCGCGAGCAGAAAGAAAAGCTCGGCTTCTCCCTGTTCTCGATCTTGATCGATATGGGGCCGGCTTCGTTAGGCACATTGAAAGAATTCAGTGATCGCATCTCGACGATCAAGCAGCTGACGGGCGATGAGGCGAAAGAGATCTTTGTGAAGTTTTGAGACAATGGTCAACTCGGTGCTGTTTTGGTTCGAGATTATACATCCCACTCTCCCGCGATGAGCCGTGGTATCACCGGCTGCAAGATCCGGTACGACAACCCCCAAAGCCGGTGCTCACCAACCCGGTAAAATGAAACCTGCTCCGCCTTGTGCCAATTCGGAAAGCGGCCGATCATCTTATTGTGCGCATCCGGCCGAGTAAGCTCTTTAAGTTTTACATCGAGTATTTCAGCGATCTCGCGCTCGGCGACTTGCCACTGATTCGGCACGTTGATGCGCGCTAGGTATGGAAACACCCGATAGCCGGTCGTTCGAGTTTGCTCCATCGGCAATTCGGCAAGCACATCACTTTGCTCGACGATCAGCCCGAGCTCCTCGCGAACTTCACGAAGTGCCGTATCGAGCATCGTCTCGTCTTCCGGATCTCTCTTGCCGCCCGGAAAAGCGATCTGCCCGCCGTGCACACCACCCGGATTGCG
>DASPXM010000006.1:0-5117 GCA_035637295.1 Verrucomicrobiia bacterium
GCTTTGCCCTCGCCGGCGGTTCGCGTGTCGGTCTCGGCCAACGCGGTAATGGTTCCGCCGCTGCCAAAGGCCATGGTAAATTTCTCTTTTTGAATGCGCCGCGCAATTGGCTCGAGATTTTCTCTAACATAGCGCCGCAAATTTTTTGTTTGTTTTCGTTGCGGCGGATCAGCCGTCAAATATTCCTCGGTGAGCCGGACCGCGCCCAAGGGCAAACTAAACAAGCAATAAGTGTTAGCACTATCGGCGACGCTCAATTCAACGCTTCCGCCGCCGATGTCGAGAAACAAGCCGAGCGGCAGGTGGAAACGCAACCCGCTCATGATGCCGAGGCTGATCAATCGCGCCTCGTCTTCCTCAGACAAAACCTCCAGAGGAACGCCGATGGCTTTTGCGCGTCTGACCAGCCTGCGGCTATCAGAAGCCTCGCGCATCGCAGCGGTGCCGACCGCTCGTATCGCCTTCACGCGGTGGCGATCTGCGGCGGCCTTGAAGTCGGTGAAAACCTCTAGCGCCGCGTCGACGGTCCGCGGATTGAGTTTACCGGTGCGAAAGACGTCCAGACCCAAGCGAACGGGCTCACGCACTTGATCGAGAATGCGATAGTGTTTTGGGTGATCGACAGCAGCGACTTGCCACCGTATCGCATTGCTGCCGACATCCATGACTGCAAAGTGGTCCGCCATTATAACAGTTTCATAGCATACGAAGCGGGGCAGTTAGCCAAGGCTCCGTTACGATTCAATTAAATTTGGATAAAATCTATGTTAATGAGTATCGCGTCAGAAGCCAAGCTCAAAATTGGTCGCCAAAGCGATTTTTCGCTGAACTCAAAGTTGACCCGCGCAGAGAGCGCAGCAATTCACCCTGCTTTGGTTTGTCTCGACGGGAAAATTTCAAGAAGAGAAAACGTTGGTTGGCAAATCATTTATAACATTCAATGATACACTTTCGTACGTTCCGAAAAAAAATAGCGGCGCTCTTGACGGTGGCAATCAGCAACCGCTAACGTTGGCGCCGGCTCGCCGCAAATAGCGGCAAGACGTTGTTGTTTTGAGGTGGTGCCTTTGGCTCGGAGTTTGACGCTAACCCCATGATTGCTTGTGACAATCGTTCGGCCAGTAGCGTCGCATCGTCGACCGCTCGTTCGAGCGTTTGCAAGTCGTTTGTGATAGCCGGCCCGACGTGACCTGGCACCGCGCCGCGGAGTTTGAAACTGCATAGATTGATGACGCTCAGTTGATTGAAGAGATTGTGGACGATCTGATGGATTTCTGCCGGCACTTGCTTGATCGCACATTTCTTGCGAAATCCGGCAGTGCTCTGCGAACTCGCGCCCGAGAACTTTTTCATACAAGTATACTCCTCGAATTCATTTAGACGCTAGCTACTCTTTGACGTGGCCCCCCGAATAGTAGAGGCATTAACTTGCCGCGCCACGGATTTGACGGCTGCGGCGCCGTAATCGACAGCACGGGGCATGGGCTTAACCGGGTGACCCTGTCGGTAATGCCGCCGTTCAAAAAGTGTCTGAGCCCGCGATGCCGGCGCGGCGCCATGATGATCAAGTCCGTGCTTTCCTCTTCCGCTACAGCGACGATTTGTTTTGCCACCGATCCCAGTACGACGCGCCTAGTTACCATGGGTACCCTTCTTAACTGCTGAAGCTGCTGCTCCAAGAACCGCGTCAGATCCAGACTCGCTTCGGCCAATATGCGATCGATGGGCCAAGGCTTGCTGTTTAGTTCGATGAATGCGAGATCTTCGGAATAAAGCTCCCACGCGTTGAGATCGTTGGCCACGTGCAAAATCACCATAGCAGCCTGATCTTCCGCTGCGAGCCCACAACCATAGTGTAACGCGCGAAGCGATTTTTCGGATAGATCGGTGGGCACTAAGATTTTATTTAAGCGTTTCATAAAGCCTCCTTTTCATTGTTTTTGGAGGCATTATAAAATCTCGTTATTAGCGCAGCGTGACGGCAACGTGATTTATTCGTTACGGCCGTGCTGAGTCAATTTGCGGTGTATTTTCCAGCAGACATGGGACCGGGCAATCATCGACGATCGGGAGTAATAGATCGCATCTGAGTCGATGTCTCGTTGATTCCAGGCAAAAGACCATTTTGAGTTTCGGCGCATCGATGGCGCCGAAGATTCCCAAGCGCGCATCGGCTCCGCCCATGCCGACCCATTCTTCGCAGCGATAACCCACTTCCGAAAAGAGATCTTCGATGAGCGGCTCGGCAATGCGAAGACCTTTCCCGGAGACTCTAAGTTGAACCCAGTAGGACGGTTGCACACCGACGAAGGCGGTCAGATCTTTCAACAGTAGACGGCGGCGCAAAGATATTTCGACTGCGGCGTCGGGATGACTGGTCAGCAACGATTCGTAAAGGAAATACTGGAGGAATTCTCCCAGAGTCCGATCTTTCCAGGGAACGTGCGTGAGGGCAGGGGAAAGCACGACGAAAACCGGCGGTTTTTCACCGATCCGGTTGCGGCTGAATTTTGTGATCGCTTGTTCGATCACCGAGCCTAAGTTTACCTGTTCCATAATGGCCTCCCTTTTTTTTGATTTGACGCAATAATGCCGGCGCCGAGGTTAAACCGCGATGACAAGTAATTTAACTTTATGTAAGGCGGGTATCCGCTGGAGAAAACCCAATAACCACAGCTCGACTGTGGAATCAAAAAGTCATTCACGCGGGTGTGGCGGTGAAAGTCGGCAGCCTTCGGAGTGTTCAGCTGCGGCAGGCGCTCGATGAATTGCGAGATGATAGAACGGTATTTATCGGTGTCGGCTATTGGCGCAATGAGTGGCATCGCCTTCAACGCGCGGCTCCTATTGGGTTCGTCGCGGCAAGGCGTATTCGGATTGCTGCAGAAAGTCTTGCGCGATCCAGGTCGTGCCGGAGCGAGCATTCGAAGAGCAAGATAAGCGAATAATTCATGCGCGTGATAATGACCGTATCTTGTTAATCGACGGTTACCGAGAGATTAAGATTCGATAACGCAAGCACGCCAACCGAGGACAAAATGGAGGCTTACTTCACGGCCGGACACAACAATTAGTAGGAAGATTAGCGAAGCCCCGAAAAGCGAGGCCCCGCTCGGATGATGCATTAGCCGCTACCCGTCATCCTCGTCGTCATCGCCGGCGCCGATGCTGGGATCGACAAACATCGCAAGGAGTTGGCCGTATTCCACGAGCTCAATGTCCGGATTTGCTTTGTGCCCTTGGACGTCAAGCAAGAACCATCCTTTGCCGAGGATATCTTCCGCATCGATGATGCCGGATGATTCCTCGTCCTGGGTCAGGAAAGATGAATTATTGAGGATCGTCGGATCGAAAAACTTTGGGTTATGCTCTGCGACCTGGATGAAATCAGCGGTATCAATGCTATACAGCCAGATCTTTGCGACGCGGCCAGCGTTTCCAGGGTCTTCATCCATCAAAATGCGTCCGTGGTGGTCGATTGTGACGTTGTCGAGCATGCCCTGGCCTTCGCCGCCGTGCAGGAGAATCTCGATCTCGCCGCCCTTTTCGGGATTCTCGATATCGTCGAAACGCAGTCTCCAGAGCCGGCAGTTGTTCGTCAAGCTCGCGGTGGTGACGAAATAGAAGTCATTGGCGTGTTCCTTTCGTGGATCCCATGCGCCGTCTTCGACTCGCTGCAGCCGGGCGATGCCGGCCTCGATTGAAAGCTGTTCGATCTGTACGGCGGTCAGCGCGGATACGTCGCCGAGCTTGCTCAAGGCGAATCGGCCTTCGCCGAGGAAGCCGGTGGCGGCGGTGCCCAAGCCGAAATCATTGCTTTCCTCCGTGACCACGCTGCCGCTGACAGAAATCTTGACGCCGTAAAAATCGCCGTTGGTAAGACCCGCTTGCACGATTGGATAGCCATTTTTTTCTTTGTTGCCAATGTAAAGGTAAACTTCGCTCGGAACGGTGTTACTGATGACGCCAGCCGTGCTCAATGCGCTATCATCCAGGAGCACCACAATGGTTTTTTCCTGCGGGTAAGGGCTCGCAACTGCGTTCTCGTACGCCATGCGCCCGAGATGCGGCAATTGCCAGGTCTCTCCAGCGTGCGGTCCTGTCGCGACCCGCGCCCACGGCCGGCCTTGATCGACAACAACTACAGGATTAGGAGCGGTACCCACCGTTGTAGTGGATTCTTCGCCGTTCAAGTAGATGCGCTCTTTGGTCCCTTTGCCCTTGCCGAAAAAAGCGCCCTCGGCGGCCAGATCGCCGGAACATAAACGCTGCCAGACGGTGGTTCCTTGCAGGTAAGCATTGGTGGCGGCATCCCAAGTGTATACGTCGCTGGGCGATTGAGTGAAGTCTTGACCGCTGAGCACCTTGAGGGATTTTCGGTCGATGGTCCATTGCGAAACGAAAGCCCCCTTAGAACCATGCGCGCGGACAATCCCCGCAGTGCCACCCAACTCATGGTTCATCAAGAGAGTAAATTCGTTGCCGTGGCTGCGGAACGCGCCGAGGCCGTCGGGAATCCCCACCAAGCGATAGCCTCCGATAGAATCGCCGACGGTTAGGATCGATCTTAGTTCTACACCCGGAATACTGGGCACCAGATACGGTTCGGTGGTCGTGCTCGGACCGAAATTCTTCGCCGCCGCGGCTTTGCGCGGGAGCAATAACGTCGGACCGACGATCAATAGCGGGGCGCTGGCTAGTGCCGCTTTGATTAACGTGCGCCGGGTGACGGGACGCGACAGAGTTCCCGCGATCGATTGGCCGGCTGTTGTCTCGCGTTCGTTGGGTTCATCCTTTTTTTTCATTCGATCCTCCTCAGACAAGTTTGACGGGCATGTTTGCGCGCCAAGAGTTAACGAGCAGTTACGACCTGACGAAGTTCCGGTTAACCCGTTCTCGCCGCGTTCTCTTTATGTGTGGGACAACATCTGCTACGCCTGGTGCTCACCATGAAGATTTTTCTCCTGCGTTGCCTGGGCGTGCCGCGCGGTTCTCCGGAGACGCAACGAAAGCTCGGCGTCGTCGCGTTGCTTTATTTTATCCAAGGCGCGCCGGCGGCAATCTTGTGGGAAGTGCTGCCGGTCTACTTTCGTCTTCACGGCATCTCGCTGCGCGCC
>DASPXM010000007.1:0-3622 GCA_035637295.1 Verrucomicrobiia bacterium
AGCTCCGGCCGCATCCTACTCTTTAAACCGTTCTTTGCCAGCTCGGTCTCGAACGCATGGCGAATTTCCGGATCCTCGTCTTCATACTCGATCTGGTTCGGTCCCTTGCCGATGAAATGCTCGCCTTCCCCAGACCAACCGGGATAGGCCAACATACCCGGCGGATGGAAAGCTAGGAAGCGCACCGGCTCGACGCTGGTATTGAAATGTTCGTGGAACCACATGGCAGGCGGCACGAACATGCTCCACTCATGCCAATCGAAGCGTTCACGTTTTTTGCCTTCCTCCCACATGAATGAAAATCCGCCGCCGTCGAGGATGACGATGTTGAATCCCGGGCCGTGGCGATGCGCTTTCTTGTATGTGCCGGTGGCCCAGCCTGAAAGATGAAGGAACATCATCGTCTTGGCAAATCTGATGCGCATGCTGTAAGCGTCCTGAGCGCGGTCGCGGCTCTGCTTGAAGCCGCCCTGTTCTTCCAGAGCATAGACGTTTTCCCTGGTGAACCACTGGCGCACGTCGGCGATGAAGTTGGTCTCAATGCCGTTAAAGCCGCGCAAAACCTTCGGCGCTTCGACGAAATAATCTTCTTCTTCGGCGAAGCGATCGAGGAACTTATAATCGCAATTGAAGATAAAATCGTTGTTGTTGAAGAGCTGCATATAAAGCGGCGCCGAGGTGCAGGATATCAAGCGCGCCGGCTTGTCCATGGCATAATGTTGGTGAAAGACGTTGGGTGGAACCGCGAAGACGCTGCCGGTTTGCCATTCGAAAGTCCGCTTACGGCCATCTTCGTACCACATGGAAGTCGCCCCTTGACCGTCGACGACCATCACCGACTCGTCGAACAACTGGCGGCGCGGCACGGTCTTCTCGCCGCGCGGGATTTCCAAAACCACGGCGTCGTTGACGACCGCGTCGGACAGATTGATGAACGCGCCGTTGGCGTTGCGCGCCTTCCAGTATGCGACAGGAACTTTTCTCAGGTCTTCGATAAAAAAGCCGGTGTGAATAGGGATCCCCTGTTGCCGCTGCCAACGCAAATACGGATTGAGTTGCCATTCCTCCGAAGCAGTCATCTGACATTCTCCATTTGTCTTGGCTCTTGTAGGGACACGGCATGCCGTGCCTCTAGGAACCCTGCAGACACCGTCTGACCTCTTTAAACCTGCGGTTTTTATCTCCCATACAGCCGATCGACGAAACCGCTCTTCTTGATTTCTTCGAGGATCGTCGTGTCGATATAATCTTTCGCTTGGGCCTGTTTGGCTTTGGGCGTGCCGATGGAGTCCAACGCCACTTGGATGCCTTTTTCCTCCGGCACCGGATATTCGATCAGTGCCTTAATGATCTTTTGATATCCGAGATCCGCGTCTTTGACGCCTTCGCGCTTGAGCAAAGCGATCGGCAGTTCGGGACGAGTCTTGTAAACGTAGATGCCTTCGATCAACGCCTGCAGGTAACGGCGCACGTGATCTTTGCGAGACTTGATGACGGCAGCTGGTATGGCGATACCGAAACGAGAATAATCGATGGGGAGTTCTTCCAAATTGGCCAGGTTGTTACAACAGTTCGATTCGAGCAACTTCGGCACATCGTGCGAGCCGATCAGCGCCCCGTCGAGATAACCGCCGATCAACGCCGCCATCCGAACCGAGTCGTTCCCGCCTGATTGAATGATCGTCACGTCCTTCTCCGGGTCGAGCTTCCAATAGCGCATCAAGAGCCGTGTGATGAAATCGGAGGACGAGCCGAAACGGCTGATGCCAATCTTCTTACCTTTGAGCTCGATGGGCGACTTGATCGGACTACGCGCGATGAAGCTCAGCAGAATCTTGTTCATCCACACCGCAACCATCTTCACGTCCAGCACGCCCGAAGCTTTGAGGTTTAGCATCGTCGGGATGTTGGAATCGGTGACATCGATATCGCCGCCGACCAGCGCCTGCGCCATGATCGAGCCACTGTTGAAGTAGATGCTGCACACGTCGATGCCGTGTTTGCTCCAAAGGCCACTCTTGTCGATAACGTAGGTCAGATTCTGGGCGATGCCGGCGCCGCTGTAACCGAGACGGAAGAGAGGCAACTGAGATTCCGCACCATACGCGACGACACTCCAAAGCAGTAGGGTGGCGAATAATGTTTTTGTGGTAATCGAAATCATGCCCTTTGGAAACCCACTAGGTTGATCGAATCGGAAAGACTCGAAAGGCCGGTCAATTTATTCCAGCGTTCCATTCTTCCCATCGATCTTATAAAGCTTTGCTGCGTTGCCGCGCAGGATCTGCTCTTGCTCACGGGCGCGCATACCCGCTAGACACTTTTCGGCAAACTGCCGGCTGTCCGGCCAAGTGGAATTCGTCGTCGGAAAGTTGGTTGCCCAGAGAATCCGATCCGTGCCGATATGGCGCGCGTTAATTTTGACCGGGTTATACCAAGCGGTCAGATAACACTGGCGGCGAAACATCTCGGACGGTTTCAACTCATAATTACAGTGATCCTGCTCGTACTGATGGTCGGCGTATTCGAGCAAGAAAGTTCCCCAACCGATGGTGCTCTCCGCGAAGACCACTTTCAGTTGCGGAAAGCGCAGCAGGATACGCGAAAAAATAATGTTGGAAAGATCGAAGACGGCACTAGCGGGACGGATCACCGCTTGAAACGCCGCGGCCAATTCCGGCGCCAAATTCGGCGCCATCGGAAACTGTAGCTGGGGCGCTGAGCCGGCGTGAAAGCACAACGGCACGTCGAGCTCTTGGCAAGTTGCCCAGACCGGATCGTATGCAGAGCCGTTGATGTGGGGTAGGTTGCGTAAGTGCATCGGTTCGGCGGGAAAGATGACGCCGCGGTGGCCGCCGGTGACGGCGCGCTTGATTTCACTGACGGTTGCTTCAACGGGCGAGAGCGGCACGATGCACTGAGGGATGAAGCGACTGTTCGTACTAGTCCACTCTTCGATGAGCCAGTCATTGTAAGCCTGCACGCAGGCGAGCCCTAAGTCGGGATCGTTAATCGCGCCAAAAGTTTCGCCGGAAAATCCGGCGACGCTCGGATAAAGAATGGTGTAGTCGACGCCGTCTCTGTCCATTGCCTTTATTCGCTCAGCTGGGACATGGGCGGATGCATCGATGTCGTTCCATCGCACCGGCGTTTTCGCGCGGTCAGGCATCACCGCACCGACTTGCGCGATATCCGAAAGCGGAATGATTCGCCCGTCGACGACCCATGCGTCGGCGCCGTCAGCACCACGTTCGATGTGGGGAATGCGCTCGCACCACTTCGATTTCGCTAAGCGCCGCGTCCACACTTCAGGATGCTCGACGACCCGATCGACGGCGCTGATGATTCCCAATTTAGATCTCATATCGAATCAGAATTTTAGATCTAACCCGCGGTCGGTTTGGCAGCATGGTGAGCATTTTCTTGACACTTCTTGGGGACCCTCTTACATCCTCTCCCTCGACGGGAGAGGATTGAGGTGAGGGTGCTTCCGTCCGTTGAATTCCCCTCACCCTTGCCCTCTCCCACAAGGGGCGAGGGAAGAACGAATGCGCGCGTCGTTGAAGAGAACTAATCCGGCGGCCGCACGCAGCAGATAATTTCATGGCTCAACTCTCCGGCC
>DASPXM010000008.1:0-25776 GCA_035637295.1 Verrucomicrobiia bacterium
AAGGAGAATCAGTTCCATCACAGCAGAACGGACCTCTCTTGGAGTCTTGAGGTAAGCCGAAACTTAGGCTGCATAGCGGTCTCAATCTCTGCTACTTTATTTGGTGCCGCGCTTGATTACAGAAGCGACCTCGGCGACGCGCTTGCCCAGGTCACGAGCGTCTGCCAGTGTCCAGTTTTTTTTCAATAAGACAAAATCGATGGAACAAGTGAGTCGTTTTTGGTTATGGGACTCTCGTTTTGAGAATCCGTCGGTTGATGTTGAAAAGCGGCTTCCGTATTTGCCCCAGGATTAACGCGACGGCTCTGACCCTTGTCTGGACATCCCCCCTCGACGGACGGTTGACCGTCTTTTTGTTTTTCTGCCCAATAAGCTTTTCGTCGCTCTCGGGTCTTTCGCTTCATCTCTGCGAGCTCGGCTAACAGCAGGCTTTTGTTATTGCGCTGATGGACATGGGCCGGGGTGAAATTCATCAGTGACTGATGGGGCCGGGTGTGGTGGTAGCTTTCGATGTAACGGCCCAGTTCTTCTCTTGCCGATATCTCATCGGGATAGTTTCCCACCAGATAGATTTCTTCCTGCTTCACCGTGCCGTAGAACCGTTCGGTCAGCGCATTGTCCGTCGGCCGTCTAACCCGAGCAAAGGACATCTCGGCTCCCAGACTCTCGAAGAATTCCTGAGTGATCCCCGAGGTATTGGGCGAGCCTCGATCCTCCCGGAGCTCGGGCTTTGTCTGACTGTGAATCGATATCCCTTGGCTCTTAAGCCCCGCCTGGTAGATCGCTTTGACATTTCCCGCATTGACCGTCGGCACCACATCCCAGGCTACGATCCAACGCGAAAAGAAATCGATCACCGTCAATAAGTACCATCGCAGTCCGCCCACCCGCAGCTTGGTCCAGTCGCATCCCCACATCAGATTTCTCTGCCAGACCTCGTAACGAGGATGCTTCCACGGCGCTGCCCGCCGTTCGTAGGGCTCGATCTGTCCTTGCCCTTTTAGATGCCCGTAGATCGCCGAGGCCGACAGATACACACCCCGCTGTTGCAGCACCCCCTGGATGTGCCGATGGCGGTACTGCGGGTATTGCTCTTTGACCGCTTCGATTTGTCCGCGTTCCTCGACCGTCAATTCATACCAGGTTGGCCGCTCTGCCTTCTTCTCCCCGTTTCCCTTCTTCCACCGATAGTAGCTCGACCGTGCCACTCCCACGCTGCTCAGCACTTCGCCAATCGATCGGCCCTGGCTCCGATGCGTCTCGACCAACTCCATCACCGCTTGCTTCTGAGTGGCCATTAGCCGTCCGCCTTCTCAATCCAAGTTCATCTCTTTTTTTATCTCGCTGATGAACAGGGCCTGGTTGAGCACGACTTCCTTGAGCTTGCGGTTCTCGGCTTCCAACCGTTTCATATTAGCCGACTTCAACGGCCGGCTATTTCTCAACGAGGCCCGCACTCCCACCTCCAACTGCCGCTTCCACTTGTGGTACAGCGATTGGGCTAGCTGATGCTTTGCCAATCCTTCTTTGATCGTCTTACAGCGCTCAATGTCTTTTAAAATCTCGAACTTCTGTTCCGGGGTAAATAACCGCCGCACCTTCTTCACCTCCTGTGCCTCTTCCATGTCGTTCCTTGCCTCCTCTGAACGACTCACTTCTTTACCCCATTTCTGTCTCATTAGTAAAAAAACAAGTCACAGTTCCTTGTCGTCAATGCCCGGCGAGGTGGGTCCCGTGCTTGCACTCGCGCTAAACCCACCGCCTCCGCTGACGACTATCATCTGGTTGAGAAGCATCGCCCCGACGATGGTGAGTATGGTGATTTCCTTCCCACTGGAGATCGACGCGCCGGTCGCAAACGCCCCTCCGACCTTGTTACCGATCCTGCGTTCTTGGGACAGGCGGAACTTGAGGTTCCAGTCGTCAAAGAATGTCTTCACCTCGCCTGACATGTTTCCGAAATAAACCGGCGATCCCACGATGACCGCGTCGGAGGACAACAGATCATCTGCTGCTACCTCGCCCACCCGCTTTAGAACGACGCTCGTACCTGAGACAGTCTTTGCCCCCTCGGCGACTCCCTGGGCCATCTTCTCGGTGTTCCCGGAAGCCGAATGGTAGACCACCAGCACCGTCACCGGCTGAGGGTCGGCTGCTTGAGTCGGACTGCCGCCGAGAAGCTGCCGCCAGCAATACGACACCCGCCTCTTTAAGGAACTCTCGCCCATCCATATGCGTCCTCCTGATGGGATTGTGGAGATCTGCCCTTATGTCATCGCCGCGATAACGTGTCAATGTGATTTTCAGGAAACGTGATTTTCAGGACGTAGGATGGAGTTGAACGACGCGTCAGTTCGATCTTACGTAGGACTGCTTCAAGGAGAATTCAATTTAATCGTGATGGTCGGGGCCAGAATTCAACGCTAGTGTACCTTTCAAGATTTCCCGCGATTGAAAATTGTTCTCTGAGCAACACCTGACTCACCGTCTTACTCGTTACTTGTTATGGTAAGCGGCTCGCCTTAAGATAATTAGGAATGAATACTGGCACCCCCAGCAAGGAAGAAGCCCGGCCATCTGAGCCGACGGTAAATTCCAATCAAACCGTTCCGCAGCCGTTGTGGTGGGCCTACGTGCTAGCGGTTGTCAGTACCTCGGCGACCATGATCCTACTTCTGAGTCTCGATGCCTGGACGCCCAACCGGCCAACGCTGATTCTTTTTGTGATTCCGATCATACTTAGTGCGTACGTTGGCGGTGCGGGGCCGGGGCTGCTCTCAACTGTTCTTGCCGCCGTGAGCACATACTTCTTTTCGAGGCCGGCGGACGTCCTCTCCTATTTAATTTCATTCGATTTCGTCCAGTGGTTAACCTTGATCGTCGCGGGCATACTCATCAGTTTACTCAATGAGGCGCTGCATCGATCCCGTCTTCGCGCCGAGCTGAGCGAGAAGCTACGGCTTGCAGAGAACACCGCACGACTAGCGGACACTGAGCGGCACCTGAGCCTCGCACTTGATGACGTCACCAGGAGATCGAAGCATCTCGCCGTGCTTAATACGATTGGAGCTGCGGTCAGCCAATCTCTCGATTTAAGCGTTGTCGTTAAACAGGCGGTCGATAAGATCGCCGAAACGCTTGCCTTTGACGCGGTCTGGGTTTATGAACTCGAGCCCCGGACAAGAATGTTGCGAATGATTGCCTGTCATGGACTGAATGACCAGATGGCCAAAAGTATGGCAGAGCGCAGCATAGACAAAGGTATCAGTGCCCCCGTGCTAAAAACGGGCACGCGACTAGTCTTCGAAGATTTGCAAAATGATGCGCGTTATCAAGAACTGAGTCGGGCAGGTACGGTCGCGTCCCTTGGTTTCAAGGCGGGTGCCGCGTTTCCGATTCGGACCAAAGACAAAATCATTGGAACGCTGCATGTGACTAATCTTACAAAACGTCATTTTGCCTCGGAAGAACTACAGCTGCTCGAGTCCATCGCTCAGCAAGTCGGCGTGGCTTCGGATAACGCTAGATTATTTGGAGAACTCCGAGAGGCCAAAGAACGCGCAGAGTTGTCCGATCGTGCCAAGTCCGATTTCCTCGCTAATATGTCGCACGAGTTGCGCACCCCCTTAAACGCAATTATCGGCTTTTCTCAAATGCTCGTGGATGAGAAAGCTGGTCCTCTGAATCCGGACCAAAAGGAATTTCTAAGCGACATTTTGAAAAGCGGCGAGCATTTGCTCATGATTATTACCGACGTGCTTGATTTGGCTAAAGTTGCGAGCGGGAAGTTGGAACTGAAGCCGCAAAGTTTTTCGCTCCGGGAGGCAATTGCCGAGACATGCGGCATTGTTAAGCCGATGGCGGATGAGAGAAATGTTGCCATAAACGTTGACGCGCCCGTCGACAACGACATCGTCAGTTTGGATCCACTCAGGTTTAAGCAGGTTCTCTATAATCTGTTGTCGAACGCCATTAAGTATAACTACGATAATGGCAACGTCAAAGTTGCAGTCTCAGTGGACGTCGACGAAAAGCAGATTCGGTTACAAGTAACGGACACGGGTATAGGCATTAAAGAAGAGGATTTGCCGCGCATCTTTGACGATTTTATCCAACTCGATATTAGCACCACGAAAGTTCAACAAGGAACGGGGCTGGGTCTCTCGCTAACTAAAAAGATCCTCGAACAACAAAAAGGCTCAATTACCGCCGAGAGCGAAGTTGGCCACGGCAGCACGTTCACTGTCGTTCTTCCAGTAGCTGCAGAGCCATACGCAACAAGTTCATGAACATGCCGGTTGAGATGGGTTGATCACAAGAGGAATGTCAGTTCGCTGACTAGGTTCGTCAATGGCCGCACCTTCGGCCAGGCACTTCGCCGGCATGTAGCCGCTGGCCGTCTGAACGATAGGCTCGGGCCTGAGATCACGATTAGAGTGATTCGGCTTAAGTAGAAAGTTGGGCGTCAGTGTATCATCATCGATGATAGCAGAAGAGCCGGCCTCGCCGTACTTCCCTCCAATGGAGCAAGGCCTCCTCTTTTTTCCCTTTTGAAACGGTTAAAACTCCATCAGGTCTTTGGCGATGAGCACCTGCCCGGAAAAGTGTTTCTTCACCTCCTCGGCCCAGGGCGTGTAATCGTCAGTACCGACTCGTTGGGTCAGGTGCGTGAGCACCACGGTATTCGGTTCAGGCTTGATTGCCAGCTTGGCGCATCCGGGAGAAAACGTCACGAGGCCGGTAGATGTCCACGCGGTCCGCCCCGTAGGACATCAGCCCACCGGCATCTACAAATTCTTTGCTGCCGTACATCGACGGTCACCGGCTCTTTAACGCAAAGCCCGCGATCCGTTTTACGTTAGCACCTATTAGCGGGCCCGAGGGGTGCACATAGAGTCCATCCGGGCGCTGCTTATTCAGCGCAGCCAAAACCCTATCGAAGAGTCAACTTCAGTGCACGCGCCGCGACTGGGTGATCCTCTTTCACCTCGATCACTGGCTGGAGCGGATGCTGGCTCGTGGAGAACCGCGACACGGGCAACTTTGGGGACCTGCTTCTTTCAGCAGCTCCAGCCGCTTCCCGCCCAGCTCTCTGCCAAGGTTTGTAACCCCGGTGACGTTGCCGCCGGGACGGGGAAGGCTTTCAACTAAGCCTGCCTGGACAGGATCGAGCCCAGTGCCCGTCATAACGATGGGAATCGTCTTGGTCGCATTCTTCGCCGCTGGAATTATCCTGTTCCATCCTGCTACCACGATGATATCAATCCTGAGACGTACCAGATCGGCGGCAAGCTCAGGAAACCGATCGCTGTTCCCCTCCGCATATCGGTACTCGATGGCGATGTTCTGTCCTTCTATGTAGCCAAGCTCGCGCAGAGCCAGCCGAATTGCCTCGGAACGGGCGGACTCACGAGCTGGATCGATCCCCGATAGATACCCTATCCGGTGAACTTTCTTCGGCTGCTGTGCCTCCGCCATGACCGCAACAGCAAGCAGTACCACTACAAATAGGATTGATAAGACACGAGCTTTCTTCATTGCGCACACCATTCGTTATGTATCACGCGGGCGGTAATAGAGAAAAGTGAGATTTACGACGGAAGGTGAGTGTTAAAACCAATAGCCTAATTCACTGGGTAGTAAGATTGCTCTTGCTGCAGCCCAGCGTGCGGCATGACCAATGCTAAATTACTCTTTCTTAATTTGCTCAGCAGGGAACGATGCGACAGGCAAACTCATCGGATTTTGATATAGGAGTATTCAGTTCAAGGAGGGCCGGCGACGCAAGCCCGCGGTCGCTGCACTGGGCGGTTAGCCGGGCTAGCCGAAGACCACTGGTGGCACGCCCACAGTGCCACCCGCGGCCACTCCTCGCCCGCAAAGGGTTAGTCGTGCGCCCGGTAGAAGAAATACTCGGCGGTGTAAGGCACTCTCGTCACCTCGCCTGGGAAGTTCCCGGGATCGGTGGGGGCGTTCCCGCCCACGGTGTTCACCCGCTGGATGAACGTCACCTGGTGGAAAATACCAGGGCCCTCGTTGAATACCGCTCCCAGCAACAGCCAGGCGATGGCGTTGGGGTCCGGGGTGCAGCGGTCGAAGACCATGCCGACCACTTTGCTGCCGCTGACGCTCTCCCAGGTTGGACCGGCATAGTGGATGCCGATTTTACCCTCATCCCCAGTGTCGGCGAACAACACCGCCTCTGGCACCAGGAAGATCCAACTCGTGCCGTTCCAGCGGTAGATCTGCACGCCCTCGGCGTAGACATGAAAGGCGACCTTGGTCCCCGCGGGCACATGCAAGTTTTGGCAATTACCCAGGTCCGGGGCCCGATTATCATTGCTCGGGTCCGCCCCTGCAGGAGCGACGAGCGTGAGCAGGAGCAGTGCCAGGACCGCCAGCATCAAGTCGACGGAGTGCAAGCGGAACGCGTGTGTTGTTGTTGAACTGTTCATCATGACCCCCTTCTCTCCTAGCGGACAGCGGCAATGGGTTTGTTGCCGCCTAACGCCTCGTTCATACGATTCGATTAGGTGGATGGAGAATTCATTCATGTTGGCTCAACGAGGCACACAATCACATGCACGTAGCAACGACGCCAGCCGGTCTCATAACTCGCCGCATCTCTCTGACAGCCTGAGGCGCATCCGGGATAAAGCTAACGATCAAAGCCGAGAGACAGCTGTTGAACGCGGCATCTGGAAATGGAAGGTCTTGTGCATCCCCTACCTCGAATCTCACGCGAGGGTTCACGTTACGTGAGCGGGCGTACTCGATGAAACCTGTAGAGGCGTCGAGGCCGACAATTCTAGAGACATCTTTGTTTTCCGCCGCAGCAAAAGTCAGCGATCCTATGCCGCAGCCCACATCGAGCACCTCACCGTGAACACCGACAAATTCAACAAACAACGGAACCAAGAGTTTACTCTACCTTCCCATCCGCTGCTCGTACGCCTTTGCGTCTTCAAACATAGATATTCCTTTCGCCTGACGTGGTGATCCTTCCCTCGCTCTGAGTTAAAACCTCCGGTGAGGAAATATCGCCCACAGGCGAGAATCCGTCAAGCACTGTGAATTCGCGGGTGGAACTGCCAGCCCGGTGCAGGATTGAATTAAACGACGCTTCGAATCAATTTTGTTAGTGGTTCGCCGAGAGTGCCGCGTTACGATTTCAAGGTTGACTCGTCGCCACAAGGCTGCAGCGCGACTAAAAGTTTGGATGGCGGAGCCGGAATAACACGCCATGCCGGCTGCTGCGAGAAGGTTTCCGAGCAGCACAGCTGGCCAGGCCAGCTCATAAAGAACCGGCTCAGCAAAGACGAACGCTGTGCCGACAAACCCAAGTTCGAGAATTAGAAAAAGCAGCAAGAAAAAGGCGAGATGGGGTTCTTTCCAGTCCATAAGAGGAGATACGCCGCAATCTCGCCCAGCACCACAAAACCCAACGCATGGACTCATGTGTACATCAGGGTCAGCTTCAAAGAAAACTGCACTCCCTTAGTGGAGGAAAGAGCTTCTGGCCCGAGGAAGAGCCCGGTTCCCAGGACAGTGGGCGCGTAAAAAGGTAGGCCGCTGACTGTGTCGATAAATAGCAACCAAATGGCAATGACTGCCGCTCCAATGATACCAGCAATAAGGCCGTCCAAATAGCGCATAGCTCTGGTCGTCATTCTTCATCCCCTTTTCTGGCGTCGTTTCCCACACGGTCAGCATCTGAGAAAAGAAAAAGGCCAGCGCACCCTGCGATCCAAATCGCCGGAGCGGCGGGCCCTAAACCTCTCTTGTCATTTCCCCTCCAGGAAACGTTTTGCGTTCCTTCGGCGGCCTCGGATCACACTAGAAGCCTTCTCAATGATGGGGGGAGGCTTGTTACGTGGGCGAGCAATATCACATGGACAGAGTATTTTATTTTCAAGATTCAGTTTAACCACGTTTTGGCTCGTCCAGGGCGGTGTGAGTCCAACCGTGGCGCTCTGTCATCGATCACATCGAATTGAAGGAGAATTCAGTGCAATCAACTCGCTGTCCGGGTCCGCGACGATTTCACGGCATTATTCGAGCGCGGCTTCCGGGTCGACTACGATTTTTTGCGCGAGCGATCAAAAACTATCAACCGACCCTCCCCCTTGATCGTTTGTATTGTCTAGAGTTGAATACTCGAACCCCCGCAGACTCACTACACGCATCTGAAGGACGACCTACTGGATGAGATGGTGAATCGCACACCACTTTACGAGCAGCCGCACTTCAAGGACATCCTCAAAGGCCGCGCCGCACAGCGCGACGGTATCTGGAATTACCAAAAGCGAGCGGCATCGCCGAACCAGTGATACCATTGTGAATCGAATTAGTAAGCGTGAGTCGAGAAAATCTAAAATGGTCCCAGCGCCCGCCTAAAGCCTCGCCGAAATATAGCTGACTGCGCTGTTGTACTGGCGATTGAGATCGGTGCGGAGAGCAAACACATCTTCCGCGGCGCATTTTTCGTAGCGGCAGGCCAGAGCCATGTCGATCGGCTTGAGGTCGAGGCCGAATGGTTTGACTTCATGGAGATATTCGACGGCGCGGTCATTGGAGTCAACTGCGAGGTTATCCCAGGTGTAGATCAGGCGCGCGGCGTAGAGGATCGCGCGGATGTAGGGCTTGCGATCTTTGGGTTCAAGACGCGTAAGGCTGCTGAACTCCGGCAATCTGGACTTCCAACTGCGCTCGATGTTTTCGCGCTGTTCGTGATGAATCTCGTCTTTGCTTGGACGGCGAAAAGTTGGCTTGATACCGCGCAGTAGTGGAACTCCATGATCAAGCAAGTCGAGCCGGTCGATCACCGGCAAACGGCCCCAACTAAATTCGGGATTGCTCCAAAATACGGAAAGCTTCTTACCATACTCGGCATCCAATGTTTTTGCTTCAGCGATGAGCGCGCTGATTGTCGCAAGCGGCTCGCTGCAATTCAGAAGCAAACCAAGGTCGATATCACTGTAAATATTGCTTAAGCCGCCGTGAGCGAGGCTCCCGAGCTTGTAAGCTTCAACCAAGTTCGGACCGAGCTGGGATTTGAAATGTTCGGCGACCCGACTAACAAAAGCCAACAATGCATCCATCACATCACCCTTGTCATCAACCACCAACGCCTATAACCCGAGCCTCTCGCTCGATGCAACCCGTCAGAGTTTTCCAGCCAAAGATTCCGTTTGGAATCTGGACAATCTCACAGCCTTGGAGTAAGGGG
Organism: Verrucomicrobiia bacterium; assembly: GCA_035637295.1. GTDB lineage: Bacteria > Desulfobacterota > Binatia > UBA9968 > UBA9968 > DP-20. Next base: position 9,230 of record DASPXM010000008.1, read on the forward strand.
AAGCTAACTTCGACCGAAGAGTGAGAAAGGAGCGATAGTCATGGCTTCAACATTAATCACCGGTTTGGGCCTAGTAGGCACCTCCTACGCGCAGCACGCGGTCAAACGGGGTGAAACTGTCGTGTTTTATGATGTCGCGCCGCGAAAGGATTTTCTCGCCCACAAGCTCGGCAGTGCCAATGTCGTCGTCGTGCAGCGGGACGTGCGTGACTTGCCGGCGCTGATCGAGACTATTCAGAAACACAAGTGCGATACCGTGATCCACACTGCCGGCCTTATCGGCGGCAAAGTCGCCAATCCGATTTACTCCGGGCTGCAAATTAACGTGATGGGTACGATTAATGTTGCCGAGGCGGTAAGGCTCACCGGTGTAAAGCGGCTCGTGCAGATCAGCACCTTTGGCATCTACGATCGGCGCAAGGGAGAACCTAATCCGATCGATGAAGATTTTCGTCGCGGGCCAGGTGAAGCGTACGGCAACTCCAAAGTCGCCAAAGAGCTGATGGTCGAGGCCTACCAGCGTATGTTCGGTTTCGAGCTAATCGTCCTGCGGCTCGCGAACGTTTACGGCGTCGGTCACTTCGCAGGCGGCTCGGGCGGCGGGGAGATGATCCAGAACATGCTGCAGACCGGCATCAAAGGCGGAGTTGCAAAGATTCCGCAGGAATCTGCCCGCGACTTCGAATATGTTTATTACAAGGATCTCGGCCGTGCTCTCGACAAAGCGGTCACGACGTCGCTGAAGGAACCGGTTACCTTAAACATCGGCACCGGCGTCGTCATCAAGTTCGACGACTTAGTCGGCCTGGCGGAGAAACTCTTGCCGAAGCTCCAAGTTGAGATCATTCCGGGGACCAAGCCGCGATCGGCCAAGCAACCAATGGTTATCGAGAAAGCCAAACAAGTGTTGGGTTGGAGGCCGGATTTTGATATCGAAGCGGGCTTCAAAGACTATATCGAGGAGCTTAAGGCGCTCGGTTAACTGAGTAGAATTCACCGCAGTGACGCAAAGCACGCGCCCCCACCTCTTTCCTTCCCCGCACACGCGGGGAGGATGAAGGAGGGGGCGATCTTCGTGCCTCGTGGTGAATTTCTTTCTTTGCGTTCTTTACGGTCAGATTGCTATCAAAGCGTTAGCACGCCGCGTTTGCCGCTCTTGTGTGTTTTGTAGCGAACGGTTTCGCCGTCGGTCTCCAGAGTGATGGCGCCGTCTTCGTAGGTGCTGAGAACTTGCGCGCCGCTGCCTCGATAACGCCCGACAACTTCCTCCCGCTGGGGCTCGGACCGGCTCCGTGCTCCGGCCGAAAGCACCGCCAGTCTGGGTTGAACGGCGGCGATAAATTCGGCCGTACTTGCCGTGGCGCTGCCGTGACGCGGAATCTTTACAATCGTACTGCGCAGCTCATTGGGTTTCTGCGCCAATAACGTTTCATCGCGTTTATCGATATCGCTTGCGAATAAGTATCGGACCTTGCCGTACTCGAGCCGCACTACCACCGACGCATCGTCCGATTTATCGGCCGGCGGAAACAAGACGCAAAGCTTGACTTCGTCGATGATGCGGCACGGTTCCCCGTCACTCATCGGTACACGGGTGATTCTTGCTTTCTCCAGCGCATCTTCCAAATCATCAAAGCGACTCGTTTGGCCTTTCCCGGGTCCGCTCCAAAATTCTTGCGGTGAGAATTCGTTGACAATCGTCCGCATCCCGCCGTAATGGTCGATTCGTGAGTGACTTACTAGCAGGAAATCCACTCTGAGGATCTTCCGCGAACGAAGAAATGGCGCGACGATGCCATCGCCGGTATCGAATTCACCGCTAGCCATGCCGCCGGCGTCGATCAATAAGACCTTTGAACCCGGCAACTCTACCACGGCCGCATCCCCCTGGCCGACATTGAGATGGGTGATGCGCAATTCCTTACTGCGATGTCGCTGGTCCCACCAATATGCGCTATCTGCCGCGAGCAAAACAGCGGCGACCATCAGGACGATCACTACGCGCACTCTGTTGCGCAGAATGAAAAGGCAGAGGAGCAATCCGTAAAGACCCACGACCTCGATCATGTTCGGTGACGGCACGGCGACGTTGGCCAGCGGAAAGCGTGCAAGGCCATCGACCATCCATATAGTCAGCGATGTTAGTTTCTCCGCCGGTCCGGTAAGCAGAGAAGCGAATTCCGGTGCGGCGACGGCACTAAATCCGAGGAGTAGGCCCACCGGCACAACAACGAAACCCACCAGCGGAACGATTAACGGATTGGCAACAAATCCAACCAGAGATAAATGGCCGAAATAGTGGGCGATCAACGGTCCGGTACCGAGCGTCGCCAACAATGGCACAGCCAGGTGCATAGCCATTTGCCTGAGCCGATGCTGGATCCAACTTTTCTCCTGCGGCAGTTCGTCGCTTTTAGTCACAGCAAGCCAATCGTGAACCTTGCGCATGCCCCAGATGATGAACAGCACCGCGAGAAAAGATAGCTGGAAGGAAATATCAGCGATGACGCCGGGCCATACTAATGCGATAAGTAGGGCCGCCAATGTGAGACTGGCAAACACTTCTTCCTCGCGATCGAGCAACACGGCTAATTCATACACACCGATCATAATCGCCGAGCGCACGGTGGGAACCATCGCGCCGGCAAGCGCCGTGTAGAACAGCACCGCAAGGAAGGAAAAGAAAGTGGCGAGCTTAAGCAAATTCCAGCGCAATAATAGAAATGTGCTGAAGGAACAGCCGTAGCGAATCAAGACGAACACGACCAGCCCGAGCATGGCAACATGCAAGCCCGAAATCGACAGCACATGATTGACTCCGGCGGCGGTGAAGGCCGTGCGCATGTCTTTACTAATGGCGCCCATGTCGCCGACCACCAGCGCTTTGATCAATGCCCCATGGTCTTGAGAAAAGCTACGTTCGATGAAACGCCGAATCTCTCGCCGCAAATCTTCGATGAATGCCCGCAATCGCCCAGGCTCTCGCGCCAGCAGCTCGACTTCCTGGTCGTTATCAAGAAAGCCTGTTAGGTAAATTTCTCGCCGAGCCAAATAGGTAGCGTAGTTGAAGCCACCGGGATTGCCGCTGTCCTGCGGCACAAGAGGAACCACCCAAAACCGCACGCGGTCGCCGTAACGCCAATCGCGTCGCGTGGTGCGCAAGCCAACAAGGAGATCGCCGGTGATTTCCTCTGCGCCGGTTGGATGCCAGATCCGCTCGGCGCGCACTTGCCATCGGGTGCGGTTCGTCAGTCTCTCCGGTTCGTGTCGCAGCGTGCCTTCCAGATAGAGGCGGTCTCCTCTTGTCATGACTAAACGTAAATGATTCTCGGGAAATTCCGGAAAGAGCAGTTGCAGATGCCGCACATAGCCCACAGTGAACGCGAGCATGGCGAGAGTAATCAGGATCGCCCAACGGCGCCGGCGCCGTGAGACGACCAGCGAAAACGGTACTAACGAAACGAAGCCGGCGTGCGGCGGAATCGACCATGGCGCCGTGGCGGCCGCCTGGCCGAGGAGGAGACAAAGCGTCGGGGCGATCAACCAAGCCGAGGGATATAAACTCGTCGCAGCTTCATGCGGCTGTCGCCCCTGCGCCGACATAGTTTTTGTATTACTACGCCTGATGTTTGCAGTCTACGCAAAATTTGGCGTCCCAAGGTCCCGGATTGCACTGCGCTCCATCCGGGCTACGAAATAGGAGCGAAGCGGTGCGCTGAGCGCACCCTACAAAAAACCTTCGTGTCCTTGGTGTCTTCGTGCTGAAAGGTTCTCCTTTGGTTGCGGCCCTGCCGCGCTGGTTTATTGTTGTGGCGCGCTGCGCAAAGTTTGCAGAATGTCCTGGGCAATTTTCTCATTCATCGACGGCACCTGGAGCAATTCCTCGAGCGTCGCCTCCTCGATGCGTTTGACACTGCCGAAGGCGCGCAGGAGCGCCCGCTTTCGCACGCCGCCAACGCCGGGAATGCGGTCGAGAGCGGAAAAGAGCGTTTGTTTTGAACGAAGCTTTCGATGGTGCGTAATGGCGAAACGATGCGCTTCGTCGCGCACCCGCTGTAAAAGAAACAGCGCGTTGGAGTTGCGTTTGAGGATAACCGGATTGCTCTGTCCCGGCAAAAACACCCGTTCCTCGGATCGTTCGATCTCGCTGCTCCGCGCCGCGGCTTGCACGCGCATCTTTGCGAGCCCGACCGCTTCGACGCCTTCGATACCAATTTCAGCCATCGCCGTCAGTGCCATCGCCAGTTGTCCCTTGCCGCCATCGACGACGATCAGATCCGGCAGATCCGCTTCTTCCTTCCCGCGGGTGAAGCGTCGCTTGAGCATTTCCAGCATCATGGCGAAATCGTCGCCGCCGGAAGAAGCGTCGACCGTGCGAATGCGAAAATGCCGATAGAGGTTTTTGTCCGGCTCGCCGTCAATAAAACTAACCATCGAGCCCACGGCATGGGCCCCGTGAATCATCGAAATATCGAAACACTCGATGCGCTGCGGATAGCGCTTCAAGCGCAATTGGGCTTGCAACTCGCGCAGCATTTTCTCTCGGGCTTTTTCCTGGTCATGGCGTTCGGAAAAGCTTTGTTTGGCATTGTCTTGGGCCATCTGGAGCAGATGGCGCCTGTCGCCGCGCTGCGGGCAAAGAATCTCGACTTTCTTGTCTTTGCGTTCGCCTAGATACTCTTCGCGGGCCTCGCGATCCTCTAGAGAGACCGGCAAAAGAATCTCGTCGGGGATGAATCTGTGGCCCTGATAGAATTGAGTTAGCAGCGAGCCGCCGATTTCTTCATCGGGAAATTCGAGATCCTCCAACGAGTAGGACAAATTATCCGTCAATTTCCCCTGGCGCACGAGCAAAACCTGCACTTCGATAAAGCCGCCTTCGCGGTAAAGACCGAATATATCCTGGTCGGCGCCCCAGTGAGCAACCATCCGTTGCTTCTCCAGGGTCTTATCTATCGCTTGAATCTGATCCCGAATCCGCGCCGCTGTCTCGTACTCCAACGCGTCCGACTTCTCCTGCATGCGTTTTTTTAGCTCATCAATGAGTTGCTGCTGCTTGCCGTCGATAAACAGCATCGCCTGCCGAACCTGCTCGCGATAGACCTCCTCGGACACGGGGAGAACGCAGGGAGCCATGCAACGTTTGATCTGGTACTGCAAGCATGGTCGGCTGCGGTTTCGAAAGTTATGATCGGTGCAGTTGCGCAGTTGAAAGTGTTTCTCGATAATATCGATGGTTTCCCGTGCGGCGACCGCCGAAGAGAAAGGACCGAAATAGCGATTGCCGTCCTTGACGATCTTCCGAGTCGCGAGGATCCGCGGCCAGGGGTGTTGAGTAGTGACTTTGATGCTCAGATAACTCTTGTCGTCTTTGAGCCGGATGTTGTAGCGCGGCTTGTATTGCTTGATCAGATTATTTTCGAGAATCAGCGCTTCTTTGTCGTTGCTGGTGACCAGCGTTTCAATATCTTCGACGCGCCGCACCAAAAACTGAATTTGCGATCGCTCGTCCGGACAATTGAAATAGCCGCGAACGCGGCCGCGCAAATCCTTGGCCTTACCGACGTAGATAACCTTGCCGCCCCTGTCCCGCATCAGATAGACGCCCGGGCGGGAAGGCAAATTAGCTAATTTATCCTGTATCAAACCCATCGAGTGTACCGGCAATATTAATGATAACACACGATCGACGACAAAACGCCGCGATTGCGACGCGCCATGAGCCTACCAAGGAACACCTTTTCAGCGAAATCGTGCTAGTGTCCTGACCCAGAAGTTGAAACCTAATTCCATCGTCATTCCGGGCAAGCTGGCAACAACTAGCGCGACCCGGAATCCAAGATTTTCAAAGACTTCTGGATTTTCACCGGCATGACGGCAAATACCGGATGACTTATGCAACGTATTTTAGTTACACGACACTAGATTATTCGGGAATCTTTGGCTGTCGACAGTTCGACACGCGTGTCAACGCTCACGCATCGGCGCTGTCTTTCGACGCCGGTTCGCGTAGCGCCAATTCTTGAGCCTGCAGTGCGTGAATCCGATCTCGCAACTCCGCCGCGATTTCAAACTCCAGTTGCTGGGCAGCTTCCTTCATTTCCTTTTGTAGCCTGCGAATCATCCGCGGCAACTCAGCCGCGCCGTACTTGGCTGATTTTTCGGCTGCCACGGGAATGTCCACGTAGTCCGCATCGTAGATCTTCACCAGCGGCGAACCCAAGGCTTTGATTATCGATTGCGGCGTGATCCCATGCTTTCGATTAAAGGTCCCCTGCAAACGGCGGCGCCGCTCGGTTTCATCGATCGCCCGCTTCATCGAGTCGGTCATGGCATCGGCGTAAAGAATAACGGTGCCGTAAACATTGCGAGCCGCCCTGCCGATGGTCTGAATCAGCGATCTGTCCGAACGTAGAAAACCTTCCTTGTCAGCGTCGAGAATTGCCACCAGCGAGACCTCGGGCAAATCCAATCCTTCCCGCAGTAGGTTGATGCCGACCAGCACATCGAATTGTCCCATGCGTAATTGGCGAATGATCTCGACTCGTTCAATGGTCTCGATGTCGGAATGAAGGTAGCGCACTTTCACGTTCAAATCCTGATAATACTCCGTCAAGTCCTCTGCCATTCGCTTGGTCAATGTGGTAACCAGCACTCGTTCCTTGCGCTCCACACGCTTGCGGATCTCGTCCAGCAAATCATCCACTTGGCTGCGCGCCGGCCGGACGATGATGGCGGGGTCCATCAATCCGGTCGGTCGAATGAGCTGCTCAACGACGTTACCTTCGCTCCTTCCTAGCTCGTAGTGTGCCGGCGTTGCCGACACGTAAACGGTTTCATTCATCATCGATTCGAACTCGTCGAAATTGAGCGGCCGATTGTCGAGCGCAGAGGGCAGACGAAAACCGTATTCGACTAAAGTTTGCTTGCGTGAACGGTCACCGCGATACATGCCGCCGACCTGCGGTACCGTGACGTGGCTCTCATCGATGAAGAGCAAAAAATCACTCGGAAAATAACTGAGCAGCGTCGGGGGCGGTTCGCCCGGCTGTCGTCCGGTCAAGTGGCGTGAATAGTTCTCAATGCCTGGACAAAAACCCATCTCCTCTAGAAGCTCCAAGTCGTACAGTGTTCTTTGCTCAAGGCGCTGCGCTTCCAACAGTTTACGTTCGTCGCGCAGCTCCTTGAGCCGTTCTTTGAGCTCCTGCCGAATGCCGAGAACCGCCTGTTTCATGCGATCTTCGCCGGTTACGTAATGACTCGCCGGATAGATCGTTGCCTTGTCGACCCGCCGAAGCATCTTTCCCCGGATCGGATCGATTTCGCTGATCGATTCGATAGTCTCGTCGAAGAACTCGATCCGCAAAGCCGAACGGTCTTCGTAGGCGGGAAACACTTCGACGATGTCACCACGCACGCGAAAAGTGCCGCGGTGAAAATCATAGTCGCTGCGCTGGTATTGGATATCCACCAGCTTGCGCAGCATTTGGTCGCGATTAATGATCGTACCCTCTTCGAGGTAGACCATCATTTCAAAATAGGCTTCCGGCGAACCGAGCCCGTAAATGCACGACACGCTGGCGACGATGAGCGTATCGCGCCGTTCGAGCAGCGCCTTGGTCGCCGAATGGCGCAGCTTGTCGATCTCATCGTTGATCGACGCATCCTTCTCTATATAGGTATCCGTCGACGGCACGTAAGCTTCCGGTTGGTAATAATCATAATAACTGACGAAGTAACGAACGGCATTTTCCGGAAACAAATCACGAAACTCGTTATACAGTTGTGCGGCCAACGTCTTGTTGGGCGCGATCACGAGCGCGGGCTTGTTGACCTTGGCAATAACGTTCGCCATCGTGAACGTCTTGCCCGAACCGGTCACGCCGAGGAGAACCTGATGCCGTCGGCTGGCTTCCAGGCCCTTGACCAGTTTTTCGATAGCCTGAGGCTGATCTCCTTGCGGATTAAAATCGGCGACTAGCTGAAATTGTCCCGTGTCTCGATCACGAATCATCTCGATGGTCTCAAAGCGCTCCCCTGGCGGGCCGGGATTCAACATGCGTCGGATCAAAGCAGCCAGCACTTTCCCCTCTCCACAACGTCTTCGTGGGGGAGAGGGCAAGGGTGAGGGGACGTTCCAGTGCGTATGGCTTTAACACGCCCAAACTTTTATTTTCGCTGACTCGCATACAACTTATCGATATAGCCGCTCTTATCGATTTCTGACAAAGGTCCGGAATCGATGAAATCGCCGGGCTTGTATTTGGCGAATTTGGCATCGCCCTCGGCGAGATGCGTAATCACCGCTTGAACCGCGCTATCGACGGCATAAGGCTTGGATGGAATATCAGCGCCGTAGTTCCATGACACTTCCAGCGCCTCGCGATCCTTAGTGCCGAGAAATTTGCCGAGGATCCGATACGTCTCTTCGCGGCGAGTCTTAAAGTGATGAATGCCTCGAACTATCGCGCGCATGGTCCGATAGACCAGGTTGGGATAGCTCTTCACCACCGATCGCCGCGTGGTAAAGGTCGAGCCTTGATATTCAATCTTGAGGTCCGCAAGATTCACCAAGAAATTCATGCCCGCCTTGCGCGCAAATAGAGTCGCGGGCGGCGACAGCATGGTCGCTGTCACCCTGCGCGCTTCCAGAGCAATCCACATCGCATCGTTGCTTCCCAAGTAAAGAAATTTGACGTCTTTATCGGGATTCAACCGGAGGTGCTGCAGCGCTGACCTCGCGTTCTTCTCGTATGCGTCTCCCGGCCTTTGCAGACCGATGACCGCGCCAATCAACTCTTTGGCGCTGCGGATTTCCGGATGGCTCACCAGGGTCATGCTGGCATAACGCGTCAACCCGCCGAGCATAACGACGTCCGGCGTCCGCACCACGACTGGAATCATTAGAAACGCGGACATGGTCGCAAAATCCGTATCGCCCGAAAGTAAAGCCATCGGTGATACCGCACCGGATGTACGAACGACTTCCACTTGTAGTCCTTCGTCGCGGAAAAAGCCGGCTTCCTGCGCCAAAAACGGAAGAGAGTGAGTTACCGCACGCGCCGCATAGCCGATGCGAATCTTATCCTTTTCCGCTTTCCCTTGAGCGGCCGCTCCCGTGGTGAATAAAAGGAGAAAACCAAAAGAGAATATCTCCAGAAAACCCCAATTAAACTTCACGGTGAAGCCTCCGGCGATGCAAACCTGACGGGAATTCATGCTAGTGTGGCCAAGCATAACAAGCCAAATCCAACGGAGCAACGACGAATCTCGGGCCTCTCGGCGAGACTAATCACGTGAGATTTGAAAGGTTGAAAGCAAAAGCCGCCGCACTGAAGCGGGAAGTCTTCGCTCTGTATCTCGCTGCCCGCGATCCGCGCACGCCGTGGTATGCCAAAGTCTTTGTCGTATGCATTGTCGCGTACGCGCTGAGCCCAATCGATCTGATTCCAGACCCAATTCCGATTATTGGTTATCTCGATGACCTGCTGCTACTTCCCCTCGGAATTTACCTTGCTCTTAGAATGATACCGCCAGAGGTCTTGACAGAATGTCGGGCGAAAGCGGCATCCACGAGGGACAAGTTGCCACGCAATTGGTGGGCGGGCGTGGTGATTGTTCTATTATGGCTAGCTACTCTGATGCTGGCGGGATTCTTTGTGATCCGATTTTTTCTCGGCAACGAAAAATCAGACGCGCGATTGGGCTATTAGAATGATAAGTGAAAATTTTGATTTAGCGACCGTTGGGCTTCGAGATTCTTGCCAAGCCTTCCGGGCTGACACTAACTAATCGACCCGGCTGACTGAACATGATTTTCGCGACTGTCGGCGAGATCTCCTTGCCGAACAGGCAAAAGCGCTTGCCACTTTGATATTGGCCGTTGGCCCACTTGGCAAACTCAACCGCTGTAGGCGTGTGGCCAATATCGGCCGCGCACCGGCGCACGATGAAGCCGAGCATCATTTTAGATTCCCCACTCTTTATGCTACGCACGTCTGCCATCAGGTGAATCTATAAAAGATATCCATCCGGGTTGCAAGAAACGCTTGGACCATTTCCCCACACCGTTCGCTTTTCTTGCCATCAAATTTGTCCGGTGGATCAAAACAAATAGGAGATACGCGCCAGAATCAAAAAAGCGAGCCAATCATCGTTAGCTCGCTTTTTTTACCCAATGGCGTCAAACAACTGTTAATCGGTCATATGCGTCGTCGCCTTCAGGTGCTTATCGACCGTGGTGTAGCCTTTCCACTGGTCGACGAGCCAGTAGCGCACGCCGAACTCGAAACGGAGTTCTTTCATGTCCCGGTCGTAGGGATTGAAATGCTGGTGATGCATCATGCCTGGAGGCACATGAACCGCATCGCCTTGATTCCAGTCATATCGCTGGCCGCCGATTTCGGAGTATCCGTCGCCTTCGAGCGCGTAGAGATACGCCTCCGGATGGGCGTGGCTGTGGCTCTTGGTATGCGCTAGATCGACGAAGATCGAACTGATCGCCACGCCGGTTGCCTTGAAGCCATTCTGTTTGCCGCTGCGACCCATGAGAAAATAAGTGGCGCCGTGCTTTGATTCATCGGATTTTTCCTGCTGGTTCTGATGCATCGAAATGCGCCGTCCATCCTCGGGCCAGTTCTGCGATTCCTCTTTTGGCAACGCCGCCAATACTTTAGCATCGTTTTCCCCGCATTCCTCGAGCTGCTCGATCTTGCCCATGTATACGTCGGCTTCCAGATGCCAGGCTAAGCCGGATAGGTAACCGACGGGCGCTTTGCCGGAATTGAACAGCTGGTGCGTCGAACGATAGGGAATATGAAAAATCGTGCCGGGAAAAAAATCGTAGCGTTTGTCGTCGAGGATCATGAACCCTTCGCCGCTTTCGACGTAGATGGCTTCCTCGCCGTGCAAGTGCTTTCCCGTATGCCAACCGACGGGGATGTCGGCTCGCATGAGACAGCTGCCTCCGGTGGGAAAACCTGTTTCAGGAGCAATCATCAAGGCGGCCTTGTGATCCTGCGGCGTGCGCACCCATTTAAGATCTTTTCCGCGCGCCACGCGCGGCGCTTCGTCGACTATCTTTTGATTGCTTTTCGACCGTTCTAACCACGCGGTGTAAAAATCGCTCATTGTGCCTCCAAGCTTTTGAAATCTATTTCGTTGCCGAAAAACTATCGGACGGGCTCAATCTTGTCAAATCAACCTCTCGATCGACCGATCCATTTGCAGTTACATGGGGTAATTGCTACCACTCGGATTCATTCGGTCAGCAACGATGAAAAAGGCTTCTTTGGCTCTTCTGGGCGTTTTTTGCATTCTTCTTGCTGTCATTGCCGTCCGAACGCTGAACTTTACTTCCCGTCAAATCAATACTCCACCGATCCAGCAAATCAGCCTCAGCCGCGATGCCGTCTCGCGGCTGTCAGAGGCAATTCAATATCGGACCATCACCAATCAGGCGAGCGCCGGATTCGAGAGCGGCGAGATGCAACGCTTTCAGGATTTTCTCACCAAATCTTTTCCACGAGTTCACGAACTCCTACTGAAAGAAACAATCGGTGGGCATAGTCTGCTCTACAGTTGGAAAGGCAAAGACGAGCGGCTGAAACCGGTATTACTGATGGCCCACATGGACGTGGTACCCGTGGACCCAGCAACTGAATCCTCGTGGCATCACCCACCCTTTTCCGGGCACGTGGCCGACGGCTACATTTGGGGTCGGGGCACGATGGATGACAAAGGCAGTGTCTTGGCCATTCTCGAAGCCGCTGAAAATTTGCTAGCGAGCGGATTCGAGCCCCAACGGACCCTTTATCTCGCCTTTGGACATGACGAAGAAGTCGGCGGAAATAACGGTGCGGCGAACATCGCGGCGGCGCTCCGCTCTCGTGGAGTCGAATTGGAATTCGTGCTGGACGAGGGCCTGAATATCCTCAGCGGAATTATTTCCGGCGTCTCGTCGCCGGTCGCGCTGATCGGGATTGCCGAAAAAGGCTATTTAACTCTGCGCTTAACGACAGAAACTCCTGGAGGTCATAGTTCCATGCCGCCCCCCGACACCGCGATCGGGGTCATGAGCCGCGCGTTGCACAAACTGAGCGCCTCGCCCTTTTCTTCCCGGCTCGATGGTCCCACGCGCCGGATGCTCGAATTCATTGGACCGGAGATGGCTTGGTCGAAACGATTGGTACTGGCCAACCTCTGGCTCTTCAATCCGCTCGTCAGAAGACAATTGGCGGCGTCGCCGCTCACCAATGCCGCGATCCGCACCACTCTGGCGCCAACGATTATCAGCGCGGGCGTCCAGGAGAACGTTTTGCCGACTAGAGCTGCCGCGGTGATCAATCTGCGTCTATTGCCCGGCGACACCATCCCCAGCGCCATCGAGCACGTGCGCAAAGCAATCGATGATCCGAAGGTGCAATTAACTCCCCTGCCTGTCCGCATGGAACCTTCAAGCGTATCCGATATCGAATCACCGAGCTTTACCTTGCTCCATCGCACGATCCGACAAACCGCTCCCGAAGCGATCGTCGCGCCTTCGCTACTGGTCGCCGCAACCGATTCGAGGCACTATTCGGCCTTGACGAGAAACATCTATCGCTTTCTACCGATCACGCTCCGGCCGGAAGATACGAAACGTTACCATGGGATTGACGAGAGAATTTCCATACAGGATTACGATCGCTGCGTGCGCTTTTACACGCAACTCATCCGCAACAGCCAACAATGAGGAACCACTGACTCATTTAGCATACAGCGATTTGATAAAACCGCTCTCGTCCAGCTCCTTGATGAAGCGGTTGTCCATGAAGTCTTGAGCCTTCACGTTCGGCGTCTGCGGGTTGCGCTGCCGGACAAAGTCGATTACCGCCTGTAAACCTTTCTCACTGACGTAGGGCGTGCGCGGGATCACACGACCCACGTAGTAGTCGTAACTCGCGTTGAGAATTTCCTGGTCCGCCGTACGCATGTATTTGCTGAGGACTTTCAGCGTGACTTCCCGGTGGGTTTGGGCATACTGAATCGCTGCGACAAAGCCTTTGACGAATTTACCGACCATTTCAGGATTCTCTTTGATGCGCGTGCGTGTAGTGATCATCGACGCCGCCTCATAGGGAACGTTGGCTTGGGATAAATCCAGCAAAGAGTGAAAGCCCAGTTTTTGCGCCGCGACGTAGCCACCAATGGTCACCACCGTGGCATTCGGCGACTCCCTGGGTCATCGCGGATAACCGTTCGGTGTCGGTGCCCATGCTGATGAGGCTAACGTCTTTTTCGCTGAGTCCTAGTTTTTGCACCGCCACCCGGGCCGCTAGATCCGAATCCGTGCCGGGTCGGCTCGCGCCGATTCTCTTTCCTTTCAGATCGCCAGCGTTTTTGATCTCCTTCTTGGTGACAAGATAAAACAACAAACCGGGAGTCGCTGTAGCGATCAGCACGGTATCCATACCACCGAGCTTGGCGAGCACTGATGAGCTTGCCCCGAATGCGCCAAAGTGAGCATCCTTGGTGGCCAGCGCGTTGATCGCGATGGTGCTGCCGCGAAAAAACCGACGTCGACGTCGAGTCCATACTGGCGATACAGCCCGGCTTCCCGCGCTACCCAAAACGGTGTCAGGTTCGGACCCGTCGAGCCGAAGGCCAGGACCGCACGCTCGAGCTTTTGCGCATGAAGCGGGAGAGCGACTGAACAAACCGACAAAACGACGCCGATCCGAAAGGGTATCCATTTCATCTCCGCTTCCCTCGACCGATCGATATCAAACTCCGTTACTCCGTAACATTCTTGAGTCTCGCACCGAGAAATACATAGCCGACGATCACCAAGACGAGCGCGCCCACCGCTATGGCGAAAGGCGCGCCGGTCCACTCGGCAATAAATCCGGCCTGCATGCCGCCTAACTCGCGCAAGCCACCGCCCGTCAGCCCGTAGAAACCGGAGACGCGGCCGCGGAAAGCTTCTTCGACGCGCAATTGGATCGACGTATTCAGCAGAGTCTCGAAAACCGTGCTCAAGGCCCCGACCATAACCAACAAGCCGAATGCCAGCCGCGAATCGCCGCTCACGGCAAACGCGAATAAGCATGCCGAAAAAAGGACCAGGATCACCACCATGCGACCTCGTTTAGCTTCCACTCGCCCCAGGCTTGCCAGGGTAAAAGATCCGATGATGGTTCCGAGGCCTGGGCCAGCCGAGATAAAACCGAAACCCGAAGCGCCAAGGCGCAAAACATCTTTAGCGAACACCGGCAGCATTGTAATGTAGGATCGGCCGAAAATATTAAAAATCGCTGAAACCCAAAGGAAGGTCGCAATGATCTTTTCCCGCCGCACGTAACCGAAGGCGTCAGCCAGGCTTTGAATCACGCTCGATCGGGTCTGATCGTGGTTTAGAGCGGGCACATGCATGCGCAGCAACGCCCCGATCACCGCCAGATAACTGACGACGTTGACATAAAAACAACCACCGATGCCGATGTAGGGAACCGCTACGCCGACCAGGCTTGGACCCAGCAACCCCGCGCCATTCCATGTCACTGCGTTCAATGCAAGCGCATTCACCAGATCCTCGCGCTTGACCAATTGCGGGAGCAGCGCCTGGCGTACGGGTTGTTCAAATGCCCAGCTCGTCGAGGTGATTGCGCCGAGGACGAAGATATGCCAGACGCGGATCGAATGGGTGGATACCAGCACCGCCAAACCGAGAGCGGTTAGAGCCGAAATCCATTGAATGGCAAGCATCACCTTCCGTCGATCGATCCGATCGGACATGATGCCGCCGAGGATAAAAAAACTCACCAGCATCACCATCCGCAACGAGCTGAAGAGGCCAAGATAGAACGGCGAAGAAGTCAATTCGAAGAGCAACCACCCCTGCGCGATGCCCTGCATCCACGAACCGACGTTGGAAACAAAATAACTGGACCAGAACCAAAAATAGTCAGGATAACGGAGCGCGCGAAACGCCCCCGAGGTTTGAAATCTTGCCAACCTTCAGCTCATTTCTAATCCACTCATCGTCGGTACTTTTGACGTAGCCTCAAAGTCGCGCCGATGAACGACTAACGCGCCTTACATCGCCGACTCTTTGTCTCGTCCCGTTTGACGAGGCACGCTCAACTCAAGATGCCCTTTCGCCGCAAGAATTCTCGCGCGACCTCGCCCGGCTGACGCTTTTCACCGTCTACGGCGTAATTGAGTTTTCTCATCTCATCGACCGTCAGAATTCCTCCAAGCTGCTGCAGCACGCTACGAACCTCAGGATGCTTTTGCAGCGTCGCTTGCCGCGCCACCGGCACGGCATCATAGGGCGGAAAGTAATGACGATTGTCTTCGAGTTGAAACAATCCGTAGCGAGAAATCAAACCATCGGTCGAGTTGCCGGCAATCAGATCGACCTGCTTTTCGGCCAGCGCCCGGTAGGTAAGGGACAGATCCATCTCCCTAATTTCCTGGAAATGAAAACCGTAGGTTTGAGCGAAACCAGGATAACCGTCCGACCTGGACATGAAATCTTGACCGAAGCCGGCGCGCCACTGGGCTGAGATCTTGGACGCATCAGTAATGGTTTTTAAGCGCAGCCTTTTCGCATCATCTCCGCGCACCAGGATGGCGAAGGTGTTGTTGAAACCGAGCGGCTCGGTCCATTCCAGTTTGAATCGATCGGCGTAATCGGCCTTGACGCGACGGTAAATCTCTTGCGGATCGGTCACGGGTCGGCTCTTTAGAATAGCGAGCAGAGCCGTGCCGGTGTATTCGACGTAGAGATCGAGCTCGCCGGCCACCAGCGCCTCGTGGGCAAGGTTTCCACCGAGATCGAAACGGCGAATGACTTGCAAACCGGTTTTTCCTTCGATGGCCTGCGCAAGAATCTCGCCCAAAATGACTTGCTCCGTGAAGTCTTTGGAGCCAACCGCGATACGCCCCGCCGGTCCACGAAGGAAAAAACTGACGACGCCAAAAATAAGCAACAGCGACACCGCGCCGGACCAGAGCAATTTCTTCGAACGCCACTGGATCGCGCCACCGAATTGAATCGCCCGCTCGACGTATCCGAGCAGCAAATCGGCGGCCACGGCGATTAATGCCGCCGGCACTGCGCCGGCCAAAATCAGCACGTTGTCGTTGGCCCTGAGACCGCGAAAAATATAGCGCCCCAAACCGCCGGCATCGATGGCCGCGGCGATGGTCGCGGTGCCGACGCAAATGACGGTGGCGACGCGCACTCCGGCAATGATCACGCCGAGCGCGAGGGGCAGCTCGACCTGAAACAGCAACTGCCGGTCGGTCATGCCCATACCGCGCCCGGCATCGCGAATGGCGGGATCGACGTTGCTGATTCCGATAAAGGTGTTTCGAATGATCGGTAGCAGCGCGTATAGCACCAGCGCGACGATGGCCGTACGAGCGCCAATGCCGCCGAGAATCTTTACGTGAAACAGGTAGACGTTCAGCGGAATCAAAAAACCGAACAGCGCGAGACTCGGCACCGTCTGCATGATGTTGGCGAAGCCGAGGACCGGTTTGCTGAGCGCCGGCTTGCG
>DASPXM010000009.1:0-17055 GCA_035637295.1 Verrucomicrobiia bacterium
GATAGGGCGACTCCTTCGGCGATCGCCTTGAGGAAGGCGTAAACCGTGTTGGGGTTGCTTTTGAGAAACTTCTCGGTGGTACCGTAAGCAACTTGGAATGCGGGAATATTCAGTTTGCCGATATCGACTAGAAGATTGAGACCGGATTCTTTCGCTTTAAGCGTGTTGGGCGCTGAGAGCGTGCCGGCCGCGGTTTTACCGCCAATTATTGAGCTTAGGATCGCCGGCACCGTCTGCACATAAAGAATTTGCACGTCTTTGTCTGGCGCCAGCCCGTTCTTTTTCAGCGCCTCGCGCGTTGCCGTGTCGAGTGCGGCGCGTGGCGTGCTCGCAGCAATGGTTTTGCCTTTCAAATCTTGGATCGATTTGATTTCTTTGGCGCCCCAGATTTGAAAGACCAGCTGCTGCATGGTCCCGCCGAAATACTTCACCTGACCGCCGCGCAGCCGCGCATTGATCAAATCCGGCCCATCGGTGTAGAAATCCGCCTCCTCGGACACCACCGCTTGCGCGGACACCTGCGGCGTGAGTAATTGCAAACTGGCGTTCAGGCCATATTTTTTGAACAACCCTGCCTCGTAAGCCACCCAGATCGGCGTAAAGGCACCGCTCGGCTGCGCATAGGTGACAACCACATCCGGCTTTTCTGGCTTGCCGCCGACATCGGCTGCGAAGGATGACGACACCAATCGAGCCACGAGATATGCGGCTAAAATCACCGATGGCGCAATTGCCGTTGACTTCGGAATAATCATTCTTGCCATCTCTACACGGACACTTTGATCTTTCACTTACCAAGCCTCGTCAGCTAGGTGCTGGCGGTCCCAGACTCGAAGCCGCAGGCACATGACGTACGTCGACGATCTTTAACTCCACGGTCGACGCGCCGTTCCAATCATTCTCACTCAACCGATAGGCAACGTCGATGATCTCTCCGACCATGCCGGGATAATCATTATCCACGCCGAAGATTACGCCGCCGATCACCCGACCGCCGTCACGCAGCCGGTAGCGAACCCCAGCAGAAAAAACCTTTCGCTCACAAACTTCGACTTGAGACGTCATGAACAACGGCTCCGGATTGCCGACGCCAAAAGGCTTTAGCACATCTAGCTCGCGTACCAATGGAAAGCCGATATCGGAGAAGCGTAACTGCGCATCCACTTCGAGCAGCGGCGACAAGTCTTCGGCCGTGAGGATTTGCCGCGCGACGCTTTCGAAGGATTCGGCGAAATGTTCCAAATTCGCCGATTGGATCGACAAGCCGCCGGCGTATTCGTGACCGCCGAACTTTTCCAAGTGTTCCGCGCAATGGCGAAATCCCTCGATCATATGAAAGCCCCGGATGCTCCGCGCCGAGCCCTTGCCTGCGCCGCCGTTGAATCCGATCACAACCGTAGGACGATAATATTTTTCGACGATCCGCGAAGCAACGATGCCGAGCACGCCTGGATGCCAGCCCTCGCCTGCTAAAACCAGAGAGTGGCGCCTTCCACCGTCAACGGCGCTGCTTGCCTGCGCCAACGCTTGCTCCAATACCGCCGCCTCGATCACGCGGCGTTCGCTGTTATGAGCGTCCAGTTCCTGTGCGATACGCAGCGCAATGTCATTGGAGTCAGTGGTCAGCAATTCGACCACCTTGATTCCGTAATCCACTCGTCCCGCCGCGTTGATGCGTGGTCCCAGGCGAAAGCCGACTTGTCCAGCGCTCACTTCTCCGGCAGCAGCGATGCCGGCTACCTGTTTAAGCGCGACGACGCCGGGACGCGTGGAGCTCGCCAGCTCGGCCAACCCGCGGCGAATCAGAGTTCGATTCACACCTTTGAGCGGAACCATGTCGGCAATCGTGCCAAGCGTCACGATATCAAGGTAACGGCGAATGTCGGGTTCCACCGAGCCGATGAACCAGCCTTCTTCGCGTAACTTAGCGCGAAGCGCGATGACCAGATAAAAAGCCAATCCCGCAGCACAGAGCCCTTTGTCGGGGAAAGCGCAGTCTTTGCGATGCGGGTTGATCACCGCCACCGCGGGAGGAAGTTCATCAGGCGGCTGATGATGGTCGACAACGACGACATCCAGCCCCATATCGCCCGCCGCCGCAACTTCCTGTGCGTTGGAGATGCCGCAATCCACAGTCACGACCAAATCAACGCCTCGCTCCTTAAATCGCCTGAGCCCTCCAGTATTGAGACCGTAACCTTCTTCGATTCGATGGGGAACATGGTAGACAGGCTGCGCGCCGACTTCGCGCAAGAAGGAAACGAGCACGGAGGCTCCGGTGGTGCCGTCGACGTCATAGTCGCCCCAAATGCCGATTTGCTGCTTGTTTTTGACTGCTTCAGCCAAGCGTCGTACCGCCGGCTCCATGTCGGCCATTTGGAATGGCGAAGGGAGATCGCTGCGCAAACTGGATGACAGATAGCGGCGAGCCGACTGGATATCGGCGAAATCGCGCAAGACAAGAATGCGCGCGAGAAGGGAAGAGATATCTAACTGTTCGGATTGTCGAGCGACGGTCTGTGGATCAACTTCTCTGAGAACCCACCGTTTGTGCTGACCGATTAGCATCTAGACTAAAAGGACGAGTGAAAATAGAGATTGCGGCGCTCGAATTGCGCAGCGCAGAACGGCAATCGTAATCCTCTCAGAGCCGATCGGATGCTTCTTTCGTCCATAATTTTACAAGTCCCATTCGCCAATTTGCCCTTTGTATTCATTTTTTTCTTCCCGGGCGTTGCTCCCACAGAAGGATAACCGGACTAGCGATAAAAATCGTCGAGTAAACACCGGAGATGAACCCCACCAGCAGAGAAAAGGCAAACGGCCTGATGACCTCACCGCCCAAAAGGTAAAGGGACGCTAGCACCAGAAGTGCCGTCCCGGTCGTTAAAATCGTACGGCTCAGCGTTTCGTTGATGCTGGTATTGATAATTTTTTCGAGAGTTTCCCGTCTTATTTTTCTCAGGTTTTCGCGGATTCGATCGCAAATGACCACCGTGTCGTTTACCGAAAACCCGACAATCGTAAGCAGCGCTGCGACGACGGTGAGATCGAACTCGTAATTCACCAGCATCAGGGCGCCCACCGTGACCAGAACATCATGAATCAAAGCAATCACCGCGCCGATACCAAAGTGCAGACCCATTCCCGCGCCGAAGGCGGAGCCGAAGCGCACCCAGATGTAGACCCCCATCATAATCGTCGCCGCAATCACCGACATGGTTGCGCGGAAACGGAGATCTTCGCCGACCTTCGGTCCCACGTACTCGATCCTGCGGATCTCGAATTTGCCCTGGCCAAACTGCTCGGTAAGGCTTTTCTTGATCTGGTCTCCCAATGCCCCGATTTCGACCGTGGTCTTCTCCAAACGGACCAAATATTCGTTGGCGTCCGCTTCGCCGAAGTTCTGAATCACAGCACCGCCCAGATTCACCTTCTCGAGGGCCTGGCGAATTTCCGATATGGTAACTCGCTGCTGAACCTTTAAGTGGACCATTGTTCCGCCGGCGAAATCGACCCCCAGGTTGGGTCCTTTAACGAACAGTGCGAGGAGCACCGCGAGATTTACGACCGTGGAGAGAATGACCGCGATCT
The DNA here is from genome assembly GCA_035637295.1 of Verrucomicrobiia bacterium. Classification (GTDB taxonomy): domain Bacteria; phylum Desulfobacterota; class Binatia; order UBA9968; family UBA9968; genus DP-20. Next base: position 3,595 of record DASPXM010000009.1, read on the forward strand.
TGCGATAGCTGGTAAATTGAATGGTGGTGCCGGGCCTGATGAGTTCCATTGTTGGCCTCTCAGATGCTGATGCGCTCCAGTTTGCGCGCGGCCATTCGCTGATCGTAGTAGATGCGCGTCAGATACACCGCGGTAATTACCGTGGTAAGGATACCGATGCACAGCGTGACGGCGAAGCCCTTGACCGGGCCCGTGCCGAACTGAAAAAGAATCACACCTGAAAGAAACGTCGTGATGTTGGAGTCCAATATCGCCGGCAAGGCATTTTTGTATCCCGCTTCGACAGCCGAGCGTACTGCACGTCCCGCTCGCAGCTCCTCTCGGATGCGTTCGTTGATCAGAACATTGGCGTCTACTGCCATGCCCACCGTGAGCACGATGCCGGCGATACCCGGCAGGGTTAAAACGGCCTGGAAGCCGGCTAGGATTGCCATCATGTACAGAATATTGAAAATCAGTGCGCCGACGGCAATCAGTCCCGCGCCTTTGTAGTAGATGGTCATGAAAATTACCACGACGCTGCCACCGACGATAAACGACGCGATCCCTTTCTGGATCGAATCCTGGCCTAGGGAAGGTCCGACCGTGCGCTCTTCGGCAATCTCAACCGGCGCCGGCAACGCGCCCGCTCGGAGAACGATCGCCAAATCCCTCGCTTCTTTAACTTCGAAATTTCCCGTTATCGATGCCCGGCCGCCGCCGATCCGCTCCTGGATCACCGGCGCCGAATAGACTCGATTATCGAGGACGATGGCGAGCCGCCGTTTGACGTTAGCCGCAGTGATTTGTTCAAACAGCCGTGCGCCGCTGGCGTTCAATATCAGCTCTACGGAGGCTCCGTGAAGCTGCTCTGCCGGCCGCACGCGCGCGTCCTGAATGTATTCACCCGTCATCAACGGCCGCGATTCCAGTACATAAGCTTGTTTCTCCGCCGCCAGCCCCTCCCCTTTTCCCGCGTGGCCGTAGAGCAACTGGCGGCCGGGCGGCGGGCCGTTCTTTATCGCATCTTCTACATTGACCGTGTCATCGACCAATTTGAACTCCAACAACGCCGTCTTGCCGACGATCTCCTTTGCCCGCTCCGGGTCTTGGATTCCGGGTAACTGGATTAAGATGCCCGTCTGCCCTTGACGCTGAATGATCGGCTCGCTCACGCCAAACTGGTCGATCCGGTTGCGAATCGTCTCCAAAGACTGGTCGACGGCATAATCGCGCAGTGAACGAAGCTCTTCTTTGCTCAAGGTCAAATAATATTCGCTGATGCCGCCGCTGGTTTGCGGCGTCTTAGCCTCCACGAGGTGACCAAAATCGCTCTTAAGTATTCCGCGCACGCGCTCCGCGTTTGCTGCGGGAACCTTGACCTGAATTTGCATGCCTTCTAGCCTTTCCACCGAGACGCCCGAAACTCCTTTCTCGCGCAGAACGTTTATTAAATCGCCCCTAATTCGTTCCACGTTATTTTCGATCGCCTTGTCCACCTTCACTTCAAGAACGAGATGGGTGCCCCCCTGGAGATCCAGTCCCAAGTGAATTTTGTCCGCGGGTAGAAGACGGCTCCACCAGTCCGGGAGCGGCGTCACAAAGGTCGGAACCAGGTAAATCACGGCCGCCAAAGTAGCGATGCCGAATATAATCAGTCGCGTCAGAACGCTCTGTCGCATTCCTCTTATTCCTTTCCTTCTTTGGCTGCTTTTTCGCCGGTGAGTACGGCTGAGATCTGAGGCCGGTGCACACGGATTCTTACGTTTGGCGCCACCTCCAACGTCACCACCGTTTCCTTTAAGTCGATCACCTTACCGTAAATTCCTCCGGAGGTCATCACTTCGTCGTTTTTTTTCAGCTTGTTGAGCAGCTCCTGGTGTTCCTTCGACTTTTTTTGCTGCGGCCGAATCACCATAAAGTACATGATGACGAAAATCAGAACGAACGGGATGAGCGTCATAAGGGGACCCGGACCCCCGGCTCCCGGCGCGCTTTGCGCATAAGCAATATCGATCATGATTCCTCCTAGAATTAATTCACGCGCTGTCGCCGATCTTGCCTAGCTCCGTCCAAGCCTCGGATCGACCGTCGCGAATCGCTTCCCGACACTTATCCATGAGCCGGTGATAAAAGTAAAGATTGTGCAGGCTATTTAACTGCGCAGAGAGAATTTCCCCGGCCATGTACAGATGACGCAAGTAACCACGCGAGAAATTGCGGCAACAATAACAACCGCAGGCTTCGTCCAGCGGCCGCGGATCGCCGCCGAACTCCGCGCGTTTGATATTCAGTCTCCCTTGGAAAGTAAAAAGCGTGCCGTTGCGCGCGTTGCGAGTGGGAATGACGCAATCGAACATATCGTAGCCGGCGCGCACGGCACTGACGATATCTTGGGGCCGGCCCACGCCCATCAAATAACGCGGCTGGCTCTCCGGCAATAATTCGACGGTAAAATTGCCGATGGCATGGAGCCTTTCCTCTCCTTCGCCGACGCCTAGTCCGCCTACGGCAAAGCCGTCGAAAGCCATTCGCATCATTGCGTCGACGCACCATCGGCGTAAGTCTTGGAACAACCCGCCTTGAATGATGCCGAACATCAGCTGGTCTGGAGCGCTGCGGGCCCGGAAGCAGCGCTCGGCCCAGCGAATCGTCCGCGCGGTGGACGCATGAACATAATCACGCGGCGCATCGTGGGGAATACATTCATCCAGGACCATCGCGATGTCACTGTCCAGCGCCTCTTGGATGGCTATCGCCTTGTCAGGCGTAAGCAAATGAGTCGCGCCGTCCAAGTGCGACTGAAAACGTACGCCTTCTTCAGTGATCTTGCGCGTCGCGCCTAAACTGAAGACCTGGAAACCCCCGCTGTCGGTCAATATCGGCCCGTCCCAACCCATGAAGCGGTGCAAGCCGCCGAGTTGGCGGATTAATTCGTGGCCGGGCCGCAAGTAGAGATGATAGGTGTTGCCGAGCAGGATCTGACAGCCCATCTCCCGCAAGTCTCGCGGCAACATCGCTTTGACGGTTCCCTGCGTTCCGACCGGCATGAAGCACGGCGTTTCGACAGCGCCGTGGGCCGTCACGAGGCGACCAAGGCGGGCATTGGTATCGGGATCTTTTCTGATGACGGTGAAATGACTGGACATTGTTCAATTTTAGATTTTGGATTTTGGATTTTGGATTTTGGATTACCGGACTAAGATTAGGAAGCTGGAAGAAGGGTCTTTGACAGCCACGAGTTTTTCAATCCAAAACCTGTCCTGAGCCCTTCGACTCCGCTCAGGATAAACTCCGTCGAAGGATCGACAATCCAAAATTCTAGAGGATCAGCATCGCATCACCATAGCTGTAGAACCGATATTTTTTTTCGATCGCTTCTCGATAAGCCCGTCGTACGAGATCTAAGCCGGCAAACGCTGCAACGAGGACCAATGGCGTCGAGCCGGGCAAGTGAAAGTTCGTGATCAGCGCGTCCAGAACGCGAAACGAATCACCCGGGCGGATGTAGAGCCGCGTGATGCCCTCGTCTGCGACGATCCGGCCTTTCTGAAGCGCGATCCATTCGAGGGCTCGCGTGGTCGTCGAACCGACTGCCACCACGCGACCGCGCATTTGCTTGGTGCGATTAATTTTGTCCGCAGATGCCGCGCTAAGACGGTACCGCTCTCCCTCCATGCGGTGGTTTTCGATCTCGGCTTCGCGCAGTGGTTGAAAAGTACCCGGCCCGACGTGGAGGGTCAACAGGGTGCGTTCGATGCCTCTCGCTTTCAGTTTCGCGAACAGCTCCGGCGTGAAGTGAAAACCCGCCGTTGGTGCCGCAATGGCTCCCGATTGCGCGGCATACACCGTCTGATAGCGCTCCCAATCCAGTGCCTCCGTGGCGCGCTGGCGCCGCACATAGGACGGTAACGGCGGCTCTCCGAGAGCTTCAAGTTGCTCGCTGAACTCACCGGCGTGATGAAACTCGAGACCAAAACGGCTACGCCCCAGATCACCGATCACCTGCGCGGTCATGCGCTCGCCAAAATAGAGCACGCCGCCGACCCGCGGTTTTTTCGCGGCGTCCACCAGGGCGATCCACAAGCTGCGGTCCGCGTCCGGAAATCGCTGCAGCAACAGCACTTCGACCTTACCGCCGCTGTCTTTTTTCCCACGCAGGCGAGCCGGAAAAACTTTCGTATCGTTGAGCACCAAGAGATCACCTGAGTCGAGAAACTCACCGAGGTCGGAAAAAATGCTGTGAACAATCTCAGCAGTGGCGCGACGGAGAACGAGCAAACGCGACTTTTCACGCTCGCGGCTGGGGAATGCCGCGATCAGGGATTCGGGAAGTTCGTAAGTGAATTCTTCAAGCTTCATGAACGACTGCGTATAGGGGCACCCATGCCGTGCCCCTACCGTGATTGAAACGGATTGATGCGAGCGGGTCTTTCGACCGGTTGGGCTATGTCTGATCGTTTCTCTTGAGGAACGGCGTCAGCAAATCGATAGGCACGGGAAAAATCGTCGTCGAATTTTTCTCCGACGCGACTTCAACCAGGCTCTGCAGAAAACGCAGTTGCAACGCCATCGGCTGTTTGCCGATGACTTCGGCCGCATCGGCCAACTTTTGCGAGGCTTGAAACTCGCCATCGGCATGAATAACCTTGGCACGGCGCTCGCGCTCTGCTTCAGCCTGTTTCGCCATTGCTCGTTGCATTTCCTGCGGCAAGTCGATGTGCTTGAGTTCGACCAAGACAACCTTAATCCCCCAGGGATCGGTTTGTTGATCGAGAATTTCTTGAATACGGCTGTTGATTCGGTCTCGTTCCGCCAACAGCTCGTCGAGCTCGGCTTGGCCACACACACTGCGTAAAGTCACCTGAGCCAACTGCGAAGTAGCGAAGAGATAATTTTCAACTTCAACCACCGCCCGGCTTGGTTCGAGCACGCGGAAATAGAGCACGGCGTTCACTTTCACCGAAACGTTGTCGCGTGTAATCACGTCCTGCGGGGGAATGTCCATGGTCACCGTGCGCAGGTCCATTTTGACCATTTTCTCGATTCCCGGAATGATATAAACGATGCCGGGACCGCGCACGCCCACCATACGGCCAAGCCGAAAGACAACCGCCCGTTCGTACTCTTTTAGAATCTTGATTCCACTAATAATCAGAATGATCACAATAACGAGAAACGTAAACGGCACCCCCAAACCAAACATATCGTCTCCTCTCTCAGCTACTTGGTTACCGCTGTGCTGCTCGCCGAACTTTGAGCACCATACCCTCGACACCCACCACTTCGACCTTTTCACCGACGTCGATTTCGTTGTCGGCTTCAGCCCTCCAAGTTTCGCCATGAACAAAAATCTTGCCCGAAGGAATCAGCTTGCCTCTCACCTCGCCGATTTCGCCGATGAGCCCCTCCATCCCCAGTGCCGGTTTCGCCTTCTGCGAGCGAAAAACCAGGTAGCTCACGGCCAACACAAAGCTGCCAAGCGTCGCGACAGCGGTAAGAATAATCGAGCGATCGACGATCAAGTCGGAACCCTCGGTGTCGAAGAGAAAAAAAGAGCCCAAAGCTAGAGAAATAATCCCGCCGACGCCAAGCACGCCGAAGCTGGGCGCGAAAGCCTCGCCGATCAGCAGGCCGATGCCGAGAATAATCAACCCGAGCCCGGCATAGTTGATCGGCAGCAGCTGCAAAGACGCGAAGGCCAGCAACAGACAAATCGCTCCGGCCACGCCGGGAAAGATCACCCCGGGATGAGAAAATTCCATGTAGAGGCCGAGAATCCCCGCCATCATGAGCAAATACGCGATATTCGGATCGGCGATGGTATTGAGTACCTTTTGCTTGAGGCTCATCCCATAGCGTTCGACGCGGGCGCCCTTAAGGGACAGTTCATGCTTGCGCCCGTCGATGTCCACTTTTCGGCCATGGGCCTGCTCGAGCAGATCGTCGATGTCCTTGGCCACAACGTCGATGACTTTGATCTTCAGCGCTTCTTTCTCCGTGATCGACACGCTTTTTCGCACCGCTTGAATTGCCCACTCGGTATTGCGGCCGCGTTGCTGCGCGATGCTCTCGCTGAAAGAAGCAGTGAAGTTCTCGATCTTCTCGCCCATCACGCCTTTGACTTCCTGGCCGCCGCCAGCGACCGGGTGGGCCGCACCGATATTCGTTCCCGGGGCCATCGCCGCAATATGCGCCGCCATGGTGATGAACACGCCCGCTGAACCCGCGCCCGCGCCGCTCGGAGCCACGTAAACTATCACCGGCACCGGCGCACCAAGCAGTTCTTTGACGATCGTTCGAGTAGAGGTCAATAGCCCGCCCGGGGTATCGAGCTGAATAATCAAAGCCCGGGCGGCGTTCGCTTTCGATCGACTGATACTTTCTCGGATGAAGTCATCGACCGCGGGATTGATAGTGCCGTCGATCGAAATAAGATCGACGTGGGGCGTTAAAGCGTCCTTCGACTGCGCCAACACCGACGCACCGGCCACGAGCAATGAAAGACAAAAATAAATTCTAAGCGTTTTCACCGCGCAGCTCTTTAATGACTTTTTTGATGTCTTCCCAGACAAATTTCTTGTCCGCCGGGTTGCGCAACAAATAGGCCGGATGAAAGGTCGGCATCAGTTTAATGCCGTGATAGCTGTGCCATTGGCCTCGCAGTTTGGTGATGGGAATCTTGCTTTGCAGCAACGTCTGTACGGCAAATTTGCCAAGACCAACGATGACACGCGGTTGCACCAAGTCGATTTGCTTCTTTAGGAAAGGTTCGCAGGCCGCCACTTCATCGGCTTCAGGATTGCGGTTTTCCGGCGGGCGGCATTTGACCACATTGGCGATGTAAACATCTTCCCGCTTCATGCCCATGCCCTTGGTAATGATATCCGTGAGAAGTTGGCCGGCGCGGCCGACAAACGGCTCTCCCTGAAGATCTTCGTCTCGACCCGGTCCTTCACCGACGAACATCAACTCAGCTTTCGGATTGCCTACACCGAACACCAGGTTGGTTCGGCCCGAGCAGAGCTTGCAGAGACGGCAATCGCCAATGGCGGCACGCAATTCTTCGAGACTCTTTGCTTTGAGCGCCTCCGCGTTCTGGGCGAATAGATCATCCACGGTTCCACCCCAGAGCTCGACTTCTCTCACTGCGGCTGGTTTCACTTCGGCGGGGCTGCTTCCAGGCAGAATTCTAATTCCCCTGCGCTGTCGCCTCTGCAAATGACGTCGCAAGGAGATGACCAGTGTCGCAAACTCTTCGCCGCCGCTCTCTTCAGCCAAGGTAAATCCATCCTTTCACTCGCGGATCTTATCACCGGAGAGTTGCGACTAGCAATAACGCTAGCGGCTTAAACGGTGCGAGCGAAATTTCAACCGAGCTGTTTTAGCTGTGCCAGGTACGCTTCTCGCAGGGTCGTAAAAAAGGCAAGCGTCTCGAGCCACAGATAGTCTTGATAGGTGTAATCCAAACCGTGGAAACCGCCGTCGTAATAGAGCAGCGTCGCTTCGCCATAAATACCCGAATGGAGATAGATTCGCTGGCAGGCATTTTTGGTAGATCCGAGGACGACTTTGTACACATCAAGATAACCCGGATCGAGATTCACCCGCCGTCCGCCCGACCCACGCTCTCGATATTGTTCCTCGATGCGTTGAGTTTCTATTTTAGCGGCAGCCAGATTTCCTGGTGAGGCGAGCGGCAAGAATGACACGAAACGGCGCAGCAAACCCGCGCCCATCTCCTTCTCATAGAATTTGGAAGCAGTCCAGGGGATCACTTCACTTCGGCCGTCGACCCCACCAAGAATAGCCGCTAATTCGGTTTCGACGGCAGTCAAAAGATCGGGTGAAGACGAAAGAAGAGCGACGAAGTATTTCGCCGGCTTGGGCTCCCGCGGAGTACCCATCTCAGCGCTGGCTTTTCAGAGCGAGAAAATGGTCATAGATACAATCCGCCAATTCGTCTTTGCTCATCAGCGGAAGCGACCGCTTGGCGCCGGTACGGTCAAGAATCGTCGCGATGTTGGTATCGCCGTCAAAGCCGCTGCCCGCCTCAGTGACGTTGTTGGCGATAATCATGTCGAGATTCTTCTCGCGCAGTTTCTTTTCGGCATTGGCGGTCAGTTCTTCGGTTTCGGCGGCAAAACCGACTAATAATTTGCCGTTTTTCTTGTCGCTCAACTCTTTTAAAATGTCGGGATTGGGCTCGAGTCGTAACTCGACCGGTCCTTTACCGCGCTTCATTTTTTGGTCGGCAACCATGGTGGGACGATAATCGGCCACCGCTGCCGTCATCACGATCGCGGTGCATTGAGCAAATTCCTTGATAACAGCGTCGCGCATTTCAGCCGCGGTGGTCACGGAAATCAGGCGCGCACCGGCAGGAGGTTCCAGTGCTGTTGGCCCGCTGATCAGAGTCACCTCAGCGCCCCGGCGCACGGCGGCCCGTGCCAGCGCATACCCCATCTTTCCCGACGACCGATTGGAAATATAGCGAACCGGATCCAGCGGCTCGCGACTCGGGCCGGCGCTGATCAATAATTTTTCGCCGCCCAGATCCCTATTCTTGAGCAGGCCGCCGATCGCTTCCGCAATCTTTTCCGCATCAGGCAGCCGACCCTTGCCCTCATAGCCACAAGCGAGAAATCCTTCTGCCGGTTCCATCACATGGTAGCCGAGCCGGCGAAGCTTGCGCAGATTCTCCTGGAGAATTGGATTTTCGTACATGTGGACATTCATCGCCGGCGCAATCAGAACCGGCGCCTGGGTAGCCATCAGCACGGTCGTCAATAAATCGTCAGCGATGCCATTGGCAAACTTGCCGATCACGTTGGCGGTGGCCGGCGCGATGACGAAAAGATCAGCGGAGTCCGCCAAGTTAATATGCCCGATCTCCGATTCCTGAGTCAGATTAAATGTTTCAGTCGCCACGGGATTGCCGGAAATAGTTTGAAAAGTCAGGGGCGTGACAAATTCCACAGCGCCACGGGTCATGATGACCTGAACTCGGTAACCGGTCTTGACCAACAGCCTGACGAGATCGACCGCTTTGTAACAGGCGATCCCGCCGGTTACGCCGAGAACGATCCTACGCTGATTAGCAGCAGTAGCCATGATCCTAAAAATAGCCGATCCACTGAGACCGTGCAAACTTGCGTGAAACGATGCACGGCGGACAAAAGATACCTTTTTGCTATGAAATTGACACCGACGCGACATTTTGTCACTTCGACACAACTTAGGTGCTAATAGGTATCATGATGGAGCGAAATAAACTCATCAAATTGCCACCTTTAACCAGCCTCGAAACCCCACGACGATGGCACGCTTTTGGCTTAGTTAGATAGTCTCGGTTCGTCCTAGCCTTACTAAATTCACCGCGAGGCTTGACCCCCATAAGGAGTTCATGTAAGTGACAACAGCATGCGGAAGGAGACAGCGATGAAGAGTGGTTTTTGGCATTGGATTCAGCGATTCTTGATGGCCGAAGTGTTGATCTTAGGGCTCGCCCTGCCCCTATTGATGATACGCTCAGGTGGCGCAGAGGATCATATCGTAGCAAGCGAGATCGATCCGATGGTGGAAACTGTCGCACTCGACCAAGTCGGCAGTCAAGAGACCGTTGAGATCACTGCCGCAGACGTCGGCGTAATGGCGGCGGCCGCGACAGCCGGTGAAGACTTCGAAGACGATCCCTGGGAAAGTTTCAACGAAAAAATGTTCACGTTCAATCGAGAAGTTCTCGATCGCTATATTCTCAAACCCGTCGCCACGGCTTGGGATTTTATTTTTCCTGACCCTGTCCAGCGCGGTTTTCATAACTTTTTCGACAATCTCGCAGTGGTCCGCCGCGTGGTGAACAACACTTTGCAGCTCAAACTGACCGGCGCAGGCACCGAATTGACCAGGTTTACTATCAATAGCACGATCGGGCTCGTGGGCTTTTTCGATGTTGCGAAGGACGCTTTCGGCATCGAGCAAAAAGACGAAGACACGGGTCAGACCTTCGGCGTTTGGGGCATGGGGCCCGGCCCCTATTTAGTGCTGCCGTTACTCCCGCCGCTCACGGTTCGCGACGGGATCGGTTACGCTTTCGACATCGCGATGACTCCATATACGTATTTCATCCCTTGGTACGCGAGCATTGGAGGAAGAGCGACTGATATTGTCAATGAACGTTCGCTCAATCTAGACCGTTTCGAGCGCGTGGCGGAATCGACGGTTGACCTGTACGGCGCGGTACGCAACGCCTATCTGCAACGGCGCGCGGCGGCGATCAAGCAGTAAAACATTTTCACTAATTCGCTCTTTTAATAGCAACGCGGAAGGTGGATAAATCGCCAACCTTCCGCGTTGTTGTTTTTATTTTCGCAATTGCAGTCGGTCGGTTAGATCATTGACCGGAACTCAATCAGACTCGCCGGTATTGACAACAAAAGCACCGTTCATTATGAAATGATTTTACCTCAACTGCCGTTCTCATCGCGACGATGACGATCAAATATAAGGGAGCGCCAAAGAGAAAGATGCCACGGACAAAAAAGAAAAGTGCTGGTCGCGCGGCCAAAGATCGCACTCATGACTACATCGATGACGGCACGCACGAGGAATCGGAAGACGAGGATCTGCCAAGTGACGAAGCCGGTCGACGCAAAATAAAGAAGAATTACGAAGAACTCCTCGGCATTCGCGTCGAAAAACTCCGGGGTCGCGTGCTCAATCGTGAGAAGATCAACAAGAGCATCGATGGCCTCTACTTCATCTGCTACGAGTGCAAAAAGATCTGTCACAACCTCGACGAGGGTTGGATGGAAGAAGCCGGCACGCTCAATAATTTCTGCGGCAGCTGCGCCAAGGTCAAAGGCATTCGCAGCAGCGCCGCTTAAAACCTCAACTTAAGTCGCTTCAGTACCGCCCGAAGATCGCTTGGCAACTCCGCATTGAGCTTCACGATCCGGCCATCGTCCGGATGGCGAAATTCCAAACTGCTGGCGTGCAAAAAGTGGCGCTCGAGACCGAATGTTTCGGTAGCGGTCGCGCCGTATAAAGAGTCGCCGACAATGGCGTGGCCAATGGCAGCCAAATGAACCCGGATTTGATGCGTGACTCCGGTTGTCATTTCGATCTCGAGCCAGCTGAATCCGGAGGAGTGTCCAAGCATCCGGTAGCGCGTCATTGCGCTCCACTTTCGTTGTGTCGATTTTTGCGTCAATCGAGTCGACACGCGCATGCGGCGCTTGTCGCGAGCATCGTGCGCTAGGGGAAAGTCGATTACACCTTGGGTTAGACTGACTCCCCAGACCAGCGCCTTATAAATTTTTTTGATCTGTCGGCGGTGAAACTGCGAGCGCAGCTGCTCGAAGGCAGACTGGGTTTTAGCGACCAGCACGAGTCCCGACGTCTCTCGATCGAGTCGGTGGACCAGCCCCGGCTCCCAGCGACTTTGGCCGACGCTGACGAGATTCGGCCGCTTTGCGAGAAGAAAATTGGCCAATGTGTCAGTATCTCTTCCCGAAAAACCATGGGTCGCGATACCGGCGGGCTTATCGAGCGCCAAAATCGTCGAATCTTCGTAAATAATTGAGACGTTGAGGTCGGAATCAGGCAACGGATGTAAGGCGGACCACTGCTTGGACCCGGCAAAAACCAGGACGTCGCCACCGGAGAGCAAGTCGCCTTTTCTTCCCACTCTTCCATTGATCAGAAAGAGCTTCGCACGGATCGCCTGTTCGATTTCTCGGCGAGAGAGATGATGTAAGCAGTGGCGCGCGAAGGTGTCGAGGCGAATGTCGTTAAGATGCGCCGGAACTACCCAGGATCGCGTTTCCGATTGAGCGGCTTGATCCTCCATATTTCCTACCGTACTATACCTCGCAATCTCATCAACCGGGACGACTTAATGGCGACGAACTGTTTCAGCGTGATCATTGCCGGCGGCAAAGGTACACGGTTTTGGCCGCTTAGTCGCGCGCAGCGGCCGAAACAGCTGCTCAAGATTCTCAGCCAAAAGAGTTTGATCGAAGAAACCGTCGAGCGCGTGGTTTCGCTGTGCGGTCGCCGTCAAACACTCGTTGTCACCGTGGCGGAACAGCTCAACGCGCTGCGCAAAGAGCTGGATCAATTGCCCAGCAATAATTTTCTCGCTGAACCCGAGGGCAAGAATACCGCCCCCTGCATCGGATTAGCCGCATTGGAAGTGATGCGAACAAATGACGACGCAGTAATGATCGTTCTCCCGGCCGATCACTGGGTTGGCGACGTCACGGCGTTTCGGCGTGTGCTCAACGCGGCGGTCGAGTTGGCGATCCGTGGCGATCAATTGATTACCATCGGCATTCGCCCTGAATACCCGGAAACCGGCTACGGTTACATCGTGAAAGGCGAGGCGTTTGGCGCCAGGCGCAAGGGGACTGCTTATCGGGTCAAACGATTTACCGAAAAGCCAACACTGGCCGCAGCAAAACGACTGATCCGCGGGGGCTCTCTGTGGAATAGCGGCATTTTTGTCTGGAAGGCTCGGAAGCTGCTCGAACTCATGGCCCGATACCAACCCGCGATCGCAAAGGGGCTCGAAGTTATCCATCAAAATGCAAAAGGAAGGTCGCTGGCCAATCCTAATCCATCGCTCCGTTCGGTGATCGCGCGCCAGTACAGAAAAATGCCGAGCCTCTCGATCGACTACGCCGTATTGGAAAAGGCAGGCTCCGAAGGAAGAGTTTTGACGCTGGAGGGAAATTTCGGCTGGAGCGATGTCGGCAGTTGGTCGGCAGTTCACCGTATGATGCGCAAGGATGCTCACGGCATTGCTGGCAACGGTCGCTGGCTGGAACTCGGGGCGAAGAATTGCCTGATCCACGCGCCAGACCGTTTGGTCGTTCTTCTCGGCGTTGAAGACACTGTCGTCGTTGACACGCCCGACGCTTTAATGATTGCCGATCTCAAACGCTCCCAGGACGTGCGCGAGTTGGTTGGCGAGTTGAACCGAAAAGGCTTCGGTTCATATACGATCAAGTAACCGCGTCCAGCCATTATTTCCGTGAATTCACCATTTCCAAAAGGTCCGTTTCAAATCGAGGAGCCTGTCATTCTCCTCGACCGCAAAGAGCGCGAGTATCTCGCGCGGCTCGATCCACGGCGCGCAATTTCGATTCGCGGCGGCAAGATCTCCGTCGACGACATCATTGGTCGCGACGAAGGCAGCGTCGTCCGATCCTCGTTAAATGAGCCCTTCTTGGTTTTCCGCCCGAGCCTGCCGCAACTGATTCCCAATCTGCCGCGCAGCGCCCAGGTGATTTACCCCAAAGACATCGGGCCGATACTGGTATGGGCAGACCTATTTCCGGGTGCTCGGGTGGTCGAAGCCGGAGTCGGGGCGGGCGCGTTGAGCATAGCCTTGCTGCGCGCAATTGGCAGTGGCGGTCAGTTGATCTCTTATGAAATACGCGAAGACTTTGGCGAGCTGGCGCGGAAAAATGTCGCGCG
>DASPXM010000010.1:0-7023 GCA_035637295.1 Verrucomicrobiia bacterium
GTGCTCCTCTACGGCTTGGATAATCGAGCAAGAATACATTGCGCGACGATTGCGCAAAGCGAAAGGAAAATCCGATGGCAATGACACGCACGGTTGGAAAATACGGTTGGATGAAGGTCGTTGACATTATGACCAAGGATCCGTTGATCGTGATCCCGTCGGAGACTATCGCTCAGGCCGATGAACTCATGGCGGTGAACAAGATACGCCAGCTCCCGGTAGTGAAAGAACGCGAGTTGATAGGCATCATCACGGATCGTGACATCCGATCATTTCTCAGCAGCTCGTTAATGTCGGCCCCCGAGGCCCGCGAGAAAGCGCTCCGTACCAAAATTGGAGACGTTATGACGAGGGACCCATTGACGCTTTCGCCGGACGACGATCTGCGCGAGGCGGTAGAACTTTTGATCAATGAAAAGGTTGGCGGCATTCCGATCGTGGATGGAGCAGAAGGGATCGTCGGCATCGTGACGTACGTCGACGTCTTGCGTTGTTTCTTAAACCGCTTGCAGGAGGAGCAACCATGAACAACGGCAAAGAGGGGCTCGTGCGCGAGATCATGATGGGCTCCCCGGTGACCCTAAAGCCCGATGACACTTTGGACTTGGCCAACGACATCATCTCCCTCGGACGCATTCGCCATATTCCGGTCGTCGAAAACGGCAAATTAACCGGAATGATCAGCGCGCGCGATTTAATGGGTGCGGCGTCCAGCCGAATATTCGGGCTAAAACAGAAAAGTAAATCGGCATTGCTCAAAAGCATCCTGATCAAAAATATAATGAAAAAACGCGTGGTCACCGTGGAACCGGACACGCCGATCACAAACGCGGCGCGCCTGATGGCGGATAAAAAAATCGGCTGCCTGCCAGTGGTTGAAAGCGGCGCCTTGGTTGGCCTAGTCACGACCACAGATGTGTTGCGATATGTGGCGAAGCTCGATTAGTTTGTGGAGGAATCATGAGTGGCTTTTTGGGCACGAAAGAAGTTCTCACGAGAGACCGAGTGAAGGAAATATTCCGTAATAAGGAATACTCCTTTCTCGAAGAAAAGGTGAACCTCCTTGAGGTCAGAGACGATTCGTTGTTACTAAAGATTTCATTCTTAATTGAGTACAAGAATCGAATGATCTCCATCGAGGAAAAGGAACCGATCGTCGTGCCGTTCAAAGACTTCAATGTCGAAGACTGGGGTGATGGCGTGCGCAAAATCGCGGATATTCAATAAAGGTTCTGCAAAAAGACTAGCGATGTGAGTAATATTTCAGCCGTCCCTCTCAAGACTAGAAAATCAAACGTTGTGGAAAACTCGAGACGCCTGCAAACCGGAGGAGCGAGCGTTTCCGTACGTCCACATTACCTGCCTCTTCCTCAACAGGATTCCCCGGAATCTGGGCGCTTGATTCTGCGCGACGGTACGACCGCTACAATCCAAGTGACGAAGTTTGAGGATCAAGAGGCGATGACGAAGTTTTTCGCTTCGCTGTCGGATGAATCCAAGTCGCGCCGCTTTTTTTCTCTCGTCCCGCCCCCCCGCAAGCTAATTGATTTTTTTTGCGACTCTTCAAATCCGCGCAAACAGTTGACTCTGATCGTAACCCGGCTTTCCGAACGAAGACCGCGAGTGATCGCAACCGGTACCTACGTTGCACTAGATGAGACAACAGCGGAAGTCGCGATGGCGGTAGACGATAATTTTCAAGGCAAAGGCATCGGCACTCTTCTCCTTGAAAGACTGGCTCTTTTAGCTGTGGCTAATGGTATTGTTCGGTTCCGGGCAACAACCAGAGTTGAAAACCGACCCATGCTGGACGTTTTTCGAAACTCCGGTTTTGAATGCCATACGCATTTGGATGAACAATATGTCGAGGTCGACTTTTCGGTGGTCCCCACTCAATCCAGCGTTGCCCGTTGGGAAATGCGTGACCGCATTTCAACTGCTGCCTCGCTCCGGCCGTTTTTTCATCCTCGATCCGTAGCTGTTGTTGGCGCTTCGCGCAGTCCGAACAATATTGGAACGAGGATTTTTAACGCGATTCTTGGCGCTGGCTTCAAAGGTTCCGTTTACCCGGTAAATCCCAAAGCTGACGTTGTTGCATCGCTTAAAGCATACCCTAGCCTCCGCGAGCTACCCCAGGCTCCCGATCTCGTGGTCGTCGCGGTTCCAGCGAACACGGTTAATGCAGTCATCGACGATTGCGCCGCGCGTGGCGTGCGAGCGGTGATTGTCATAACCGCCGGGTTTGCCGAGATTGGGGCCGAAGGGCGTGATCAGCAAAAAGAGCTTCTCGGTAAAATCCGCGGGTACGGCATGCGCATGGTCGGGCCGAACTGTCTGGGTCTACTCAACACCGATCCGTCCGTTCGATTAAATGCATCCTTCGCACCGGATTTTCCAGCAGCGGGAAACGTTGCCTTTTGCTCTCAAAGCGGCGCCCTCGGCTTGGCCGTCATTGCTCTTGCGCACGAGCGTGAGCTTGGTCTCTCCAGCTTCGTCAGCGTCGGCAACAAAGCGGATATTTCCGGCAACGATCTCCTCCAATATTGGGAGGAAGACGACCGCACAAACGTCATTCTCCTTTACCTGGAATCGTTCGGCAACCCGCGTCGTTTCGCGCGCATCGCCAAACGCATAAGCCGTCACAAACCGATCGTTGCCGTCAAAGCCGGAAGAACCGGCGCTGGTCGGCGCGCCGCCGGGTCGCACACTGCCGCTCTTGCCGCCGATGATGTTGCCGTCGATGCTTTGTTTCATCAAACCGGCGTGATTCGCGCCGACACCTTGGGGGAAATGTTCGATCTCGCCGTCGCACTAAGCAGCCAATCGCTACCGAAGGGGCGGCGCGTCGCAGTTTTGACCAATGCCGGCGGCCTTGGCATTCTCTGCGCCGACGCCTGCGAGGCCAACGGGCTCGCGGTCCAAGAGCTTAACGATGAAACCAAGCGGCGATTGAGAGAGTTTCTGCCGGCGGCGGCGAGCGTTGGCAATCCTGTGGACATGATTGCTTCCGCGAGCGCCGAGGATTTTTGCCAGGCTGTCGACATTCTGCTCCGCGCCGAGGAAGTCGACGCGCTCATCGTACTTACGATTCATGTCGGCTTGGTCGATCTCGCGGCGATTCGTCGCCAGATTTACTCTGCTGTGCGCGCAGCGCGGGGAAAAGGCGGCGATATCAAACCCGTGCTCACCTGCATTATGGATGGAGCGAAAGTACCCAAGACCGTAGCGAGCAGCGGTGAAGTGGTGCCCAACTACGCCTTTCCGGAAGACGCCGCGCGAGTGTTGGGCAAGTTGGCGCGTTACGCCGAATGGCGCGATCGGCCCGAGGGTATCATCCTCGACTTCGACGATATTCGACCGCAAGAGGCGCGCGCGATTTGCGAGCACGCGTGCCGTGAGCGTGGCGCTAGTTGGCTGTCAGGCGAAGAGACGCGCAAAGTGCTTTCTACTTTCGCTCTGCCCGTGCCAGCGGGCGGGATATGTCCGAGCGCAGACGAAGCAGCAAAGCTGGCCGCGCAAATCGGTTTCCCGGTGGCGCTCAAACTCGCGTCGCGCACGATCGTGCACAAAACTGAATTCGGTGGCGTGCGTTTGAATCTCGGCAGCGAAGCCGCCGTGCACCAAGCTTTCCTGGAGATTCAACAACGGGTCGCGCAGGACAACAAGCTTGAGGAAATGGACGGCGTCTTAATTCAGCCGATGATCTCGGACGGTGTCGAAGTGATGGTCGGCATGACACTCGATCCCCTCTTTGGCCCGTTGATCGGATTCGGTCTCGGCGGCATACACGTTGAGATTCTCAAGGACGTTTGCTTCCGCGTCGCGCCGATCACCGATCGCGATGCCGCGGAAATGGTGCGCAGTATCAAAGGATATCGCCTATTGGAAGGTTACCGCGGCCACCCACCCGCCGACATTGCCGCCATCGAAGACTTGCTATTGCGAGTGGCAAGACTCGTCGAAGAAGTGCCGGAGATCGCCGAGCTGGATTTGAATCCCGTGATCGCCCTGCCGCCGGGACGCGGCTGTCAAATCGTCGACGCGCGCATTCGCATTGCGCCATGATCTTCCACCTTCAACGCGCCGACAGCCGCGAGGCCTTAGTATTCGAGCAACTATTTTACGATCAACACTGGACATTTGGCGTAGCGTAGCGTTCGCTCGGCGACGCTGCCGAGCAGCAGCCGACGTAGCCCGGTTCGGCCGTGACTGCCCATAATGATCAGCGAGGCGCGCAGCTTTTTTGCATGGCGTACGATGATGTCCGCGAAATCAGCGCCGCGCGCCAGCGCCAGTTCGCAGTCCTTCGGTCGGAGTCGCTTGCGCTTTGCTAGCTTGCGAAAATTTTCCCGCGCGTCGCGCTGCATCAAACCGTAGAAATCGAATCTGCCACCGGTCGGCGGGTAGATAAGTTCCGCCGGCACGACGTGCAAGGCAATCACCCTGGTGGACCTTTCGCGCGCCAATTTCAGCGCATGATCGAGCGCCTTTTCCGAGCCGCGCGAAAAATCCAAGGGCACGAGAAAGATGTTAGCCGCCATAATGCCTCTTTCTTCACTCGTCTCAACGCAACCCCGCCAATTCCTGCAGGTGCCGCCAGTTTTGCAACCGATCCTGTTGGGTTTGCAACAATGCCGCCGACGGATTGCCATCTTTGTCGAACTGTTTAGCGAAGCGGCCTTTGGTGCGCGCGAAATCAATGAACGTAAGCGGCTTATCGCCTTTCGGCGGCGTCCACCAATCTTCTCTTTGTGCGGGGTTTCCGACCAAGCTCAAGCGCTCGCGGATCTTTTCTCCTTTGCGCGGATCGTAAATAAAAATCGGGAATGCGCGGGACTCCACGGCGAGCTTCGCTTGATGGGTCGAATTGCAATCGGGCACGCCGTGTTCGGGCTGACAAGTCGTATAGACGTTGATCACCGACGGTCCCGGATAATTATTCGCTTCCGCAATGGCCTTATAAAAATGATTGATATGTGCCGCCGTAGTTTGCGCCACGTAGACTTCAGGATGCATGAGGCAGATCTGCGCCAGCTCCTTGCGCCGTTCGCGCTTGCCCGGGGAGGCCTTTCCGAAAGCAGCCATCTTCGCTTCCTGCGCGGCAAATGTGGCGGTCGAGGCCTGACCGCCGGTGTTGGAATAAACTTGTGTGTCGAGGATCAAGACTTTAATGTCCATGCCGCTTGCGAGCATACGGCTCAGGCTCTGAAACCCGATGTCATACATGGCGCCATCGCCGCCGATCACCCAGAGCTTTTTATCTTCCCAGCCGCACTGATCCCAGCGCGCGCGAATGCCCATCGCGTCAGCCGGGCCGTTTTCAAAGAGCGAATTGGTCCACGGCACAATATAAGGATTATAAGGATATGTAGACGCGTAAACCGTGTTACAACCGGTGGACGCGACGATGCCGATATTTTCCGGTCCGTTCAAGAAACCGGTCGCCGCCAACATCATGCGTATCGCCGTCGCCTCGCCGCAGCCCATGCACGAGCCGGCGCCGCCGACGTATAAAAGAGATCGCTCCTCCGCGAGCATAAAATCCGCAAGCGCACGCTCATTGATGTACGCTTCAGGCGTCGGACCTATTTTGCGGAAAAAGTTGAATGCCGCCCGGTAGCGCGGCAAAGTATTTTCGTCCTTCGTTACCATCTCGAGCGCGTGATAATCCAGCTCGTCGCAGACCTGCACACATTCCGCGCAGCCTTTGCATTTGGTCGGATCGATAAAGATGCCGAACAGCGCCCCCTCCGCACCCTTTTTTTGCGGCACGTCGAAATATTTCCGCGTGCGCGCCCAGTGCGAGCGCACCCATGCACGCTCGTTGGCATCTTCGATGTTATCGAGCGACGCCTCGACCTTACTTGCAGGGATCGCTTTGCCGAGAATCGCCGTGTCTGGACACTGGGTTACACAGCTCATGCAACCGACGCATTTTTCAAATTCGAACTCAGGGATCTCCGACGCGATGTAACTGAAATCGCGCAGCGCGCCGGTGCCGGCGGGAATGAGACTGCGCGCCACGCCGAGATCCGCCGGCAACACCGCCGAGCCCTTACCCTCTTGATAGGCGCCGATGACGCGGCGATTGAAGTCGTCCACGTACTTGTCGAGATCGAGATCAATCAAATGGGCGTCGGCAAAGGTCGCTTCGTGGGTCTCCATCGGCGTGCCCGGCCGCTTAATGCCGGGAGTTTGCGCCGGTTCGTGATTTTCACTATCGAGGGGGTTGAACAGAGGTTCTATCGAGGCCACGGTCATTCCTCCGATTTTGTTTCTTCGCCGACATGCCTGGCGAGATCGGTCACCGACAGGATACCGACAGGCCGGATGCGCCCGCTCTCCCTCTCGACGACGACCAAACGGTGAATGCGTTTTTCATTGAGCAGCTGCACCGCTTCCTCGATGGTCGAGTCCGGCGACACGCTGACAACCGGTTGCGTCATCAAATGCTCCGCGTTTAATCCGCGCCAATGTTTCATATAGGGCTGGATGAAGCGGGCATTGACGAGATCCGTGCGCGATATCACTCCTAAGGGGGCGCCATTTTCCGCAACCGCTACCAAAGCACTGATATCATGAAAATCCATGACTGCCGCGACTTCGGCAATCGGCGTCTCCGGCCGGCAAGTAATCACCCCGCGATGCATCCAGTCCTTTACTTTCTTGTCCTTCATACGATTTTCCCACTCAGGTGTTCTTCAATTGTCATTTCGACCGCAGGGAGAAATCTTTCTTAATCTCTTTCATCGCTTTCCGTCGCTAGGCGGCGCAAACCATAACATCCCGCGGGACCTCGATAACCTCGCTGCGCCCGCGACGCACGGCTAAAAGATTTTCCTGGACGACCTTTTCACCCCGTTTGCCAAAGAACTTGCGCAGCGACTTTTCTACTGTCGCGTCAACTTCAGCGTCGCTCAAGCCGCGCTCGCGGACGAAGGGCGCGACGCGCAAGAACACACCGAGCAGCACGATCCCTTGCATGCGCTGGGCAAGCTGGCGCTGGCTGGCAACTTCCTGCGC
>DASPXM010000011.1:0-49532 GCA_035637295.1 Verrucomicrobiia bacterium
GGAATCATGCCGAATCTGAAACGCTCACCGTGGCTTTGGCTGCAAGTTCCCTTTTTCGTTTTGGCGATGGCCTATTCGCTGTTGCGAGTGATCGGGCGAGAGCGAATTGATTTGCTCCACGCGCATTGGATATTGCCGCAAGGTTTGCTTGGCGTCGTAGCCAAATACCTTCGCCATGTTCCATTAGTCACAACGGTTCATGGAGCCGACGCTTTTACCCTTCGAGGTGGGCTGG
This sequence comes from Verrucomicrobiia bacterium, assembly GCA_035637295.1. Taxonomy (GTDB): domain Bacteria; phylum Desulfobacterota; class Binatia; order UBA9968; family UBA9968; genus DP-20. The sequence goes on from DASPXM010000011.1 coordinate 236, forward strand.
CGAGCGCTTTGAAACGATTTGTTGTCATGCACAGTGATGTTTGGACCACGAATACACCGGCAACGTCACGCGCTGTCGACCCCGCCGCGATCAGTCCGCGTGTTCAAGTTATCCCCATGGGTGTCGATACCGATTTATTTGCCGGCGGCGACCCTGCCGGTCTACGACAGCAGTTGCCGGGGCGGGAATTTCTCCTGCTGTTTGTCGGCCGATTGGTCGAGAAAAAAGGCTGCCACAGCTTGCTTCAAGCGCTGTCGCTGTTACCTCATCCCTTGCGGGATCGAACGACTCTCTGGATCATTGGCGACGGAGAGCAAAGAAGCCAACTGGAACAAACCACAAAAGATCTTGGGCTAGCGGAAAAAGTTAGATTTTGGGGAGCGATAAGCAATCAGTGCTTGCCAGAGTTCTATGCCGCCGCGGACTTATTCGTCGCTCCGTCCATCGAAGCAGCTTCGGGAGACACCGAAGGCCAAGGTGTAGTGCTACTCGAAGCTTTTGCCGGTCGCGCCTGCGTTCTGACGACTCGCGTTGGAGGTATCGAAGCGGCCGTTCGTGATAACGTCACCGGCGCGTTGGTACCGCCCAACCGGCCGAGGGATCTCGCCCTCGCCATGGAAAAACTACTAGATGATCCTGATTTACGGGCGCGGCTCGTCGAGAATGCGTTCAGAGAAGTTAAAGAGCGCTACGATTGGAAGCGGATCGCTGGCGAATTCGAGAGCCTTTACCGAACGCTTGCAAACCGGCCGAGGCGGCACTCAAATCCGCAATATTAATCGTCACGTGGGATTTCCCCGTCGATGGGCGTCCCGTGCCGTTCCATCCGCAGCAGGGCGATTTGCTCTGAGACCAAGCCGAGCATGAAGATAATGACCGCCGTGGTGAACATGAATACCGACATGTTCGTGAAGCGGCCCTGGGTGAGATAGGTGTAGAGATAATTCGACGTGCCGGCGAGGAAGAAAAAAATACTGACGGGCAGAAACACGCGAAACGGGGAAAATAGCGTCGCGATTTTGGTAATGATCAAGAGAAAGCGAATCCCATCGGTGACCAAGCTAATTTTACTTTGGCCGGCGCGGTAGAGCGTCCGGATCGGAACATACTTAACGGTGAATCCGGAACGCAAAATCGCCAAAGTAAGTGTCGTCGGATAAGAAAAAGTATTGGGCAAAAGATCGATAAACCGCAGGGCATCGTGCCTAGACAAGACCCGAAACCCAGATGTGAGGTCTTGTACTTTGAATCGGGTGACATAAGACGCAAGTAGATTGTAAAGTAGGTTCGCCGCGTAGCGGTGAAATCGCAATTTTGATCCCTTGCCGCGGGCACCGACCACCATATGATAGTGGGAAGCCTCGGAGAGCAGTTTGGGGATATCTTCCGGCGGATGCTGTCCGTCGCCATCCATCAGGACAATAAGCCGCCCTTGTGCCGCACGCATACCGCTCTTCACCGCGGCCCCGTTACCGATGTTGTAAGGATGGCACACGACGTTCGCGCCGGCGCGCATGGCGATTTCGGCGCTGCCGTCCGTGGAACCATCGTCGACGACGATGATTTCCGATTGCGGCAGTTTAAGCGCCTGGACTTTGCCGATCAGCGCGGCCAGATGATTCGCTTCGTTGAAAACTGGGATGACTATGGAAAGCTCGTAGCGGTTAGGCATGGAGTTGATAGACGGCGTGGCCGCGATCGCGAAAATTCAATGTTAGGCGGCTCTGCGCGAACTGACTCCACGTCGCGGCTTGAGCGGGTGTCAAATTGTGCGTCAGGAAATCCACCAGGAGTTCCTCGCGGACCATGAGATGCGTAATTTGTTTTCGCTTCAAGGCTTCGTCGATTTGATCGGGACTCTTGGCGGCGCGAATGACTCCGAGGAGATATCCCGGCAGTTCGCCGCCGTCGTGAAAATAATCCCGCTCGCAATAATAACCTCTCCGGCCGACAAAGAGAAGATAAATTTTCGCCGCCGGCGCCGTCGTTTGGTTGATGAAGCGAAAGGCCGCATACTCAGGCAGCATTCGCTCGAGGTATGTGTCGCGGCTTTCGCTGCCGCTCAGATAACCGAACGGTTCCGTCGCGCGAACATAGTGCCAAAGGTAGCTCCCATGCCATGCCACGAAAGCTATGAGTCCGACAAAGAGATAGACCGGCCTCTTGATGCGGAGATAGACGTTGAAGATGCCGTAAACAGCAAGAATGACTAGTGGCGGAACGATCGACAGAATATAACGAATGCGCAGGTCCACTAAAAATATTGCATACAGCAAGAACAACAGCGCGAAACTTGCGAGCAACTTCTTATCTTCAAGCCACTTTCCCTTGAACGCCCAAGGCAAAAGAATAATCAGAATCGGCGTCAGCACACCGTCGAAAAATTGCGGGTTGTCGTCTCGACCGGAAAAGAACACGCGCAGCGGCAGGCCGAGTATCTGCCAAAAATTCTCGCCGTAAAGCAACTCTCTCTTTACCAATATGCCGATGCCGCCGAAGCTTGCGCTCTCCGTCGCGATTGGACCGCGATACACGAAAAAATTGGCTAGTAGCGGGAACAACGGATTGCCGGTTTGAGACCAGTTTTTGACGAGCCACGGCAAAAACGGCAGCAGAGTCAATCCGCCGTAGAGAAGCAGCTCGCGTCCGATTTGCGCCGCCCTCTTCCGCGGTGGCTTCACGATGAGGAGCAAGAACATCACGGATATCAGCAAGGCGGCAACCAAGCCGTTCGGTTTAGTGGCGAGGGCAAATCCAAGTGAAAGAGCAGCAAGAGTTAGCCATTGGAGCGACTCCCTTTCCTCGCGCCACCGCAGCAAACAGAGCAGCGATGCCGTCGTGTAGAAAGTGATGCCGAGATCGATGTAACCCCAATGGCTCAAGCGCGCGATGATGGGCGTCGATACGAAAAAGAAAAAACCGAGAAGTCCGTAAACTGCGTTCATGCGTCCGCCGCAATAGGCGTAAAGCAAAAGACCGGTGAGAAAACCGAAGAGCGCGTGTATCCATTTGGGCACGAAATCATAGCCCCAATACACCCACGGTGTGTAGAGCATGTCGATCAGCATGGGGTAGTAGGAATAAGGCGCGATCGGCACTTCGATGATCCGGCTGGCTTTGGCGTAAAGTTTTGGGATCGCTAAGTGGTGCGTCAACTCGTCTCGGCTGGTGGGTGGCAGCAAACCAAGAATGATTTCAACGATGAGAATGACAAAAATCGCGGCCCAGATTATCTTGCCGAGCCGGTGCGTCTGTCGAGGAATCTCCAAAAAGTGGCAGATAAAAAAGACCGCAGTGGCAAGGAGAACGGTGACGACACTGAAGTTTAGCCAGGGGTTGCTCACATAACCCGCCAGCCCGAACAGAAAATACCACGTCCCGCAGACGCCGAGCAGGCACCCAACCAGACATGTTCGATTGAGGAGAACTGAAAACCGCTCTTCCATCAGTCTCCGTTGTCACGCGGCAAAGAAGTCCGCACCCGATTGGCGGACCGAACGGAATTGAAGTTTAGCAAAGGAAAGATTCTACGAATCAGCGATTGTGAAAATAGAACCAAGATGATGGGCCGGTAGTCTCTAAACGGAAGCTTGAGGGCCTGTGCCGGCGCGCATTTCTCCCGATTCCGTCTTTCAGGCGAAAGCCGGAATCCAGTCTTTGTGTGCCGTTGCCAGCCCAATCTTCCCAATCAACCTGGATGCCGGCGTGCGCCGGCATGACAGACTTTCACATGGCTTGAAAGCCGGATTTCAACCACCCCCCCTGGGAGAAACATCAGGATTCCTGATCGATCACTGCGACAACGGCGCCGAATTTTACAAAGTCGCCTTCTTGCGCCTTGATCTCGTTTAGTTGACCGTCGTCGGGAGCTTCGATCTCGATATTGACCTTATCGGTCTCCACCTCGACAAGAGCTTCGCCCTTCTGCACTCTTGCGCCTTTGGCCTTGAGCCAGCGCAGAATCCTCACCTCATCGCTTTCGTCACTCGATCCCAGACGGGGAACAACCACATCCTTTTTCATCGCAGTTTCTCACAGACGGCTAAAGCGACTGCGCTTCGAAGCTGTCGGCGAGAGACTTTAGCTTCAGCGCTTGGCGCATGTTTTCCATGAAGGAGTTGACGTTCTTATATCTTGCAGGAATCTCGTATTTGACCGCCGTATAGAGATAGTGCAGCTGAGAAAAAATCGCGATATCGGCGAGGGTCATGCGGTCGAAGATAAATTTCTTGCCGGAGTAGATCTGATCCAAAGTATTGAAATGAACATCCCACTCGTCCTCGGCTTTCTTGCGCGCCTCCGCATTATCCGCGCGGCGCAGGGCATGGTTAGCGTGAATCAAGACTTCGTCGGACCAGTCCTCCAATGCCAAACACAGCCCTTTGTTCGTCGCGCCATCGGGATAAATACTGATCCCCGGATAATCCTTCTCGAGACGCGTCGCGATCACCGTGGAGTCGATCACGCACTCCCCGTTATAATCCGTTGACGGAACTTTTCTTTGGCCGGTGTATTCGATCAGCGATTTACGGTCGTCTTTGCGCACGTCGACGATGTCGTAAGGAACTTTCTTCAGCGCCAAAACAATTCTCACTTTCTCGCAGAACATCGAAGTTTGGGATTGATACAATTTTATAGCCATACGAAATGCCTCCTTAGTAATATGATGCTGGTTCGGGAATCCTTTTTGCAGCCGAGGAGCGAATAAACCTCTTGTTTAATATCCCATGCATCAAATTCGCTAAATTCTCAACCCCGCTTACAGCGCCACTTGTTGACGTTACGTGGCTTCGTGAGTATTCTTTCTCGCACGTCAAAACAGTAACGCCATGAATAATCACGACGCCGAGACCAACGACCTTGATCTCTTGTGGCATCAAACCGAGACCAAGCATCTTATTGCTCCTCGTAAAGTGACGGCCAAGTGATTCTTGGGTAGGGACAAGCGGTCGCCGAAATTTGAATAGTCGGAATTTGGAAGGAAAAGATGGCAAAATATTTACAGTGCAGTGAGTGCGGCAAATTGGCTTTTTACTATGACGACTTCGTCGGCACCGAGAAGCCCTTTTACCGGCGTTACATGCGTTACCCGGAAGGGGAAACGAAGCATGAACCGCCGCGCTGCTTCAGCTGCGGCGGTGTGCCGCGCCTGATCCACGAAAACATCAAGGAAGAAAAAGCCGCTGCCAAGCACTGAAGTCGACAACAGATCTCACGGCGTTCCACCTTACGAGACTCCGTCCCAGAATCTTCGTGGTCTAACAAATCTTTGGTTAAATGGTCTTATTGGCCCGCTGAGATCGCCCGCAAATGTTCCTGCACAACCTGCGGGGGACAGAGGCGCAGAAAGAGTCTTAGGCCGCCTAGAATGACCGCGAGATCGTCCAATTGGCCGACGCCGATAAGAAAATCCGGCACGAGGTCAGCCGGCAGAACCACGTAGGCAAGTACTCCAACGAGGAGTAGTTTGGATGTCAGGGGTACACGCGCGTCCTCTATCAAGCGCGAAAACAGCTTCAAGAAACTGGGAAGGTGGGCGATTAGCTGGAAAAAACCGCGCCAGCCTAGTTGTTTAACGCTGCCGGTAGCCTTCATTGCCACGCTTTAATTTACGTGATCCAGCGGATGCTTGAAAGCCCGGCTCTACAAACCCTGATTTTTTTTCAATTTAACCGTCTTGGCTAATGAGTTCTGGACAGCGCATGCTGCGGGCGCTCGTCTAAATAATCCGCGCAGTCCCTGTCGTGTATCCTTGTTGACAAGCACAAGACCGACGGCCAGGAGAACATAAAAAATCGAATAATAAAAACGAAACTGCGGATCAGGAAACAGCAGCTGAGTGGAAAATAGCAGGAATATAACCGTCGCTTCCATGAGCGAAAACGACAGATTCGCCAGCACCACCACGGCGAAAAGCGACTGTGCGGCGGTCAAAAACAGCTCTTCCATCTGGCGGTCGTCGATGTGCATGCCGGCGATATTGCCGGCGGAAATCGAGTAGACTACCGGCAGCATGCCGATCAGTAGCGTCCACTGATTCACCTTCGATGATAGCAACGCGCCCATGGCCGTCCCCGGCTGGGCCTTGAGCGCAAACAGAATGGCGACGATGAACTCGGGCGATTCAGAGGCTAGCGGCGCCAACCATTGAACCAGGATAAATTCCTCGATCCCAAAGGTCCTGCCGGTGGCTAATAATCCCTCGGCAAATGGTTCCGCCGCTATAAAGATGGTAAAACCGGAGAGCAGAAAGAAAACCACAGTAGCTAACCGCCGACTGCGTTCGCCCCAACTTTCGATCATCTCCGCCGGGCCTTCAAGTTCCGTTTCGACGTGTTCAGCCTTCGATGCGGCACGCATGTAAAAGACGAAGATAGCGATCAGCACCGCAGCGTCGATGAGATCAAGCCGCCCTTTGATAGGAATTATGAAGGAGTAGATCGTCGCGACTCCGAGATATAAAATCTCGATTTCGTGACCCGGTTCTAGCTTCACCGCCCGCTTTCCGGATTTTAACCAATAGGTCACCACGACGGCTGCCCAGCCGACGCCGATCAATAATCGATTTGCACCGGTCATGTTGGCCATTGCAAAGGCCGTGTATTTCGGATCCTTTCCTGCCGTCCACGCGAAATACATATCGACGGCATACTCCGGCAATACCGCAATCAGTGCGAGGAGCGCGATCGCCAGCGCTTGCGGAATATCCTTTTGCGCAAGTTCCGCCGCCCATGAAAGGAGGAAGGCTGCCCCAAAAATACCGAGCCCAGAGGAAACCGTTTCCCACTGAGGTTCCAGATGCAGTCTTGAAATGTGGAGGGCAACCCACTGCAATGCCAGGGTAACAGCTACGACGAGCCAGAAGACTTGCTTAAAATGGGTGGCGGAAAGCATTTTGTTTCTAGCAAACCTTCTCACATTTTTTTCCAGCCTGATATACTGCGCTGTTTCGCTGTCCCACTCGCGCTCAATACGCTCATGGATGGTAACATAGCTGCTTCATTCCTTATTTGCCGATGTCGACCAGTGCGGAAATCGCCCCGGTCACACTGGCTGTGATCGTTCCACCGAACCGATCGCGATTCTTGAGGCGGGACAGTTCACGAGCCAGCATGCTCTGGAGCTTGGCTTCATCTAGGGTTTGGATGTCCCCGGTAACCGCCACCGCGGCATGCTTCTCGTCTCTGCCGGTGGCAAAGGCAGTCGCCGTCCGTCGGGGAAGCAAATAGAATTTAGGCATGGGCATCTGTGCCCGGCATGTTAGATTTTGCACTGTGCGATAAAGCCCCGGCAGGCCATCGGGTTGAATTTCCTTTGCACCGTGCATGCGCAGAATGATTTTGTCGATGAACCAGTAGTTGATAGCGTGGACGACTAAAGCGATCGTGAGAGCGATCAACGCGCCCTCTGCGCCACCCAGCGCCCTACCAACTTTGACCACAATCACGGTCAGAAACGTCATGAGAAAAGTCATTTTCAAAGCGTTCATTCGAATCTCCTTAGCCGTCCCAAGCCAGGTCATTCTTTAATTGCCGCAGCGCGGGCTTTTCCTCGCGCTTCACGTCAAATGGCTGGGACACGAAGAATCTGTTGGGACCGATCTTGAGCTAGACCAGGTCCAATAGATAAAAGAGAGCCTAAGGTGAGGGTATTTTAAAGGCGATAGACTTGCTGAAGGCTATAAAGCTCTTGTTGCGAAAAAGTGGACGGTTTTTTTATCCTGGCAGCGGAGAGAAAATTTTCTGATCGGACACCGAACCCGGCCGACAGCGCTGATGAGTTGGTTGTGGTCCGACGGCTGCGTAAACGCCCCGAATCTTTGAACCTCAACGAGATAACAAGGGCGTCGATCGAAGAAGCTTCTTCCTCGGCGTCGTCATCAAGGTCGGCACGCACATCGATGCCATCTGCAAAGAGAGAAAATGCTAAAAGGAGTGAGAGAAAGAGAGCGATCTTGGCTTTCACGTGAGAGTTGCCTATCAGACTGTGGCCCTTACGTCAACATTACAAAATTCCCGGGATCAACGGGGGGCGGTTTGGACATTAGCTAGCAGGATGAAGTCCTCAAGACGTATAAAGGAACCAGGAACATAGAGGCGGCGCCGGACTAACTTGTTAGCGCGCGCGGTCACGATTTGAAAAATGAATTGCAGCAGACGCGTTCATGGTTAGACATTCATGGGTTCGTCCTGCTCGGCCCGACGCGCCAACCACCATCCCAGTGAGATCAGAGCCGCGGCGAGCAGAGCTGGGAGTGTCCATGGGAGAAAACCCGCCCAAGGCTCGAGCCAAGTATGGAGGTTTCTATCCTCAACTACCATCTCGCCTGCCACCCAGCCGAGGATCCCTCCGCCAAGCCATACAATCCACTGAAAACGGTTCATTAGTCTGGCCAGGAAGCCAGCCCCGCAGACAACAATGGGGATCGACAGTCCAATGCCGAAGATCACTAGGGCGAGATCGCCGTGAGAGGCGGCCGCCACCGCCAAGACGTTATCCAGACTCATGATGATATCGGCTACGATGATAACCCAGATGGCTTCCCAAAGTGTGGTCCCATGCCGTACCTCACGTCCCTCCCCGCCCGCGTCCTGCCGCAGTAGCTTGACGGCGATCCAGATCAAAACTAAGCCTCCGACGGCCTGGAGATAGGGAATCCTGAGAAGCTGCGTGATTATGGCAATAAATGCGAACCGGAGCGCCACCGCCCCGAAGGTGCCGCCGACTCGTCCTAAAAACTGCTCGCGAGGAGGAAGAGTCCTGACTGCCATGGCGATGAGCAGAGCATTGTCGCCGGCCAAACTAAGGTCGAGGATCACGATGCCGAACCAACGGACCCAGAACTCAGGATTTGCGAAGAATTCCATTAACTAAACACCAACAGGCAAATCTCACCACAGGCCAAATATAAACGGTCCTATTCATAGCGAAAAAATTGGCGCTTCGCCAGACATAGAAAAAAAATAGGAGATAGCGTTAGACTTACGTAACTTGCTTAGTTGTCCCTGGCTCCCTTTTGCAAACGCTGAGATTTATCTGATGGACTGCCGAAAAAAAAGGGCGGGTTGATTCCCGCCCTTTTGATCAAATTTGGTGGAGCCGATGGGAGTCGAACCCACGGCCTCTAGAGTGCGATTCTAGCGCTCTCCCAACTGAGCTACGGCCCCATAGTCAGCGTGTTGTGGCTTTAAGATATTCCACCATCTTATCTTTTAGGTCCGGCCTTTTCAACGCGTAGGCGATAGTGGCGCGGACAAAACCGAACTTGTCACCGATATCGTATCGATCGCCGAGAAACTCGCAGCCAAAGACTTTGCGTTCGCGCACCAGCTGCGCCAGCCCATCGGTCAGCTGGATCTCCCCGCCCTTGCCGGGAGGAAGCTTCTGAAGGATCGAAAAAATTTCCGGGCGCAGCACGTAGCGGCCGATGATCGCCATCCTTGACGGCGCGTCCTTTGCCAGCGGTTTCTCCACGGTCGCTTCGATTTGATAGAGACGCTCTTTTATTTCTTTGCCTTTGATGACTCCATACTGATGGACTTCCTCCAGCGGAACCTCCATTAGAGCGATCACGGACTCTTCGGTCTTTTCAAAAATGTGCAACAACTGGCGGATGCACGGCGTCTCGTTGTCAATCAGGTCATCGGCGAGCATGACGGCAAACGGCTCGTCACCGACAAGATCGCGAGCACAAAGTACCGCATGACCTAGCCCCAGTGGCTTTTTTTGACGAACCGACACAACCTCGGTCATCTCAGCGATGCGGCGAAGCATTTTGACCATTTCCGTCTGGCCGCGATCGGTGAGAACCTGCTCTAATTCGGGCGCATCATCGAAATGATCCTCGATGCCGTCCTTGCCCCGGCCGGTCACGAAGATGATTTCTTCGATTCCTGCATCCACCGCTTCTTGAACGACGTACTGAATCGACGGAACGTCGACGATCGGCAGAAGCTCCTTGGGGACAGTTTTAGTAGCAGGGAGAAATCGTGTTCCGAGGCCCGCCACCGGTATGACCGCTTTTCTGAGCTTCATGGAGTCGTACCTCAGGGATCAGACGATCCGCTTTGCCTTGCGCTCCTCGATCTCTTGGCTGGACTTACAGGCGATGCAAAGTGTCGTTACCGGACGCGCTTTAAGCCGTTCGATACCGATCTCCTCACCGCATTCTTCGCAGATACCGTACTCACCGTCGTTTAAACGTTGCAACGCTTCATGAATTTTAAAGATGAGCTTGCGTTCGCGGTCCCGGATACGCAGGATCGAGTTTCGGTTCGACTCCATGGAAGCTCGGTCCGTCGGGTCTGGAAAATTTCCATCTTCGTCCATGTTTTCGACAGTCTTGCCTGCTTCTAATCGCAGCTCGCTGATGCGTTGGTTCAGGAGACTGCGAAAATATTCAACATCTTTATGGTTCAGAGAACACCTACTTCGCCGGCGCAAATTGAATGGCGTTCATTATAGGGGAAAGCTGATAAACATCAACCGCGAATCTGTTCCAAGAATCCTCGCAGCAAAATTTTCCCTGCATCACTCCGCGAAGGAGACAGGACGCGGATGCGCCAATACAAAAACCTCCGTGCTCTTCGGCAACATGGAGCGGTTTAATGTCAATTGAGACTGCGCAATCTTCTTGACCGGGTAATGCTCTTTGGCAAACGCCGCAAAAAGCTCGGCTTGCCGGGTTACGTCGTAGTGCATCGGGATGACGATCGGCGGCTTGACCTGATCGATCACTTTTATGATGTCTTCGAAACCGAGATTCGTCATGGCGTCGATGGGAACCATCATCACATCGACCCGCTGCAAGACCTTGACTTGTTCTGGCGTCAGCAGGTGGCCGATGTTCCCTAAGTGCGCGAGACACAAGCTCCCCATCTCAAAAACGAAAATCGAGTTCGCGATCGCCCCCCAGCTTTGACTGCGCTGGCTAGGAATGTTGACAATCGTGATGTCCTTGACTGAAGTTCGGATTGGGTTCCAGGTCTGCTTGAACGTGATGCCACGAAGAATCACCGGATTGCCCGTCACGACTCCGGTGTTGTTATGCGTAAAATGATCATTGCTCACCGTCACTGCGTCGGCTTGAATTCCAGGCGTGACGTTGAAGTTTGGATCGGCGACGACTTTAGTTTCACTTCCTGAGTGAATCAGAAAACTCGAATGACCGTACCATTGCACAAAAAACGAACCGAGGGAGGGACTCTTAACTCCGCCACCCCGTGCTTGAACCAATTGTTTTCCCTGATTGTACAACCAAACCAAAGAAGGATTACAAAACGCATCGGCAATGCCACGCAGGGGCAAAAAGAAGGCTGCGCCGACCAAACCGACGAAACCACGCCGTCTCATTTGTCCTCCTTGATGATTAAAGCCGTGAAGCTTGAAACTACCGTGTCGGGCCAACGCCATGCATCTGTCGCCAGATTCGCCTTTATACAGGTTTGCTCGAGAAAGGTTTTCATGTCCCAACCACATTCCGTTGCGACCTGCGGTAAAAGCACTCCTCGCTTTCGCTCCAAAACCACATGCAACCCGTGAAGGCCGATTTCAAGGGCTAGTGGATCGTGCACTCGCATCAATGGTGACAGCACCGAAATGTCAATACGAATCTGCGCGAGCTCGTCAGCACATACCCGCCTTACTCGGCGGTCACGTGTCGCGGCCGCTTCCGTCATCGCAGTCACCGTCTCACGCAACGACCCCGACGGCGTGCAGGTACCGATACAACCACGGAGCTCGTCTTGATTGAACAGAGTTACGAAAGCGCCATAGTTGACGTTTTCCAGGTAGGGGTCATCGCTGCCGACGTTTGGATAAGGACACCGACGGATGACGACTTCAAGCGTTTGCCTGGCAATTTCGATCAGCCGTTTCTGCGATGCGGCCGGGATATGAACATCGGCCATAATGACTTCTAACCCGGCCGAACTCTATCGCCCTCAATCGGGGATTACAAGAATCAAAGACCGGCTGTCATTCAAGAAGAGCAGTGCCTACAGGTACCGTAGAAGGCGAGCTGATGAGAAGTAATTCTGAATCCTGCGTGGGGAAGTCTAGCTGGCCTAATCTCGTTGTCCGTGTCGACCAGAACATCGAATACCCGGCCGCACTTTTCACAGATGAAATGCTGGTGGCGCTTGACGAGAGGATCGAAATGTTGCGCGCGCCCCAGCATCAACACTTGGAGCTTTTCGTCAGCGACCAATTTTTGCAGATTGCGATAAACGGTTCCAAGGCTCACGTTGGGCAAACGTTCGCGCACTTTATCGTAAACCTGGTCCGCAGTCGGATGGGAATTATCGCCTTTAATCGCGTCCCAGACAACTTGCAGTTGTTTTGTATTTCTTGGCTTCTTATCCGCCTTAGACATGGTTACGTCGTTAGATCCTCCACCAAAGATTGTCGCGTGTCAGGTTCAATGGGCGTACTCGCCTGGTAATTGGGATGATCGATGCCCAGCTCTGCCCTTTCGCCTTTGACAAATGCCTGGAGCGTCGCCTCAGAAAACGGAAACTTCACGTACTGCACCGCGCTGATTTTGTCTTCCTTGCTGTGGCCCTCTTCAAAGCGCGCATGGATGGAATGGCTTCCGACCTTAAGGTAAACGGTCTCGTCAATGCCTAAAAATTTCAGCAACTCTTCGCGGAGATGGGTCTGATCCTCGATCTCTAAAAAGAGCGTGGCGCTCAGTTCCCAGGTCCCCGGGATGAGCTCATTGTAAACCTCAATTTCTTCCCGAATCTTATCCAGGTCGGAGATTTTTTCCGCCCGCATCATCTCTTGGATTTGAAAGATGACCGTGTCTCGGTTCTCGAAGACCAACGTCACTTTGTCACCCACAGAAACGCGTCTGCGTCGTTTAAGGTCGATAATGCGCTGGCGAGACTTCTCGCGCACTTTTTCGTAGGCGGCGTTGCCTATGATATCCTCTAATGCAATCTTGTTCATAAATTGCCGGCTTCCGCTAAACCGTAAGCCAGCTCCAGAACCCGCGCCAGGTGGAGCGGTTTCTTTCGGGTCCCCTGCTGGAATTGCAGCGCTTGAGTTCGCTTTCGACGTCCGACTGGTCCCAAAACGCTTTGCTTTCCGTATCAAGACTCATGATAAGATCCAAGGTCAGGGATGGAGTGCCATCCCTGACCTTTTCAACAAATCAATCAGCTTGCGGCGTCCGCGGGCTCTCTGCCGGCAATCTTCTCCAAACCTTTGGAGAATCGGCCGGCGTGAGATTTTTCGGCTTTGGCCAGAGTTTCGAACCACTCCGATAATTCCGCGTATCCCTCCTCGCGCGCTGTCTTGGCGAACCCGGGGTACATCTCGGTATATTCGTAAGTCTCACCCTCAACAGCAGACTTCAGATTCTTCTCTGTGCTGCCGATGGGAACGTCGGTGACGGGGTCGCCGACTTCTTTCAAAAAATCCAGATGGCCGAAGGCATGTCCCGTCTCAGCCTCAGAGGTGTCACGAAACAACCCCCCGACGTCCGGATAGCCTTCGATATCTGCCACCCTTGCGAAATAGAGATAACGCCGGTTAGCCTGGGATTCGCCCGCGAAGGCGATCTTCAGGTTTCCATGGCTCTTAGAGCCCTTTAAACTTTTTGCCATAAGTCCTCCTTCTTTATCAGTAATGATTACTATTAATTATGACTGCGCCTGAATGTCAAGTGCCGCCGTTGCTTTTTTTGCTGCAGAATATTTGATATTTTTTCGTCAATTATCGTTCCCCTTCTGACGTGCGTGAGAAAAATCTGTTACAACCTCAACGAAGCGCGCTCTAGCAAGTCTGACGGCCGGGGACAATCAACCCATGAGCCGCGAATGCGGCTGATACGGAGCTCGAAGCCTGCGCGCGCGGCGTCTAAGTATACTCCCGAAGGCAAAAAACTAGAGGGAACCGTACATGATTTCCATCGATGAATTTCGCAAAATTGAACTCAGAGTCGCGACGATCAGATCTGCGGAGCCGCATCCCAACGCGGACAAATTGATGGTCTTGCAAATCGACCTTGGCTCTGAGCAGCGGCAGATTTGCGCGGGTATCAAAAGTCATTACACGGCGGAAGAACTGGTGGGCAGGCAGATTGTCGTCGTTGCAAACCTGGAAACGGCGAAATTACGCGGGTTGGACAGCCAAGGAATGCTTCTGGCGGCGTCTGACGAAGGACGTGTCATCATTCTTACGCCGGAAAAGTCGGTGCAGGCAGGTTCAAAAGTGTCATGATAAGCTTGTTACGAATTTCTTGGGACTAACACATGGCTGAAATTCCACGAGGCCGCCCCACACTTTGTTTCATCGATCACGAAGCCCTGCGCTGGAATTTGCGTCAAATCCGATCCAAGGTCGGCGCCGAAGTCAAAATTCTTTCCATGGTGAAAGCCAACGGCTACGGTCATGGCGCCGTTACTGTTTCACAAACTCTCGCGTCTGTTGGCGGAAATGCTTTCGGTGTGGCAACCATGGAGGAGGGCGCTGAACTTAGGCAGGCGGGCATTCACGAACCGATCCTCGTCGTGGCCGGTGCGTATGTAGAACAACTCGAACAATTCCTCTCGCACGATTTAACTCCGGTGATCCATGAAATCGACGGCGCTCGCGCCTTCGAAGCTGCGGCGCAGCGCCGCGGCAAAAAACTGAACGTCCACCTAAAGATCGACAGTGGCATGGGCCGCTTAGGGTTTCCCGCTACCGAACCCGACTCGTGGATACGGGAGCTCAAAAAGTTCACGGCGCTTAATCTCGAGGGTGTTTTTTCCCATTTCTCGCACGCCGAAAGTGTCGAAGGCGATTACACGCGACAACAACTCGACACGTTCGAGCGCATGATTCAACTTTTGCGAGCCGAAGGCTTGGCACCGCGTTTGGTTCACTTCGCCAATAGCGCGGCGACGATTACGCTACCCGCGGCCTACTTCGATATGGTTCGACCGGGCATCATGCTGTACGGCGTTTACCCTTCGCCGGCCATGGCGAGTCACATCACACTGAAACCGATTCTCTCATGGAAAACGAAAATTCTCCAACTCAAAAAAGTGCCGACGGGCACCAGCATCAGCTATGGTCAGACCTTCATTACCAACCGGGAGAGTATGATCGCGACGCTTCCCATCGGCTACGCCGACGGTTATCAACGGCTACTGTCCAATCGCGGCGAAGTTCTGGTCGGCGCTCGACGCGCTCCAGTAGTTGGAAGAGTCTGCATGGATTTGACTATGATCGATGTTACCGATATACGAAATGTTCAGCAGGGAGATGAGGTTGTTCTCCTCGGTCGTCAAGGCGACGCGGAAATCTCTGCCGACGAGATGGCCGCCTGGGCAAACACCATCTCGTACGAGATTCTCACCTCCATCGGCGCTCGAGTTCCCCGCATTCATTACAATCTCTAGGAGGATTACTGGCAGTGGGCAGGATTGAGCGAGCCCTGATCAGCGTTTCTGACAAGAAAGGCATCGTCGAATTTTCTCGGAATCTGTCGGAGTTAGGCATTGAGCTACTTTCCACCGGCGGCACCGCGGCGTTGCTGCGCGACAATAAGATACCGGTGAAGGACGTTTCGGAGCTCACAGGTTTTCCCGAAATGATGGATGGCCGAGTTAAAACGCTTCATCCGAAAATTCACGGCGGAATCCTCGCGCAACGAGATAATCCAGAACATGTCGGCAAGATGAAAGAGCACGGTATCGTGCCCATCGATCTCGTCGTCGTCAATCTCTATCCGTTCGAGGCGACAGTCGCACGCGGCGCGGCCTTTGACGAAATCGTTGAAAATATCGATATCGGCGGACCGAGCATGGTTCGTGCTGCGGCAAAGAATCATGAACATGTTGGCGTCGTCGTGGATCCCCGAGACTACGATCCGATTTTTGCTGAATTGAAGGAAAACGGCTGCTCGCTCTCGGCGGCAACCCGCTTCCGACTCTTCTGCAAGGCTTTTCAGCATACATCGCGCTACGATGATGCGATCTCGAACTATTTTTCTTCTCTCGATGAACAAAAGAAACCGCAGCGCTGGGGGCAAACGGTCAATATTCAAGTCTCAAAGATTCAAGACATGCGTTACGGCGAAAACCCGCATCAAAGCGCCGCGTTTTACGGAACCAAAGGCGACACCGGCCCGTCGATCGCCGGCGCGAAACAATTTCAGGGCAAGGAGTTATCTTTCAATAACATCTTAGACGCCGACGCGGCGCTCAGTACCGTGCTGGAATTTTCCGACATCGCGACTGTAGCCATTAAGCATAACAATCCTTGCGGCGTTGCGCTGTCGAAGAGGACGCTCGCGGATTCTTTCCGCAAAGCCAAAGCTTGCGATCCAGTGTCAATTTTTGGCGGCGTCATCGCTTTTAATCGTCCGGTGGATGAGGAAACGGCGAAAGAGCTCAAAGAGATTTTTCTTGAAATCGTCATTGCTCCAAGCTTTACGCCGGAAGCGAAAGCCGTGCTTTCCTCCGCAAAAAGGCTGCTCAACATCCGCTTACTCGAACTTGACATGAGCCAACCTCAAAGCGGCGGCTACGACCTACGCCGTGTGCGAGGTGGCATGTTAATGCAAGACTGGGACGTTGGAACAGTGGACGTGCGCGAATGCAAAGTCGTCACGGAAAGAAGACCGACGGAAGAAGAGTATCGAGCGCTCGATTTTGCATGGCGAGTTTGCCGCCACGTAAAATCCAATACCATCGTCTTTGCATCACCAGATCAAGTTTTAGGCGTAGGCGCGGGCCAAATGAGCCGCATCGATTCGACGAAAATCGCGGTTATGCGCGCAGCCACCCATGGTTTGGACCTCAACGGCTCGGCAGTGGCATCCGACGCCTTCTATCCGTTCCGAGATGGTCTCGACGAAGCGGCCAACGCCGGTGCCAAGTCAATCATTCAACCCGGCGGATCCATTAAAGACGATGAAGTGATCGCGGCGGCAAACGAACATGGCATTGCGATGATCTTCACCGGCATGAGACACTTTAGACATTAGCCGAGGATAGAGGATTGAGAATCGAACATCGCGATCCTCAATCTTCCGTCATCCATCTTCGGCCTCAGCCTTTCCAGAAGTAATGAAGGTTTTAGTCATCGGCAGCGGCGGGCGCGAGCATGCGCTGGTCTGGAAGATCAGTCAGAGCGCGAGCAAGCCGAAGATATACTGCGCGCCCGGAAGCGCGGCGATCGGCGAGCTTGCCGAGCCGGTCGCAATCGATCCAGATCAAATCGAACAACTCGCTGATCTCGCTGAAAAGCAAAGGATTGACCTTACGGTGGTGGGTCCGGAGCAGCCATTGACACTCGGAATCGTCGATGTTTTCGAATCTCGAGGTCTGAGAATTTTTGGGCCGAACAAAGCAGCGGCACAGTTGGAGGGCAGTAAAGCCTTCGCTAAGGAAATCCTGCAGAGCAACAACATTCCGACAGCTTCTTTCGGCACATTCACCGAAGCAACAGCGGCTAAGCAATACCTTTCACAACACATGCCACCCTATGTCGTCAAAGCCGATGGCCTAGCCGGCGGCAAGGGCGTTCTCATTTGCTCCGGTAGCCGGGAAGCAGAACTCGCCATCGATGATATTCTGGTGCGCAAAGCGTTCGGCCAAGCCGGCGAGAAAGTCGTCATCGAAGAGTTTTTGGACGGCGAGGAAGTATCCTTCATGGTGTTGACGGACGGCGAGCATATTTTGCCGATGGCCTCGTCCCAAGATCACAAACGTGTTTTTGATAACGACCAGGGCCCGAATACCGGCGGTATGGGCGCCTATTCGCCCGCGCCGATAGTGACCCGAGCCATCCATGAGCGCATTCTGCGAGACATTCTGGCTCCACTGCTGGCTGGATTGAAAAAAAAAGAAATTCGTTACCGTGGCGTGATCTACGTCGGGTTGATGATCACGAAAGAGGGTCCGAAGGTTTTGGAATTCAATGCGCGCTTCGGCGACCCCGAGTGCCAGCCGATCATGATGCGGCTAAAGAGTGATCTCATTCCGTTGCTCGAAGCGACCATCGACGGCAAATTGAATGACATTCAACCCGAATGGTATGACGAAGCCGCTGTCTGCGTAGTCCTATGCGCGGCAGGCTATCCGGGTTCCTACGACAAGGCCAAAGAGATTCATGGTCTGGACAAATTGAGGAATTGGCAAGGGGGCTTTGTCTTTCACTCCGGCACGGTTAAAGAAAATAGCCGTTGGTCAACGTCCGGAGGGCGCGTGCTCGGAGTGACGGCTCGCGGGCGCTCGATTACCGCAGCCGTGGAAAAGGCATATCGCGCGGTCGGCGAAATTTCCTGGGAGGGGATGCACTACCGTAAAGACATCGCTTACAGAGCATTGGCCAATCTCTAGCGTCTCGCGTCTTTAGTTTGCGCGCTCGACGCGACACTTTAAACTGAGCAGCCCGGGAGGAATTGAAGGTGACTAAAATCCAACCCAAAGTTGGCATCTTGATGGGCAGCGACTCTGATCTCGAAGTCATGCGCGAAGCTGAGAAGCGGCTCGATTCCTTCGCCGTCGCCTACGAGACGCGCATCCTGTCGGCGCACCGCACGCCTGAAAAAGCCGCCGCGTATGCGGCCACAGCACAGCAACGCGGCTTGGAAGTGCTTATCTGTGGCGCCGGCGCGGCGGCGCACTTGGCCGGCGCCATCGCGGCAAACACGACGTTACCCGTAATCGGCGTTCCGATCGATTCCTCGAACCTCAAAGGATTGGATGCTCTTCTCGCCACGGTGCAAATGCCCGCGGGCATTCCGGTCGCGACGATGGCCATAGGCAAAGCTGGAGCTGCCAATGCGGGAATATTCGCCGCGCAGATTATCGCCCGCACGGATGCCGAGGTCTCGGCAAAGTTGGCGCAGTCTAAAAAGGAGATGGCCGCGGATGTCGAAGAACGAGACCGCAAGCTTCAAAGTGAGAGAAACAAGAGTTGAGAATTTCACCGCGGCGGTGGCAGCCCTCCAACGTGGCGAGGTGATCGTCTATCCAACCGAAACTCTTTACGGCTTGGGCGCCGACGCGCTCAATTGCGCCGCAGTTGAAAAAGTCTTTCAACTCAAAGGCCGCGATCCTAACAATCCGCTCCCCGTGCTCGTCGCCGAGCGCAATATGCTGAACGCTTTGGTCACCGAAATCTCACCTCTCGCCGAGAAATTAATCGCGCGCTTCTGGCCGGGTCCTTTAACGATCGTTCTCCCAGCGCGCCACGATATCCCCGCGCCGCTCGTGAATTCCACCGGCGGCGTCGGCGTGCGCATTTCCAGCCAAATGATCGCCACCGAGCTAGTTAGAACGCTTGGGCGACCTTTAACGGCAACCAGCGCCAATCCGTCGGGAAAGGCGCCGGCTCGAACCATGCGGGAAGCAGAAAGCTACTTCGATGCGATAGAAATCTTTATCGATGCCGGAGAACTGCCTTCGAAAACCGGTTCGAGCGTGATCGAATTTCACGGAGAGAAAATCAAAATCATTCGCGACGGCGACATCAAACAAGCCGAGCTGCAAGAAATTGTCGGGGAGGATGCAATACTACCATGAAGCGAAGTACAGCAATTTTACCTGTGCTCGGCGTTGCTTTTTTGACGGCTTACGGCTGCGACTCGAAGACGGAGCCCGTAACCAAGGGAAGAGAAGCCGTCAAAGAGGTCGTCACGCAGCCGTTCAATACGCTGGAGAGCGCCAAAGAATCGCTCACCAAGAGCGAGGATAAAACCAAAGCGGCCATTGAAGAATTCGACAAAGAAAGCAAACAACCTTGAAGTCATCTCTCAATCGCAAGCGTCCGCACTCACGCGCGACCCTTTGATTTAACGATTCGCTCGATCTCTCTGCCGTCTTCCCCGTCGTAATAATTGACGTTCTGATCCCGAACATAAAGCGCGCGGAAGCCTACCTTCGGCCCCACCGCCGCGCTGGCATAAGCGCCCACTTTGTTCGAGTCGGGATACTCCGAAAGGTCGGGATACTCCATGGTGCTGACGACGAGGTAATGCAGCTCGGCGGCGCCGGTATTGATCAGCTGATGGGGATAATCCGAACCTGGCGGACAAGCGACGACAGTCCCAGCCGAAACCGTAATTTCCTGGTCGGCGAATCTCAAAATACCTTCACCACCGATGACGTAAATCATTTCCTCGTTGCCGCTGTGGGTGTGATACGGAAAGGCCGCCTTGCCCGGCGGCACAGTGAAAAAGCTGTAGCCCAATCGTCGTGCTCCGATCTGCATGCCGACCCGTTGACGCCGCCCGCCGAACACCGAACCCTCGGGCGCATTAATCGTGTCGACCGGAACCTCGGACAGATGGATGATATGCTCCTGCTTTGCCATAACGACTCCTTGCTAGCTTACGAGTAAAACTCTACCCCTAGACGCTTTCTTTGTGCTATCAAAACGAATAAATGCTTCTTCTTTCGGAAAAACAAGTTCAAGACCTCATCCACATCGACGAGTTAATCGCCACTCTAGAGCAAGCTCATATCCAATACTCCACTGGCAAAGCAGTGATGCCGGTGCGGTTGGTCGTGCCCCTTCCGCGGATTCATGGTCGCATGACCAGCATGCCCGGCTTTTTGAATGACGATAATGCCCTGGGCATGAAAGTCGTCACTTATTTTCAAGAAAACCCGCAGCGCGGACTTCCGGCGATTCTGGCAACGATCATCATGCTCTTTAGCGCCGAAACTGGAAAGATGATCGCGGCGATGGACGGCAGTTACATTACGGCGATTCGCACGGCTTGTGCTTCGGCGGTCGCAACCAAAGCTTTGGCGAATCGTGAAACTCCGGTGCTCGGCATCCTTGGCGCCGGTGTGCAAGCGCGCGCTCATATTCGGGCGCTATCTCGTGTGAGAAAGCTTCAACAAATCAAGATTTACAGCCCGTCCGGCATTAGCGCGACGAAAATCAGAAAGGATATGGAGTCGGAGGTCGGCGTCGGCGTCAAGGTCGCGGCCAGCGCCGAGGACGCGGTCAAGCATTCGGACATCGTCGTCACTGTCACCACAGCCAAAGAGCCGATTCTCAAGTCGGAATGGCTCAATGCGGGTGTTCACATAAACGCCGTGGGCTCGCACCGTCCGGATCTACGTGAAGTCGACGGCGCGACATTGGCGCGCGCGAAAGTCGTCGTCGATTCGCGCGAGGCCATCATGGCCGAATGCGGCGACATTCTGTTGGCGCTTAAAGAGAAAAGCATCCCTGAGGACGTGATTAATGCTGAGATCGGCGAAGTCCTTGCCGGAATGAAATCGGGGAGAAAGAGCGCACGTGAAATTACTCTTTACAAGTCCGTCGGCATCGCGATTCAGGATGTCGCCACCGCCAATCTGGTTTATCGTAAGGCGCTCATCCAAAAAGTTGGTACGAACGTAGAGATCTAACCCGTAGGGCGGGCGCAAACCTACGCTGAGAAATATATGACCTGGGATCTCACAAGCTATTTTCCGGCATTCAACGGCCCCGAGATGCTTCGATTCAAAGAAGCCATTCGCAACGACATTGCCGCGCTCCAGCAAGCCGCAGCGAACCTGCCGGCGCTCAACGCTGAATCCATGTCGGCGTGGGAAGATGTCTTGTTGCGCCACGAGGGTCTTTTGCGGCGCATGTCGCATTTGGGTTCTTACGTCGGTTGTCTTGCTTCCTCCGACGCGCGCAATGAATCTTACCTGAAAGAAGAAGCCGAGCTCACCCGCACGCGTGCCGAGCTCGCCAAGGTCCGCATCGAGCTTTTGCGCGCCTTCAAAGAAAGCGCCGACGAAGTTTATTTCGAGTTGGCCGCGAAAGCGTCCCTCGCCGGCGCGCAGAATTATTTGAATCGGATGCGTGAGGAGGCTCGGCGCGCCATGGCCCCTGAGAAAGAAGTGCTTGCCACCGATTTGGGCGTCGATGGCATTCAAGCTTGGGGGCGGCTCTACGATACCGTTTCGTCAAAATTGGAATTTGACATGATTTTTCCCGACGGCCGCCGCGAGCGACTTCCCATCTCACAGCGTCGTTCCTTGTTGGACAGTCCCGATCGCCGCGTGCGCAAAGCCGCCTTCGACGGCGGTAACGAAGCTTGGCATGCCATCGAAGACACCGCGGCAAGCGCGCTCAACGCCATCGCGGGCACAAGGCTCACGCTCAACCGCCATCGCGGTGTCGACCATTTCCTTGATATCGCGCTATTTCAAGCGGCGATCACGCGCAAGACTCTCGACGCTATGTTCGAAGCGCTATTGGCCAATTTGGAGATTCCCCGGCGAGTCTTGAAGTTGAAAGCGCGGCAAATGGGGCGACGGGGCGTTGCTTGGTTCGATCTGGGAGCACCCCTCGACATCGCCGGTCAAGAGACATTTTCGTGGGACAAGGCGAGGTCGATGGTCAGCACATCATTCAGTCGAGCCTATCCGGCGCTCGGAAATTTCTTCGACCAACAAGTGACCGCCAAGAACTGGATCGACTGGGAACCTCGTGCCGGCAAGCGGCCCGGCGGCTTCTGCACCAGTTCGATGTTGAGTAAGGAATCGCGGATCTTCATGACGTACAACGAGTCGATGGGCGACGTACTAACTCTGGCGCACGAATCAGGCCACGCCTACCACGGCCTTGTCATGCGCGACGTACGCCCCTATGCGCGCGGTTATCCGATGACGCTGGCGGAGACCGCGTCCACCTTCGGCGAGAACGTGCTAATGAACGGCATCCTCGACGATCCGAATGTCAGCGACGAACAGAAGGCGCTAATTCTCGACATCGAAATCAGCCACGGCGCGATTTACCTCTTGGATATTCCGGTCCGTTATGAATTCGAGAAAGCTTTCTACGAAGAGCGGGCAAAGGGACCGTTGAGCGTCTCGCGGTTGAAAGAACTGATGGTGGAAACCCAGCGTCGCGTGCTTGGCGAGGTCCTCGAACCCGGCGGTGAAGACCCCTACTTCTGGGCGTCAAAACTACACTTTTACATCAGTGGTTTAACTTTTTATAATTTTCCCTATACTTTCGGTTACCTTTTAAGCCGCGGTCTTTACCGCATGTTCAAGAGCGAAGGCGCAAGTTTTTTATCGAAATACGAAGAATTTCTCCGGCTCGCCGGCAGCGATACCGCCGAGAACGTCGTCAAGCAGACCGCCGGACGTGATTTGGAAAATCCGGATTTCTGGAGCGGAGCGATTAGAACTCTCGAGGAGCCGCTGAATCGTTTGCAGTCTATCCTGCCGAAGGTCGTGCCCGGCAGCTGAGCGACTTCCTCCTCGTTTCTAGCTCGACTCGAAAATCGCGACAAAAAAACTAAAAATTGCTCTTACCTCATTCCCTCGATCAGCGCCGTGCGCAAAAGGTCGATCGCATTCAATGTCATGCGCGAGCGGTCGTAGGCGCCGCGGCCGGCGCTCATGCTTTCACGCCGAAGGAATGTTTTTCCGTCCGTGAGCGAGACATAGGTCTGTCCGCGCGCGAGATTCTGAATTTTGCTATCGGGATCGGCGATCGCGTGCAGCGCTAATCCGCAGTCGGAGCCCGACTGCTCGCGCGCCGCCGAAGCCAGTGCATCGGTCAGTGCCACCGGCTCTTTCCCCAACGCGTCGACGTTTTTAACGTCGCGTGAATGCTCCAGGAGCGCGCGCTTGGAAGCTTCGCTGTTACAGATAAACCCGGCGTGGAATTGTTCCCCGCTCGCGGTTTGCAGCCGCTCCGCCAACTGGCCGCAGGTCAGATCTTCGTACACTGCCACGGTCTTGTTCTTTTCGCGCAGCAACCTGCCGACCACATGCTCCATGGTTTCCTCGTCGGCGGCGAATATCGCGTTGCCAAGCAATTGTCGCACCTCGGCCTCCACCGGCGCGATCATTCTCATCGCTTCGTCTCGATTGGCCGCTTTGGCGGCGATGCGCACATCGACCTGTCCCGGCAGCGCCAGCACGCCGACGGTGGGATTACTCAAATTCGCGATCAAGTGACCGACCTTGTCATCGACCGCGCTTTCGCCGATGCCAACGATCTTGAGCACGCGATAGTGGATGACTTCCGCTAGATTGAACTTCTCCCGTAGATAGGGCTCGACTTCGTTTTCAAACAGCCATTTCATCTCCACGGGCACGCCCGGTAGCGAGTAAATCACGGCGCGCGGATCTTCGACAATGAAACACGGCGCCGTGCCGTTGGGATTCTTTATCGGGATCGCTCCTTCCGGCATGAAGGACTGTCGGATGTTATTCGGCGTCATCGGCCGGCCGCGCCGCCGAAAGTGTTCCTCGACCTGTTCCAACATCTGCGGATTCTGAATCAACTTGCGCCCGGTCACTTCCGCAACGATCTCGCGAGTCAGATCGTCTTGCGTCGGGCCTAATCCTCCGCTGGTAATGACGACGTCGGCCCGCTCCAATGCCCGGGCGATGACTTCTTTCATCCGCCCGGGATTGTCACCGACGACGGATTTGAAATATAAATTCACGCCCAGGGCCGTCAGCCGCTGCGCCATCCAGGCCGAATTCGTGTCAACGATCTGTCCTAAGAGTAACTCGGATCCGATAGCAACGATCTCGGCAGTTGCCATAGAGAACTTCACCTCGATTCGACTCAAATCTATACCTTAGTCTGGACGAACGACACAAGATCAACATCGTGAGCTGTACTCAGCCTCACTTGTTCCCTAGCGGCTTCTTTGCGAGAATGCCGCTATGATCATCCTGCTATCGAACGACGACGGGATTCACTCCGAAGGACTCCTTGCATTGGAAGAAAGTGTTCGTCACGTCGGTGAAATCTACACCGTGGCTCCCGATCGGGCGCAAAGCTCGATGAGCCATGCCCTCACCCTGCATCGCCCGCTGCGCGTGCATGACCTCGGGGCGCGCCGACTATCGGTGGATGGGACGCCGGTGGATTGCGTAAAACTTGCCCTCACTGGCCTCTTGCCAGTGCGGCCTGAGCTGGTGATTTCAGGAATCAACAAAGGACCCAATCTGGGCGATGATATCATCTATTCCGGAACCGTTTCCGCGGCCATCGAAGGGGCTTTGCTGGGCATCCCGGCGATCGCAGTTTCGCTGGTGACGTTCAAGGATTTTGATTTTCGCGCCGCAGCGGAGTTTACCGCTACTCTGATTCAACGAATCGCCGAAAGGGATATCCCGCCGAAGACTCTTCTCAACGTGAACGTCCCGCCGATTCCCAAACGTGACCTGAAAGGGTGGCGCGTGACACGCATGGGCAAACGTCATTACAGCGAAAATATTGTCGAGAGAGTCGATCCACGCGGCATCAAATATTACTGGATTGGCGGCGACGATCTTGGATTTGCCAACGACGACGGAACCGATTGTCAGACGGTCCATGAAGGATACATTTCCGTCACGCCTCTACAGGTTGATTTGACCGATTACAAGTTGTTACAAAACAACACCCTACCGAGCTTTTCGTGGCCCTGAAAATCAACCACCCGTTCATATCCATGAGCGCCAAAGACATCGGCGCGGAGATCAGACTCGATAAATGGCTTTGGGCCGCTCGTTTTTTCAAAACTCGCTCGCTCGCTGCGGAAGCCATCACGGGCGGCAAAGTTAATGTCACTGGCAACCGGGCTAAACCTAGCCGAGTTGTCCGGGTTGGCGAAACCGTTAGTATCCGTCGGGGTCCGTACGAATGGACCATCATCGTCAAGGACATCTCGCGATCACGCGGACCCGCTTCCAAAGCTCAAACACTCTATGAGGAAACCGAAGAAAGCGCGCGCAAACGCGAAACCGCCATCGCCCAACTGAAACTCGAACGCCCGCTGGAATTCGACTCATCAGGCCGACCGTCGAAAAAGGATAGACGCGCAATTGCTAGATTCACTAAGAGAGGCTGGTAAAACCCTGGGGGATCACACTCCACAGCCTTGATGCAGCAAATCGGAGCCGGTAATGGACTACCACGCAGATTCTCGCGGGAGGCAAAATGACAAAAGGACTATCGTTCACAAGCCTTGCGGTTTTTATCGCAACAGTCGCGGCAGCGCCACTTTTCGCGCAATCCACGCCGTACTTCCAAGGTAAAACGATCCTGCTGATACAAGGACGAGAGCCGGGCGGAACGGGTGCGCTGCGCGTGCAAGCGGCGATTCCGTTTATCAAAAAATACATTCCCGGCGAACCGATCATCGTTACGCAATTCATGCCCGGCGGAGGGGGCAGAAAAGCGACCAACTACATCTACCGTAACGCTAAGCCGGATGGTCTGACATTCGGCAACGTCGGTTCGGGGCTAGTTGCCAACGCCGTGTTGAGCTCGACTGGAGTCGAGTACGATATGGATAAGTTGATTTATCTCGGTGCGTCTAATAGTACGGCCCAATATGTTTTTGGCACGAACGCCAAGGTGGGGACGGACACTTTAGAAAAACTGCGCGCGCGCCCAGGTCTACGCATCGGCGCTCAGACGGTTGGACATGACATCTACATCAATGGCAGACTGTTTTCCTGGTTGATTGGTCTTAAGGACCCCAGGTTCGTAACAGGTTATTCCGGCCCTGAGATCGATCTGGCCATGGAGCGCGGCGAGGTGGACGGTCGCGCTAATATCCCGGACACAATCTTGCAAAGATCGCCTGAGCATATCGAAAAGAAACTCATGAACTATCATGCGATCATTCAGATACCGAAAGAAGATCGCCATCCGCATCCAACATTCAATAAGTTGCCGGAACTCGAAACCTTCGCCAGAGCCGACAAGGAACGAAAAATCATGACGATGTTCCGCACATTTCGTTTAGTCGGCTCGCCTTATATTTTGCCTCCCGGGACGCCGACAGAAATTGTTAAAATTTATCGCGACGCGATGCGCAAGACTTTCAAAGACCCGGCTTTTCTCAAAGAGTTCAAGAAGCTGTCCGCGGACGACGCTACGCCGCTGTTGCCGGAAGCGCAAGAGAAAGCAATTAAGGACATCCCACGCGAGTCCGAGGTCATCGCGCTTTTCAACAAACTTGCCGGCAGCGAGCCATTGCCGCTGCGGTAGTTGGGATTACCAGACCTGCATCGGCAAGTTATCTGGAGTATTGAGCGAAATGGTCGATGCGAAACTGATCACCACAGCTGGCGAGCTATCCGGCTACCGTGTTACCAGAAACCTAGGTGTGGTGCGTGGCATTGTCGTTCGTTCGCGCAGTATTGTCGGCAGTATCGGCGCTAGTTTGCAGACGCTGCTGGGCGGCAACATCACTCTTTACACTGAACTGTGCGAGAAAGCTCGGCAAGACGCGCATCGCCTGATGGTCGAGCACGCTTCTCAGCTCGGCGCCAATGCAATCATTGCCGTGCGCTACGACGCGACCGAAGTTGCCCCTGGCGTCACTGAGGTATTAGCCTATGGAACGGCCGTCTATGTGGAGGTTTTTCGTGACAGATAATATGGCGGTACGATTATGTTGGAGATTCAGCCAGACCCTGCAACACTATGCCTCGATCGGGAACGATAGTGAATAGATATTGCGCCGGGGTCAGCGCGGTACTCCGCATTTTTTCGATCGTCAATGTGCGAACAAAACGGCTATTGGCGAGCGCCATTTCGAGAACAATCGTCCCCGCAACGAGGTACTCTTCAATGCCCCGCACGTTTCTCTCCACGGAGTAGGTGGTCAGCAAATTTGTCGCGTTCGTATTCGCCTGGAGCCCATAGAACAGCATCCGCACCTGGTCGAGAACCCGCGATGTTGAGTCGCGGTTAAAAAGCAGTGGCCCGACCGGATCGATGACCACCCGTGAGGCTCCCATCCGCGCAATGTAGTTATTCAGATCGGCGACCACTCGCTGGACATCAACGTTTCTCCCTTGGCCATCGGTTACGCGCGTATTGAAATAAGCGGAAGCATCGAGAATCAGAAATTCCTTCGACTCGATAAAAGGGGTGAGGTCCCAGCCTAACGAAGCGGCTTGCTCAATCACGTCGGCGGGTTTTTCGTCGATGGCGACGTAGAGTCCTTTTTCCTTTTCCATGAGACCGTTCACCAAGAACTGTAAGCCAAAAACGGTTTTCCCCGTTCCGGGCTCGCCAACGACGAGATAAGTTTTACCCGCTCTGAGCCCACCCTCAATCAAAATGTCGAGTTCGGGAATTCCCGTCGGTATGCGTTTCCCGGCCATATCTGAAACTATTAGAAAAACTGTCCGCTCACAAGATCGCCGATCAATCACCGGTCGCGCGGCGCTCGCCTTTGCGCTTCGGTGTTGACCCTCGTCGAGCGAAATTCTACTAGGATCGACTCTTGTAGGAATCGGGTCGTCAACTGTCTGTTAGTGTTTCATCAAATGCGTGGCGAATTGATTAGCGTCGCACCTTCCAGCGTCCACTTTTTTCTCGTAGCTCGGCCCTTGCCCGCTCGATATCCGCCGACATCCGTTCCTGCAGCTGTGTGAGCTGATGCTTCGCGCCGTCGAGCAAACTATCCCTGGGTTCGGCGTGCTCCTGGCTCATTTCCCGTGTCCTGTGCGGTGCGATTTCCGTCTTCGAGCTTGTTATGCCCAGACGGTCCTCCGGTTTCGCCCTGAGCGCATCGATATCGACGGCAAACACCGTACTGTCTTTTATTCGATTCGCAGCCGATGCTTGGGTTGACGGCGTGACTCCAGCCTGTGTTATTCTTTGAGTTAAAGTTTCAAGTTGCACTTTGATTTCTCTAAACTCCGCATCGCGACGATCGACTACGAGCATTTTCTGTGCGAACTGGTTTTGAAGTTCGCGGAGCTTCACGGTTAGATTGTCTTCGACGCTCTGAATGACGGCATCCATCGATTGCCTTTCACTCAGTTGTGTCCGTAGTCCAGCGAGTTCCGTTCTGAGGCCCGCCTGTACCTGTGTAGCCTGCTCGCTTTCGTTGACCATGAGCGCGTGGGTCCGATGGGCCATCGATTCGATTTCGGCGAAACGTTGTGTGAGTCGTTGCAAGTCAGTCTTGTACTCGGTGAATTGGGCCTCGTGGCTTTGGAGATTATTTTGTCCTTGCAGGAAATAATCCCGAACTTCCCGGATTTTCGTCAGCACCGTATCTTCGAAGCTCTTTAGGACCGCCTCCGTGGCTTGTTGCTGCATTTGTTGTTGGTTCAATGCCGCCTTGATCGCGCTCAATTCCATACCGAGGTCCGTGGCCATTTGCTGCGTCGCTTGTTCGTTCTGGGCCATTCGGTGCGCGAGCGCGCTGGTTTCTGTCAAGAAGCGTTCGTTCTCGATTTTGATACTGCCAAAGCTTCCCAGCTTGTCCCGAATCTCCTTGCCAAGTTCTTCGATTCTAGTGGTGACGCGCTCGTCAACGTCCCTGTTCCAACGCAATCGCTCGACCTCAAGGTCGACGGCTGCAGCCGTCGCGGATGGCAAGGATTCCACTCGCTGTGTGAGGCTTCGCACCTGGGTTTGGAGCCCGTCGACTTCGGCATCGACCCGAGGAAGGTTTTGCCCTAGCTGGTGGTGCAGATCGTCGAGGCGTTTCTGAAATGTTTCTTCGAGGCGCTTAACGGTCAAGTCCAGTGATGGCTGATCTAACCTCGCCAACAGCTCGGCTTTGAGCGCGGCGCATTCGCTTGTCACGAGAGTGGCGACATGCTCTTGAGCGTGCTCGACGTCGCTGGCTGCTTGCATCTGCGCTTGCTGCGTAGCAAGTTCC
The DNA here is from genome assembly GCA_035637295.1 of Verrucomicrobiia bacterium. Taxonomy (GTDB): domain Bacteria; phylum Desulfobacterota; class Binatia; order UBA9968; family UBA9968; genus DP-20. Next base: position 29,838 of record DASPXM010000011.1, read on the forward strand.
GCCTGGGTAATGCGGTTCGTGATAGCGCCTAGCTCCCGTCTGATGTGTTCTAGTTCGTCCCTGGCGGTATCGAAGCTCTTGGACTTCGTACCGATCATTTGCTCGAGCTCTGCTATTTTTGCGCCGATGCTCGCTTCCAGCTTGTCAAATCGCGAGCGCTGCGTTTCCAATAAACTTTCCCGGTCACCCAGTTGTGAATGCAACCTCGCCATTTCCGACTTGACCAACTCGCGCATCTGCGTGGTTTGCTGGGAGACGGATTCGACCCCGTTCAGTCGCTCGGCAAAGCTCTGCATATGCGCTTTCAACTCATTCAGCTCCGGGACCTGTGCGTCGAAATTCGGGCCGGAGGTTAGCTGTTGCTGAAGCTGACGGATCTGGGCGAGCAAAGTATCCTCTAACCGTTTGAATTGCTCCGCCCGCTGCGCTTCGCTAGCCGCCAAAGCCTGCGCGAGGCCGAGATCAGCCGCGGCTCGCCCGACTAACCAGCCAAACAAAACATCCTTCCCGGCTCCGAGATTATTGGTATCGCTGCTAGACGCCTTTTCGTTTTCGCTGTCGGTCACAGGATCGCTCCTCGCCATCGGCAAATTTGCCGAATCTAGGCCTTGGGCTTGAGTTCAACGGCCCTGTAAAAGCCAAATGCATGCCACGGGTGCATATGAATAAATCCTAATAAAAACCAAAGGGTAGATGAAATTTCACCGAGAGTAAAAGCACCGCTCTGGCCATATTTGGACAAGTTAGGACTGAAAGCAGTCACCGACGGAAAAATGAGCCCAGCACCCAAGAACGATAGGTTCGCAGCTCTCGCCCCGCTTCCAGTTCGAGGACGTGCTCGACTCGCCTCCCATGAGCCACGTCGTACGCGCCCCCTGCCGCCAGGTATGGTTTGAAAACAAATTCGTCGTTGTCGATGCTTCTATCGTGCCGTCAATGAAATGGCGTCGCCGTCGGGTAAATTGTGAACCGTTTTATGCAGCGAGGCACAAAGCGCGGCCGTCCCCGTACACCTTTGTTCTTCAACGACGCCGTTTGTCCATCCTTTCATCTAAGATCTTCCCTTTTTTCCAATAGTTACGTTCATGGCAAATATCTTGCTCGTGTCATCTCCGCTTGGGGTTCTACCGCGCGTGATAGGGCTAGACAGCCGTCACGTTACGTATGAGTCAGGATCCCAAGACACGTGAGAAAGAGGCAAAACGATGGCACCCAGAAAAATCTTGCTCGTGGATGATTCAGAGACCATCTTGCAAATGGAGCAGATGATCCTGGAGAAGGGCTGTTACGAGCTCGTTATGGCGCGGAATGGAGAAGAAGGCGTAGCTAAAGCCCTAGAAACCAGGCCCGATCTCATCTTGATGGACGTCGTCATGCCGAAAATGAATGGTTTTGACGCCGTCAGGCACATCCGTGAGAACGTGCAAACCCGGGGCGTACCGATTGTCATGGTAACCAGCAAGGCGGAGGCGGAAAGCATGGAAACCGGCTACGAGAGCGGTTGTAGTGACTACATCATCAAACCGATTGATAGTCTCGAATTAGTAGCCAAGGTCAAAAACCTGCTCGGGGAGTGAGAATTGTATCGACTATCGAATTCAGCGGCAACAACTCCTGTGGCAAAACAATCCATCAACGGCGAATCGGCGACCGCGCCGTGCTCCGGTGACCGGTCAAAATTTTATTTGCACCCCGGCCAGCTCTTTGTTGCATCCGAGAGCTACGCCGTAACCACGATTCTCGGATCGTGCGTATCCGTATGTCTTTGGGACCCGTTGACGGAAATCGGCGGCATCAATCATTTTCTACTGCCCATGGACGTCGGCGACGATCAAGCATCGTTGCGGTTTGGCAACCACGCCGTGCGTGAACTGATCGAAGAGATACTGGGGCTTGGTGCCGAGCAGATGCGCTTGCGCGCAAAGTTGTTCGGCGGCGCGTGCGTCTTGGAGGCATTTCGCAGCCGAGAAAATCACCTGGGCACGAAGAACGTGCAAATAGCCCGGGAAGTTTTGCAGGCCGCCGATATTCCCATCGTCGGGCATGATGTCGGCGGCGACCGGGGCCGGAAGTTGATTTTCCATACCGACAACGGCTCGGCGTGGATCAAGCAATTGTAGAAACCCAAATGGACATCGATTTCCAGGCAATACTGAAAACCTATGTGGCCGAATCGGAAGAACACCTGGTTCGGATGGAAGAGTCACTGATCGGCCTCGAAACCTATCCCGAAGACCAGAAATTTCTCGAAGCGATCTTTCGTGGCGCGCACACGATCAAAGGCAATGCCGCGGGCCTCGGATTTCCCAAAGTTTCGGAATTCGCACACGCCTTCGAGGAGCTGCTCCAACAGCTAAGCAACCGTGTCGTGCCCGTCACCAAAGAAACCATCACATTACTGCTGCGCTCGGTAGACGCGCTTCGTCAAATGATCCCTGATGCCATCGCTGGCGCGAAAGAGATCGGTCCGGAACATCAAGCGCTGCTGGCGCAGCTAATTAATAAAAACGCGCCCCCAGCCGAAAAACAACGGCCTCCCACGCCACAGGATACTAAGCCGAGCCAACAGCCAGTCCGCCGGCGCCGCGAAGACTTCCATGCGTTGGTGGAGCGCGCCGATACTGTCCGAGTCGACATTCAAAAGCTTGACCGCATGCTCAACCTGGCCGGCGAAATCGCCGTGGCACACGGCCGGCTGCGTCAAGCGTTGGAAACGCCGACGCACCAAATCGATGAAGCATTGGAAGCGCATGGACAACTGGAGCGCCTTTCTTTGGATCTTCAAGAACAAATCATGAAAGCCCGCATGGTGCCGGTCGGGCCGATCTTCCGCCAGTACATCCGCACCGTGCGCGACGTCGCTCAGGCGAGCGGCAAAGTCGCTCGCTTGCAGATTGAGGGAGACGACGTTGAGATCGATTTAAGCATGGTGGAAAAGCTCAAGGATCCGCTCACGCATATGATCAGAAACGCCTTGGATCATGGCATAGAAGCGCCGGAGGTACGCCGCACCAAAGGGAAAGATCCTTGTGGGTCAATCACGCTCAAGGCACTTCATGACGGCGCCAGCATTGTCATTGAACTTATCGACGATGGCGCCGGCATAAATCGCAACCGAATCGCCGCGCGCGTGCGATCTATGGGAGTCGTTGCGGACCCTGAGCAGCTTTCCGATCAGGAACTCTTCAACTTTATTTTCGAACCAGGCTTCTCCACTGCGGAAAAGATCACGGATTTATCTGGGCGCGGCGTCGGCATGGACGTCGTGCGGCGAAATATTGAGACTTTACGTGGCACGGTCGGCGTCACCAGCCGCCCTGACAACGGCACGTCGATTACCATCCGCTTGCCGTTGACTCTCGCAATTATCGAAGGTTTCGGGGTCGGCATCGGTGACGAGACCTATGTGCTACCGCTGCACGCCGTTCTCGAGTGCATCGAATTGCCCGCCGAAGAGCGCCACAACAACAGCAGCCGTGGGGTGATCAATCTGCGCGGCCACCCGCTACCGTACATTCGCCTACGCGACTGGTTTGGGCTAACGAGCGCACGTCCGGCGCGCGAAAATATCGTCGTCATCGAGGTCGGTCGAGTCAAAGCCGGTCTTGCCGTAGACATGCTCTATGGTGCTCGCCAAACGGTTATAAAACCGCTGGGAAAACGTTTTCAGGAACTCTCCGCCATCGCCGGCTCCGCCATTCTCGGCAATGGTCGTGTGGCGTTGATTCTGGATGTTCCCGGACTGATGCGCGAAGTGATCCGAGCACACGGAGAGTTGGGCGGGTCGGAAGATGAACCCCAAGGATTTTTGACAATCCGCAGCGATGGTCCCGCTCCGGTAAGGTACCACTAAGGGAGAAACGGTTATGAACAAAGGGCACAATACCACGGATCAGACTCAGTACTTGACCTTTCACATAGCCGGCGAAGAGTACGCCGTCGGCATTCTACGCGTGAAGGAAATCATCACTTACGGTACTCTCACCACAGTTCCGCAAACACCTCCATCCATCCGTGGCGTGATCAACTTACGCGGCAGCGTTGTGCCGGTTGTCGACCTCGCGGTGAAGTTCGGTCTTCCCAGCAGTCCGGTCACCAACCGTACATGCATCGTCATTGTCGAACTAAACTTGGCGGCAGAACAAACTGTCATGGGAATTATGGCGGACTCCGTGAGCGAGGTCGTTGAGTTGATTGCCGATGACATCTTGCCCGCTCCCCCATTCGGCACTCATGTGAGCACGGATTTTCTGCGCGGCATGGGGAAGGCTGGGGCCAAGTTTGTCCTTATTCTCGATATCGATAAGGTGCTTGCTGCCGCCGATATGATCAAACCCGCGTCGCCGAGCGCCACACCGGCGGGTTTTGTTTCGCTAGCCACCGGTTAAGATTCGCGCAATACAAGAGCGCGCTTGAGGTGATGCCCTTCGGGAGATGCTTATGCTCAGAGCAATGAGACAGGTAAAGATGATCGGAAAATTGGCGCTTCTCTGCGGTGTTTTCACCTTCGGTTATGTCGTCTTCGGTGTGCTTGTGTATCGTGCCGCGCCGGTGACGAGCTCCGCTGACAATTCGCTTTTCTTGGCAGCGTGTATCGGCGGCGTGTTTATAGCAGCAGGAATTTCTCTCGGCTTTTACATGGCCTCGCGCATTGCCTATCCTTTGAACAGATTCAAAGCGAAACTCCAAGATATTAACATCGGGAACTCCGGGCTCATTCGGTGGGATGAAGCAGCGGATCGCCGCGATGAGATCGGCGACGTCGCGCGGTCATTCAACCAGTTCATCGACACCTTGGGTCAAATCATCGACCAGGTTCGATCAGTGACCGATGCCGTCTCTACGGCCTCTACCCAGGTGTCGTCTTCGGCAGATTTGTTGTCACGTGGCACGAGCGAGCAAGCTGCTTCTGTCCAACAGACCACTTCCAGTTTACAAGAGATGCACGCCTCCATCACGCAGAACGCGGAGAACAGCCGGCAGATGGAAACCATGGCTCTCAAAGGCGCCAAAGAAATGGAGGAAAGCGGCAAGGCCGTGGCCGAGTCCGTCGATGCCATGAAAACCATCGCCGAGAAAATCTCCATCGTCGAAGATATCGCCTACCAGACCAACCTGCTCGCTCTCAACGCCGCCATCGAAGCGGCGAGAGCCGGCGACCACGGCAAAGGCTTTGCCGTGGTCGCCACCGAAGTGAGAAAGCTCGCGGAACGCAGTCAGACCGCCGCCCAGGAAATTAGCAGTGTGGCTTCATCCAGCGTGAGAGTGGCTGAGAAAGCCGGCCACATGCTCGGGGAATTGGTCCCGGCCATTAAAAAAACCGCGGAATTAGTCCAGGAGGTCGCCACCGCCTCCAGGGAACAGTCGGCTGGGGTTTCGCAAGTCAACCGGGCAATGAATCAAGTCGACCAGGTCACGCAGCGAAACGCTGCCGCCGCGGAAGAACTTTCCAGCACTGCCAATGAGATGGCTGCGCAAGCCGAGCACCTCCAAGAACTCATGAGTCTGATCCAGGTCAAAGGAGCGGATCAAAACCGGGCCGCCGCCGATTACTTGCAAACTCCACAATCCGAGTCGGCCAGACGAAGATCGCGCGACACTCAGGGAGTGCCATCGTCGATGCGTGAGATGTCGGATCATGATAGAGACGGCGTACGTCAAGGAGCTTTTCGGCCGACGACAAGCAATCCCGCCAAAGCATCGCCGCTACGAAGAGAACTGTGAGTCAATCACAGGGTCGCCAAAACCCAAAGGGCACCTGGCAGTTATCCGGGACTCTGGTTGCCGCGAAACTGTTACTGACTATGACTCTCATCGCATGTTGCGCGTTGCTGCCCTTGGAGCGATCCTTAGAATCCAACCCACCGCTGATCGGGTGAAACAACACGCTTCATCGCTCGCTCCGCCACGACTTCCGAAGTCCTCCAACCCAGGTTCACCATTGGCTTAATTAGGCTTCGGCCGGATCTCTCCAAATTGCTCCAATCGTCCCTCAGGCGATGGCGTGAAATCTTTGCGAAAACTTTAGGCGACACGTGATCAAGTTCAATCACTGGCCAACCGCATTGGATGGCACTGCTTCAGCCGGTCTTCGATTAACCGGTCACGATAGCAGTGGCAAGGTCCCCACTTCGCCTGTGGAAAATGTCGATTCTGCCGATCAGAAGTTTAGATGGTAGATCAGATTCGTGGCAAGCAGCGGACTGCAGAGGACGCCACAACGCTGCTTAAACAGCGAAATCTAACGTAGAACAGCGAAAGGGAGCCGAATGTTCAAGAAATCGATGTTGAAGACGAAGCTGGCTTTTGGCTTTAGCGTCTTGCTAGTCATGATGGGAATAGTTGGTCTGGTCGGCTGGCGATACACTCACAATTTGGCCCGCGAGTTTGAGAGGCTGTACCAAGACAGCGTTCTGAGCGCGGTTTATCTCGCCAAAGCCGAAAGCAGCCTGTGGCAACTGCGCTACGGATTTCCGCAGTTTCTAGTCATGGGCCCCGAGGATCGAACCAAAATCGTCAACGATGAACCCAGACTTTATAAAGAAGTTGAGGACAACATCCGGGCATACGCTGCGGGCAATCGCACAGCCGAGGAGAAAGAAGCGATCAAGGTATGGGAAGAAATTTATTGGCAAGTATCGCGGCGCTCGACCTAAGTGGTTTCAGCTGCTCAATGACGACAAAAAAGAAGAAGCCGCCGAATGGCGCGCCCAAACAACCTCGCCGTTTGGCGCCGGCTCGGTCAAAGCGCTCAGCAGACTGATAGAACTCCAACGTCAAGTCGCCGCGGTGCGGCAAAAGGAAGTCGCAGCGACCGCCACCACCTCAGATCGAGTCTTGATCATCATTCTCGCGTGCGCTCTCGTCTTCGGTGCTTTCTTAACGGTGGTCATTAGCCGCAATACCAGTCATCCGATTCTCGATGCCGCGAACATCGCCGAGAAAATCGCCCAAGGCAATCTTCAAGCGAAGATCATCACGACGCGTCACGATGAAATCGGGGAATTGCTGAACAGTGTCGGAACCATGTCAAACAAACTCGCTCAGGTCATTGGTGACGTCAATCGCACGACCAAGGCTCTTTCAGCTGCGTCGGCAAGAGTTTTTGCTTCAGCGCAACCGCTGTCGCGCGGCACTTCTGAGCAAGCCGCGGCAGTGGAACAGACAGCATCGAGCCTCGAAGAGATCAACGCTTCGATCAGTCACAACGCGGAGAACAGCCGGCAAATGGAACACATGGCTCTCAAAGGCGCCAAAGAAATGGAGGAAAGCGGCAAAGCCGTCGCCGAGTCCGTCGATGCCATGAAAACCATCGCCGAGAAAATCTCCATCGTCGAAGATATCGCCTACCAGACCAACCTGCTGGCTCTCAATGCCGCCATCGAAGCGGCGAGAGCCGGAGAGCACGGCAAAGGCTTTGCCGTAGTCGCCACCGAAGTGAGAAAACTTGCCGACAGAAGCCAAGTGGCGGCCCAAGAAATCAGCTCCCTCACCTCTTCCAGTGTCAGAGTCGCCGAACGCTCGGGAGAACTGCTCAATGAATTAGTGCCGGCCATCCGAAAGACCGCGAGTTAGTACAGGGTGTCACCCTGACATCCAGAGAGCAGGCCCAGGGAGTAGCCCAGGTCAAAGGAGCCATGACCCAGGTCGATCGGGTCACGCCAGACCAATGCCGCGGCCGCTCAGGAACTCTCCATTACCGCTGAAGAAATGGCTACAGAGGCTTTAATTCTCCAACAGTTCATGAGCTTTTTCCGTACCAGGACATCTTCTGTTGATTTCAATGGCGTGGCCTACGGCGCAACCGCCTTCAGTGGTCAAGCATGAAGCTGATCGCTGGGGTTCGTCACCAGCGAACACGCGCTGGAATGAAGCCGCTGGATGGACCGCCAAACGCCAATGGTGAAGATGATGAATTCAAGAATTGGGAGGAAACGAGGGTTGGCGCATAACCGACCGTGATGTGATCGAGTCAACGCTTTTGATCAGCTAATAGCTTGATGTCGGAATGTCAGCTGGTCAAGAAATGACTGAATACCGAGTGACCACTGCGCCCTACGATTGATCCTCAGCTGCCCCGCATCCACAAAACAGATAGGCTCGCTTGACGACGGAAATTCTGCAACTTCGGCGAACTGCTATCGTATCCAAAGAAACGACCTTCCGGGGACCGAAACGCCACTAGCAGGCACCGTTTATCTATCAGGAACGGAACTTGCTCCTTACAGCCAAATTGAGCATCCGGGTACACGACTGTGCGAACCAGTTCCGCGAAATGTCTCTAAAGTGCTGCGGTTTGCCGCTGAGTGCTCGGCACGCGCCCGCGACCGACGATCCCGACGCTAGGGTGCGGCGACGACGCATTACATTATTGGAAAGCTTGGGAGAATTATGAACGGAGAAGGGAGAAAGATGAACATGAAGACACAAATCATCGCAATCCTGGCGCTGCTTCTCAACGTCTCTTTCGCCTCCGCCGAAGAGAAAATCATCATCGGCGGTTCCGGTAGCTTGAACGAGGAGGTTGTCGATCTTGCTAAGCTATATATGGCGAAGAATCCCGGCGACAACGTGGAGGTTCGACCGGAATCGATGAGCACCGAAGGCGGTCTCGAAGGAGTCCGCGCCGGCCGTTTCCATATCGGTCTAATTTCACGCCCGCTCCATTCGAACGAGAAGGGAAAACTGGTCTATTTCCCGGTGGCGCGCTCGATGGCCGGCGTGGTTTTTCACAAATCCATACCGATCTCCAATCTGAGCGACGGCCAAATCTGCGATATTTTCGGCGGCAAAATCAAATCGTGGAAAGAGGTCGGCGGTAACGAGGCGAAGATCGTGGTTCTCACCCGCAAGCGTGACGACAACAACACGGAAGCGTTTCGCAACAAGATGGCGTGTTTCAAAGACCTGGTCATCACCAGCGACGCGATCCCGCTATTGCGGGGGAATGATGTCTTGGATGCCCTCGAAAAACGGCCCGGCACGATTGGAATTACCAACTTGGGGTCCAATTTTAGAGACCACGAGAACATCAAAGCGGTTGCCATCAACGGCGTGAATCCGACAGCGGAAACCGCGCGCAACGAGAAGTATCGGTTTTTTAACGAGCGCGGCATGGTCACTCTTGGCGAGCCCCAAGGACTGACCAAGCGGTTTGTTGAATTCGTTGCCACGTCAGACGGTCGTAAGGTCATCGGGTCCCAAGGCGCCATACCGGTCCGATAATAATAATGAATTGGACTTGCACCCAATGAAAAATTTCTTCGCAACACAGCTCGCCGGGGCGTGGCGCACCCGTCTCACTGTTCGGTTTAGTTGCGTGACCGGCATTACCCTTGTGGCCATCTCATTCCTTGCGACATTCGTCAGCGGAGAGTTCGAGCGGCAGTCATTGCTTTATCGCCTTGAGGAACAGGCGGTTCGTCTTGCTGATCTGTTCGCTGCCAATGTGGGGAGCTCTCTGTTCACTTTCAACCGGGATAATGTCGACACTCTCGTTAGCGGCTTCAGCAGCGACCGCATGATTCGCTTTGTCGAGGTTCGAGATGCTTCTGGAAAAATCATTGCAGCAAAAGGATCGACCGATGGCGGCGGCAAGACGGTTACGGCAATGCGCAATGTAAAGTACGGCCCGGAACCGGTCGGAACAATTAAATTGTCTTTGTCCACCGAATCCGTCGACGAAGCCCTGAGCCGGTATTGGGCACGTCTCATTATTCGCGAGGGACTCGGCCTACTTATCCTATTCTTGGTGATCACCGCCTTGGTGCGCCGTGAAGTGTCAAGACCGCTTCATCAAGTAGAGAGTGGATTGCGCGACATCGCGCATGGTGAAGGTGATCTGACTAAACGAATCGAAGATGTCTCGCGCAACGAGATCGGTATGATGGCCCAGTCGTTCAACCAATTTATCGACAAATTATCCGTCATCATCGTTCAGGTGCGCGAGTCGACTAACGCTGTTTCGGCGGCCGCAACGCAAGTTTCATCATCGGCACAAGAATTATCGCAAGGAACCAGCGAGCAAGCAGCCTCGGTACAAGAAACCAGCTCCAGCCTGGAACAAATGCATGCCTCGATCACGCAAAACGCTGAAAACTCCCGTCAGATGGAACAAATGGCTGGTAAAGGCGTCCGAGACGTGGAGGAATCCGGCAAAGCTGTGGCCGAATCCGTCGATGCCATGAAAACCATCGCGCAGAAAATCTCTATCATCGAGGAGATCGCCTACCAGACCAACCTACTCGCACTCAATGCCGCTATTGAGGCCGCTCGAGCAGGTGAACACGGCAAAGGGTTTGCGGTCGTCGCTAGCGAAGTTAGAAAACTCGCGGAACGCAGCCAAACTGCGGCTCAAGAAATAAGCTCGTTGACGGCGACCAGTGTGCGAGTTGCAGAACGCTCCGGTGACCTTCTAAAGGACTTAGTTCCCGCGATTCGAAAGACCTCGGAGCTTGTCCAGGAAGTGGCGACCGCTTCGAGAGAACAAGCGGCTGGTGTGGCTCAGGTCAATCGCGCGATGACTCAAGTCGACCAAGTCACGCAAAGAAATGCTTCCGCTGCCGAAGAACTCTCCAGTACTGCGGAAGAAATGTCTTCCCAGGCCGATAGCCTCCAACGCCTGATGGCTCTCTTCCGCGTGAGCGCGGGAAACGAAGCACGAAAATCAGCCACTCCGTCAAGGGCGCGAGAATCACTACGGCAAGGCCGTCCCATAGCGAATTTAGCATTCGCCGAGCCCGTGAATCAGCGCGCGATGAAAGCCAACGGTCCCATCGGCCCAACAGCACACGAAGATCAGGAATTTACGCGTTTCTAATCCCTGGCAGAAGTCAAACTCACCTTCTGTTGATGCGCCTATGAAAGCTATTTCCGATCGGGAGTTTAGTCGATATCGAAAGTTGATCTACGGTAAGGCCGGCATTTGCTTGAGCCCAACTAAGAAAGCTTTCTTGGAAGCGCGACTTACCCGTCGCGTACGAGAATTAGGCATGGATTCGTTTCATGCCTATTATCAGTACGTGACTCAGGATCAAAATGGGAACGAGCTGGCCCAGCTCCTTGATCGAATTTCTACCAATGAAACGCATTTCTTTCGTGAACCGCGACAATTTGAGTTTCTCGAACAACAGATCTTCCCGGATTGGAAGGCGGAGGGCGATAGCGGGTTGCGGCCAAGGCGCATCCGAGTCTGGAGCGCCGGCTGCTCGACCGGCGAAGAGCCCTATTCATTGGCGATGATCCTCCTGGATCATTTTCCACGGGGCTCGGGGTGGGAGATCGAGATCATTGCAACCGACCTATCGTCAAGAGCACTCAAATCAGCACGAAAGGCCGTTTGGTCCATCGTCAAAGCGAAAGAAATTCCCCAAAGCTATCTTAAGCGCTTCATGCTCAAAGGCACCGGTTCACAACAAGCCTACATGAAGGCCGGGGCGGAGATCCAAGCAATCATTCGCTTCCACCAACTCAACTTGAACGACGATCATTACGCTGTACCCGAGCCTTTCGACCTAATTTTTTGCCGCAACGTTCTTATCTATTTTGATGCAGCATCGCGTGCACGAGTAGTTTATCGCCTGGTTAACTGTCTTGCGCCCGGGGGTTTCCTTCTAGTCGGCCACGCTGAGAGTTTGAATGGCATGAGCGATCGCATACGACACGTCAGGCCGACCATCTATGTCCAAGATTCCGCGAAATCTTTCGCATCAAACCTCGCACCCGGCCAGGCGGGAGAGACGAGCACAATCCCGTGTCTGTGATGGATCGCCAACCCTTGCGCGTTCTTATCGTCGATGATTCCGCAGTCGTACGCGAAGTGATGACTGCCGTGCTGTCTCAAGAGCCTGGCATGAGCGTCGCCGTTGCTGCAGACCCGTTTATCGCCATGGGCAAAATCAAGCAGCAACGCCCTGATGTTATCGTTCTCGATCTGGAAATGCCGCGGATGGACGGGCTCACCTTTCTGCAGAAGATTGTCCGAGAAGATCCCATTCCCGTGGTGATTTGCTCCGCTCTGACCGGCCCCGGAACCGCGATCGGCCTTCAGGCGCTCGAAGAAGGCGCCGTCGAAGTGGTTACCAAGCCGCGCTTAGCCGTTCGAGAATTCCTCCACGAATCGGCAGTTATTCTAATCGACGCGGTACGCGCGGCCGCGCGCGCACACGCGAAGCCCCGTCGAACGTTTGAACTGTCTCCTTCACCGAGGCTGACGGCGGATGCCGTGCTTCCGCGCCGTCCTAGAAGCCCCGTTGGTGTGACGACCGAAACCGTCGTCGCCATGGGCGCGTCCACCGGTGGAACCGAAGCCCTACGCATTATTTTCGAGGCGATGCCTTCCGACGCCCCGGGAATGGTGGTCGTCCAACATATGCCCGAAGGCTTCACTGCAGCCTTTGCACAACGGCTGAACCGGACCTCCGGAATCGAAGTTAAGGAAGCAGCTAACGGCGACCGGATTGTCACCGGGCGGGCGCTCATCGCACCCGGCAACCGTCATTCAATCGTGCGCCGTGAAGGCACCCAATATGAAGTTGGCGTAATTGACGGCCCGCTGGTGTCGCGCCATCGGCCGAGTGTCGATGTGCTGTTCCGTTCCGTCGCGCAAAGTGCTGGTCCTAACGCCATCGGCGTGATTCTAACCGGCATGGGTAACGACGGTGCCGACGGACTGCTGGAGCTCAAGAAGGCCGGCGCATTCACTATAGCTCAGGACGAATCATCGTCCGTGGTCTTCGGCATGCCTAGAGAGGCTATCGACCGAGGTGGTGTGGATAGAATAGCGGGGTTGCCGCGGATCGCTCACGAGATCATGAATGCAGAATTCCAGAAGCAACGTGGTGTCAGCGGACAAAGATAATCCGGCTGATGAAAACGAATAGGTAAAGTCTTTTTTTGATGAACTGAACTTGAGAAGGAGGATAGTGTCGTGAGCGACAACAAAAAAGTGAGTGTTTTGGCGGTGGATGACTCTCGAGCCATGCTCGCCATGATCTCGGCCCAATTGAAAGGGAGCAGTTTTGAGATCGTGGAAACCGCCAACAGCGGACCAGAGGCCATTGAAAAATATAAGCAGCTCAAACCTCAACTCGTTCTACTCGATATCGTCATGCCGGAGGTAACTGGCATCGATACCCTTCAGCAGCTCTTGGAAATCGACACCGGTGCCTGCGTGGTCATGTTGAGTTCAGCCGGCACCGAGGACACCATACGGGATTGCTTGAAAAAAGGCGCCAAGAGCTTTTTACAAAAGCCGATCCAGAAAGACGGTATGTTAAGCACGCTCAGAATCGTCTGCCAGGGGGCCGGGGTCGAACTATGAACACAAGATTTTTTGGACAATATTTGCTGGAAAAAGGCCGCATTACTTCCCAGCAACTGCTCGATGCACTGGAACGCCAAAAGGAGATCACAACGCCGATCGGCTCGATGGCCCTCGAACAGGGTTGCCTCACGGCGGAACAAGTCAAAAGAATTCTCGAGCAGCAAAGGAAAAAGCATCGGAGCTTTGGCGAGCTGGCTTGCGAGATGGGCTTTCTTAGTCAAACACAATTAGACAGCCTGGCGAAAAAACAGGATACCAATCATCGATTGCGCTTAGCCGAAGTGTTGCTCTCCAGAGGATATATTAATCCCGAAACACTGGAAAAAGAGCTCAAGGAGTATAACAAGGAATCGGAACGGGTCACGTCGGAAATCTCAACAACTTTCAGCACCCTAGCCCACAAGAAAATCGTCAAGACGTTCACTGACTTGATGCTCATGATGTTTACTCAGTTTGGCAAGCAAGACATCATTATCGAGCGCTGCGAAACTGGCAAAGAAAAGGTACGGCTGTTTCGCTGGGTCATCGCGCAGAAGATCGCCGGACAGGACGTCGAATTTAATTGCTTACTCTCCGTCCCGCCGAAACTGCTGTTGCAAATGGCATCGACCATGTTGGATGAACACATCAGTACAGCGGATGAGCTGGCCTTAGATGCAACCAAGGAGTTTGTCAATATCGCCAATGGAACTGCTTGCGCCAAGCTTTCGGAAGACGGCGTCGACCTAAAACTTATGCCGCCCGAAGTTTATGAAACGACCACCACTCCGTACCCGATCAATGCAAAGGATGTGGTTTGCGTCCACCTCGCGTCCCCCGATTCAAAACTGGAAGTAGCTTTCGAGTTCTAAATTGCGATCGGAGGGCCGCATCAAGGCCTTCCGACTTCCCACTCCAATAATCACAGCCCGCGCAAGCCACACCACAAGCTCTCGTCACATTCGCTGTGTTTCCCGCCTCGGCCTGATTGCCGGGGGGCCGTGCCGATAACTTTTCGCAGCGATGGATGAGGAATGAGGCCCCGTGTCCAGCGATTTTGATCAGGAATGATAATGCCGCGATCGCTCGATTAAACGCGGAGCATTATAGCGGCAGCTTTTTTTCGTTGCCAGCAGTGTTCGACGGGCAGAGCTCACCGACGACGCACTTTTCGCACGCCGGCCCGCGCGCGTAGCAAACCCGCCGGCCATGAAGAATCAGGCGATGAGAAAAGCTCGTCCACTCACTCGGAGGCAAAATTCGACTGAGATCCTTCTCGATTTTCGTCGGATCGTGTTGTCGAGTTAGGCCGAGCCGGCGCGAAAGTCGTTTACAATGGGTGTCAACGGCGATCCCGGGAGTGTCGAAGGCATGACCAAGCATCACGTTGGCGGTTTTTCTACCGACGCCAGCCAGACGAGTTAACTGCTCCATCGTTGCGGGCACTTTATCGTCGAATTCCTCAACCAATTGGCGCGCGCAACGTTGCAACGACTTTGCCTTCGCCCGATAGAGACCAAGAGATCGAATCAGAGGTTCGATTTCCGCAGTTGACGCGGAACTTAATGAAGCGGCATCGGGGAAACGACGGAACAGCGCCGGCGTGACCTTATTTACCGCGGCATCAGTGCATTGAGCCGAGAGAATCACTGCGACTAAAAGTTCGAAGGTGTCTCGGTGAATCAGCGGACACTCGACTTCCGGATACGCTTGCGATAGCCGCGCTGTGATGCCTCCGGCTCGAGCGATTTTTTCCTGAAGCGTTTCTCTTTTTTGATGTCGAGCTTTTGTCGACTGAGCTGATCGCGAATGCTGTAGATTAGTAGTTCTGAAGCCGGACATGAAAGGCACTCTTTCCCGCAAAAACCGCGCGCTTTCCCAACTCTTCTTCGATTCGGAGTAGCTGATTATATTTCGCCGTGCGCTCGCCGCGGCACGGCGCCCCAGTCTTAATTTGTCCCGCCTTAGTCGCTACCGCGAGATCGGCAATGGTCACGTCTTCGGTTTCACCCGACCGATGCGAGATGATGGTGGTATAACCCGATTCCTTGGCCAAGTTCATGGTCTGCAGTGTCTCTGTCAGACTGCCGATCTGGTTGACCTTGACGAGAATCGAGTTGGCGACTCCGGAATCGATGCCTCGCTTGAGTCGATCTCTGTTCGTGACAAACAGGTCATCGCCTACCAGCTGGATCTTTTCTCCCAACGTCTGGGTGACCATCCGCCATCCTTCCCAGTCGTCCTCTGCGAAGCCATCCTCGATGGAGATAATCGGATACTGGTGCACCCAACCTTCATACAAACGGATCATCTCATCGCGAGTCCGGTTGAGTCCGTCAGATTTTTTGAAAACATACCGGCCGTCGTCGTAGAATTCACTCGAGGCAACGTCCAGGGCCAGCGCGACTTGAGACCCCGCCTTATACCCCGACTGTTGGATCGCTTCCAGCAAGAGTTCGATGGCTTCGGCATTGCTCTTCACCCGCGGAGCGAAGCCGCCTTCGTCGCCAACGCTGGTCGACAGCGAGCGATCATGGAGGACCTTTTTCAACGTCTGAAAAACTTCCGCGGCGGCGCGCAACGCTTCGGCAAAGGTCCTCATGCCATAAGGAACGATCATGAATTCCTGGACATCAACGTTGTTGTCGGCGTGGGCACCCCCGTTCACAACATTGAGCATGGGTACGGGCAGTGTTTTTGCGGCGGGACCCCCGAGATAGCGATAAAGCGAAAGTCCTTGCGCCAGCGCTTGCGCATGGGCCACAGCCAATGAAACGCCAAGAATGGCATTGGCGCCCAGCTTTTCCTTGTTGGGCGAGCCATCGAGTTGCAGCATGATGTCGTCAATTACCGCCTGCTCGCGCGCTTCTTTGCCGCGCAACCGCGGCGCGATCTTTTGGTTGACGTGCGCGACCGCGCGCGCCACGCCTTTGCCGAGAAACCGTTTGCCGCCGTCCCGCAACTCGACAGCTTCATGAACCCCGGTGGAGGCCCCGGAAGGCACCGTCGCCCGTCCGATCACCCCTTTCTTTAAAGTCACCTCAACTTCCACCGTCGGTTGTCCCCGCGAATCGAGCACCTCACGCGCGTGCACCCGTTGAATTTTCATCGCCGACCTCCGAGACAAATTAACCAACAAGACAAAAGCATAAAATATGTTATATTGCTACGTGTTCTGATCATGGCGCTACAACTACGCTTGCCTCGAAGCTGGCCCGTATACGTATTCGGCTCGCTCATTCTCTTGCTGTCGTTGGTCACCATCGTCGGCGAGCGTGGCGCGCTTCATTTATGGCGCCTGCGCGGCGAAAAAAACCGGCTCAACGCCGAGAATTACCGTCTGCAAAAGGAAAACGACGCTTTGCGCCAGCGGGTCTCGCGCATCCGCAACGATAATCATTATTTAGAAAAATTGACGCGCGAGGAGCTCAACCTGCTCAGGCCCGGGGAAGTGATCTACCGCTTTCCGAGCGCGGAGACTGGCAGCGCGCCCCGCCAGAGCGTTAACGACTCTGCTTCTCAACCGCGCCCGTCAGGGGCACGAAAAGCACCGCGCTAAAATCTTCGATGATAAGCTTGCCCGCCGATTTTCTGGCTCGAATCAGTCGTTGATTTTGTTCACCTTCGATCAAGGGCATCACCAATCGTCCACCTTCCCGCAGTTGCCGCGAAAGCGGCTCGGGAATTTTCGCTGCCGCGGCCGTCACCAAGATCGCGTCAAACGGGCCGCGCTCCTCCCAGCCGTAAAAACCGTCGCCAATTTTGAGCCAGACGTTTTTTGGGCCAAGGTCGTCAATAATTTTCTTCGCCCGCTCACTCAGCGCCGGCCGAATCTCGATAGAAAACACTTCGGACGCAAGCTGGGCGAGGACCGCAGTTTGATAGCCCGAACCGGTGCCAATTTCCAGTACTTTCTCGATCGATCGGAGTTCCAACAATTCTGTCATCAATGCGACGATGTAGGGCTGCGAGATGGTCTGACCTTCGCCGATGGATAATGGCCGATCGTCATAAGCTGACGCGCGCTGCCGCTCGGGAACAAATAAGTGCCGAGGGATTGCGCCCATCGCCGCCAACACTCTTTCATCCCTGATGCCGCGACCGCGCAAGTCGCGGGCAACCATCACCCGCCGCTGCCGGGCAAAGGCGTCTTGGATTTCCGCCGCGCGCAGCTCTAACCGCGCGGTTTGCGTCGGCAAACCGACGAATGGGGCGAGGCAGATAGTCAAAATCAGAACGAAGCCTTTACGACTTGTCCGTAAAGACGAAATGATAGTACTCATCCATGTCCATCAGGTCATTGAATTCGGATCTATTTTTTAGACGGACTTCGATCAACCATCCTTCGCTATAAGGATCCTCGTTAATAATCGACGGGTGATCGTCAAGCTGCAGATTGACAGCCAGGACTGTACCCGAAATAGGCGAGAGGAACTCATGAACGGTGGATACCGATTCAATTTCGGCGAAAATCTCGCCTTCCTCGATATTGTCACCAACATCGGGAAGCTCGAAGGAGATCACCGTACCCGGCGCGCTTTGGATGTAATTCGTTAGGCCGAGATGAACATGCTGGTCCTCTACCCCGACCCACACATGTTGTTCGCTGATTTTAACTTCCTTTTCAGCCATGATTTTTTAAGTTTAATATAGGGGGTGCAAACTTACTGTCAAGAGTGTTGACAAGCTTGGCGTATTCGCAGTAGCGATGATGGCGTAAATGGCACGCGGCAAATTTCTAGAGAATGCCGCGGCGCCGAATCGGCTTGGGTAAATTGGAATTGGAAATGAAAAGCCAGGAAGCCATCGAAGCGGCGGCAGCGATTGTCGCCGGGCTTAAGAACGCGGGCGTCGATTTCGTGGCGACCTTGCCAGATGAGAAGATGGTGGAATTGATCCGCGCTGTCGAAAACGATGCTGACCTCAAACACGTCCCGCTCTGCCGCGAGGAAGAAGGTATCGGCATCTGCGCCGGAGCTTATCTGGCGGGCAAGAAGACAGCGATCATCATGCAGAATGCGGGTTTCTTAAACAGCTGCAACGCGTTGACAACCACGTCGCTACAGTTTCAAATTCCGATCCTGTTGCTAATCTACTATGCCGGTGACATCGGTGACCGCGGCTTTACCACGCTCGGAGCGGTCACTGAACCGGTGATCCAGGCGATGGGCTTTCGCAGCTACGTGCTGCGCAGAAGAGAAGAAATCGACGACATTTTGCGCGGCGCGCAGATCTTAGCCGACGACTCCAAAAAGCCTGTGGCCGTCCTTCTCACTAAAAGTGTTCTCGGTGTGAAATGAGCCAGCGCTATGATTACTTGAAGGTTATCGCCAGCGCCGCAGACGACGCATTGGCGGTGTGCACCGGTTGGGCGGCGCGTGAGTGGTGGACCGTGCGTCCGAGCGACGGCAACCTCAAGACCCGAACGCTCGGATTGGTTTCGTCGATCGCGGCGGGTCTCGCCATCGCTTTACCACATCGCAAGGTCATCGCCATTGATGGCGATGGCGCCTTTCTGATGAATCTTTGTGGTCTACCGACGATTGCGCTGCAGAATCCCGGCAACCTGATTCATCTGCTGTTCGATAACGAAGTATACGAAGCCTCAGGCGGCACGGCCACTGCTTCGCGCAACTCGGACGCAGTAGCGCTCGCCAAAGGCTCGGGATTTAAGCACGCCGTATGGGTCCACTCGCCGGAACAGTTTCACTCGGAGTTCCGCCGCGCGTGGGAAGAAAATCAACTATCATTAATCGCCGTGAAAGTGGCACCCGGCCAACCGAAAGGTCTTCCACCGCTGAAACTCGACGAGATCGAGAACAAGTACCGGTTTATCCGTTACTTGGAAGCAACTGAGAAAAAGCGCATTTTAAATCCCGGCTTCGATTCGAAGTCGTAAACCGCCCCTGCGCAGCGCTCATGAGGTAACAAGTTCCTTAGTCCAAGGTGCTTTGCGCTGTACGAGATTGTTTCGATTCTCTCCACATACGCGCCATTTGCGCACGGGAAAACTTGCCATCCCGCCGCGGCAGCCCGAACCAGTTCCACTGATCCGGGAATCGGCGAATCGCCGCTTCGAGGTGGCAGGTGTAGACAGAGGTAGTTGCGAGTACACTTTCCTCGAGATTCTCGCGCTCTACCGGGGCGATGGCCTCGCCGACTGACAAAACCAACGAATCGTCCGCCCGCCTCGTCGCGAACATCGGCAATGTGACCGCGCCCGTGCGCAGCGCCAAGGTGGCGGGGCCGCGCGGCGCCGGAGCCTTGAGTCCAAAAAAGTCGACCATGACGTCGCCGGACTTAAATTCATCGGCGATAACTAAAACGATGCGGTTGGCGCGCAACGCTTTGAGCATACCGCGCACAGCTTCGCGGCGCGGCTTAGCCGAGAT
>DASPXM010000012.1:0-22531 GCA_035637295.1 Verrucomicrobiia bacterium
TATCTTTGTGATGTGGCGAGACCATAAACCTTACGATGAAAATTACCACCTGGCCAACATCGCTCGTCAGAAGATGCGTCAGGCGGCGTGAAAGATTTTTTTAAAAGGTCTTGACAAGTTTCATAGAAAGTCTCCCCCGCGTGCGGGGGAGGAAAGAGGTGGGGGCTGCTTCGCTTCTTCCATCGCCGCTCGCAACATGACGCCGTGTAGGTCTACTGATGTCATGGCACAGTATTCCAATCCATACGTCGGCCTCTCGTCCGCCATACCGGTCTCGAGCAATCGCTGTAACGCTATGCGATTGAAGCTCGCGTGGCCCATGACACCCTCTTCATGCTCGCCCAGATCGGCTTCGACGTGGGTGGCAAAGTACGTCGCCTTGTCGCGGTCGAAGCCGTAATGCGTCGTCAGCGCTTTGTAACAGACCGCCGACCAGTGGCCGATCTGCTCCTCAGTGGTGACTGCGGCGTACCACTCCGCCGCCGTTCCTTCGTAAACGATACTCCGCATGAAATCGATTTTACCGCGAAACTCTGAAAGCATCGGCGTCGTGAAAACTTCTTCTTCAGTAAGGCCGAACGCTTCGGCCGTTCGCAACATGACCAGAAAGTGGCCCGGCGGTTTCGGATGAATGAATTCGTCCGCGATCTTCTCGCCGATAGGCCCCATGAGATCGCGGTTTACTTTCAGGAACGTAATATTCCGGTGATAAGTGCAGGCCGTGAGCGTGTTGATTTCGATCGTGTACGCACCCCAGTTGCGGAAAAACGTCTGCAGCACGTTGAGTGGTAATGTTCCCGCCATGAGTTGCTGCATGAATGGCCTCTGGTTGACCTTCGTTTCCCAGCGTTCACGCACTAGTGAATAAAGCTGATCGACGATCGCTTTCGCGTGATCGGCCGGATACTTTTTTCCCAAGTCAATCTTCAAAGTCATGATTCACCTACCGCGCGGCTACTTTTCGTCATCCTCGGTCGCGCTGTCTACTTAATTTTGAGCTCCTTTTGCACTTCGCGAAGGAGCGAAAAATCTCGCACCTCATCCGCCGTCTTTTTCTTTTCCGTCAGGATATCCCACTCCTGATCCGTAATCTCGCCGTTGCGGCTAAGGGAAATCAGCAGCAGATCATACGATCGCTCCGCCACTTCCGGCGTCTGGGCAAGGTAGCGGATCATCAAAGGCACGATCTCCTTCTTGTTTTCGAAAACATAACGGTGCGATTTCATCAGCGCGCGTACGGCCCGTTTGACGAATTGCGGATTCTGCTGGAGTGTGCGATTTGACACCGCGAGGCCGGACGTCGGCAGCGCGATCTCCACATCCTGCGGCCCGGCCAGAACGCGAAAGCCCTCCGCCTTGAGAGCGAGATCGAAGGGTGGCGAAACCGAAACCGCCTCCACCACGCCGCTGCGCAAAGCTTGCGCGCGCACCGGCGCTTCGCCGAGCGCCACCGGTTTGATCATTGTTGGAGAAAACCCCTTGCCGCGGATCATCTCCTCCGCCGCCCGCTGGTCCGAACCGAACAGTGTCGCCACTCCCAACTTCTTGCCGTTGAGGTCGCGGATCTCCTTGATCTCAGGTCGCACGACAAGAAAATGTTCTGATTTTCTCACAGACACAGCGACGAATTTTATCGGGAAGCCGCCGATAATGGCGCGCAGCGTGGTGCCGAACGTCGTCGTGAAATCGAGATCGCCGTTGATGACGGCAGTCGGGCCGAGCCGCGGATTGACCTGGATCAATTCCACCTCCATGCCTTCTTCAGCGAAGAAGCCTTTGTTGATGGCGATCTGGAATGGCGTGTTGGAGTTGCTACGGCTGGAGTAAGAGATTCGAATTTTAACAGGTTGGGCAGCCGTCGCGTCTTCAGCGGCGAACAGCCAGCAAACGAAAAGTAAAATCACCATCCTCGGCATCATCCCGTTACTCCAGCACTCCAATACTCCATCAGCGTGATTTCACGACGTTGTCTCATCACAAGTGTGCAATGACATGGATTGTTCTCAATCCGCGAACCTCTCCGGTGAGAATGGCGCAGCTTTTTTATTCGGCCCAGCGATAAGGAGATCAGCTGCCAATTCGCCCACAGCTGAACTTGTCGTCATGCCATGTCCGCCCAGTCCGGCGATCCAAAAAAAATGTTCAATCCGCGGATCCCAACCGATCACAAATCGCCCATCCGGCGTCAAAGTTCTAAAACCCGCCCAACTCTTGTTGATACTGACCCTGGAAAGAGCCGGCATGAATCGTTCAATCTTCTCTGCCAGCAGCTCCTTTACACTTTCGTCTACTGGCGGATCACCGGGTGACAACTCCTGCTGGTCGCAAGCACAGAGCAGCAAACCGTTGCCCTCCGGCCGAAAATAAATGTCGTGCGTCACGTCCCAGACAAATGGCCAGTTTGGATCGACCCAATCAATCGGCGGTGACACGAAGAGGTGGCGTCGACAAGGTCGCAAGGGCAACTCCCGTGCGCCCGCCATCTTGGCAATGACGTTAGCCCAAGCGCCGGTGGCATTGACAATCACGTTGGCATGGATGGTTTCGCTGTCGGTGATTAGTTCAACCCCCCGGCCCGTCACTGAGTGAATCGCCTGAACGCGGCTGCCATAGCGAATCCTGACACCCTTGCTTGTCGCCGCTTTTAAATATCCCGAAAGGAGCGCGTGAATATCGATGATGCCGTCGCTGGCGCACCACGCCGCGCCATCGAACTCCGCCTCATCGAGCACCGGCACATGGCGCTTGGCCTGCTCCGGCGTCCACCATTCGACATCGATCCCGAGAGATTGACCGACCTCGGCATCCTTCTGAAGCTTGCGCCAACCGTCGCCGGTCCCCAGGAGCAGCGAGCCATTTTGTTTGAACCTTACCGGTTCGGGCCAGTCGCTCGGCAAATTGCGCAAAAACGCCGCGCCGTCACGCGTCAGCTTCGCCAAATCCGGATCGGGTACACACTGGCGCATCATCGCAGCATTGCGGCCGGACGAATGAAATCCTGGGATACTCTCCTGCTCCAAAAGCAGGACATTGCTGACGCCGCGTCGCGTCAGATGGTAAGCGGTCGCGGCGCCGGCAAAACCGGCGCCGATGATCACGTAATCGTAAGCGTTCATAATTTACCGGCAACTCTCCTATTTCTATACGAACTCATAACCAATTCCAAAGGGTCTAACCAGGCTGCCGGTCAACAGGGCATTGCTCTCGATATCTCACTTTGGGGTTTGAAACAGCGCCAAACTGCGATATATTCGAAAACAAATGAGAGTCCATCGCTATACCCAGTGGGATGGGACGCAGGAGGTTCTGTTTCCCACCACGGATGATTTACTCAAACATCTTTCGGACCATTTGTTAGAAGAGGAAGGCGTCCGACGCGCGCTGCGCGATCTGATGCGTCGGGGCTTTACGTCGGAAGACGGACAACGGTCAGTCAAAGGTATGCGCGATTTTCTGCGCGAAGCGGAGGAGAAACGGCGCGAACTGCTCAACAAGTATTCTCCCGATTCTTTCAAGCTCACCCCACAGCAACAACAAGCTCTCACTGATAAACTGAATAGTTTGGCCGAGAAGCTCGAGGCCTACCACGAGCAGATGCGCAACTTTATGGAGCGCATGTCCGGCAAATACGCCGATCGCATGGACGAAATGAACCAGAAAATGCAGGAGGCTTATCAGCGTTACCAGGAGCTGAGAAACCGCCTGCAGAACCAGATCGGTGAACGGGGCACGCGCGGGCAGCCGAACATGAGTGGTCAGGATCCACAGTCCCTGATGGACATGCTGGACCGGATGCAAAAGCTCTTGGAAGACGAGAATTTTCTTAAGAATCTGCCCAGCATGATGGACGCCGCCATCGGCAATCTCGAAAGCATGTTGGAAAACCTCAACTCGATGACTGAAGAACAGCTGCAGCAACTAAGCGATATGATGAACCAGATGCAGCAGCTGGAACAGCTTCTGAACCAGTTTCCTTTTCAGGGCTCGCAGCGCATGGGCATGGGCGAAGCGGGACAGATCCTCGGTCAGATGCGCGGGCTCGAACGATTTCTCCGCTGGGGCCAGCGCGGCATGGGCGATCCATCCGAGCTCAATCTCGATGAGTTGCGCGAGCTGCTTGGCGACGAGGCTTACGAACATCTCAAATACCTGCAGAGCGTCGAGCAGACCCTCGAAGATGAGGGTTATATCGTCCGGACCAACCACGGGCTTCGCTTGACGCCGAAGGGAATCAGAAAAATCGGCGACAAGGCCTTGCGCGAGATCTTCCACATGCTCAACAAGGGCCGCTGGGGCAATCACGCGATCTCTTCTCGGGGCTCACAGGGCGACCGCATGGAGGAAACCAAGCTCTACGAATATGGTGATCCGCTGAACGTCAATATCGGCGAGACGCTGCTCAATGCGCTGGGGAAACGCAAGAAGGGCGAGCCATTGAGAATTGCGCCAAATGATTTTTCCGTACACCGCGTCGAGTTTTCGACAGTGAGCGAAACAGCGTTGTTGATCGATGTCAGCTATTCGATGCTGATGAACGACGCGCTGCACGCCGGAAAGAAAGTCGCGCTGGCGTTACATCGGCTGATCCAAACCAAGTATCCACAGGACACGCTCCATCTCGTGGCCTTCCGCTCTAACGCCAAGCTGATCCACGCTGAAGATCTGCCGTCAATCGTGTCGCTGACTTACTTCATGGAACACGGCACCGATATCAAAGAGGCGCTGCGCTACGCCCGTCAATTGCTCGGATCGAATCGAAGCGCCAACCGCCAGATCATCCTCATCACCGACGGCGAGCCCACGGCGGCGACACTCGACCGCGGCGGGCGTCTCCATAGCGGTTGGGGCTCCGCGTTGCTCCACAGCCGCATCGTTCACGAAACGCTCAAAGAGGTGAAGCGTTGCACTCAGGTGGGAATCAAGATCAACACTTTCATGCTCGGCTCCGATTTTTACCGACAGGGTTTTATTGACCAGTTATCGCGCTTAAATACCGGTCGCGTCTTTTACACCACGCCGGACCAAATGGGCAACTATATCGTCGTCGATTATCTCAACAACAAGCGCAAGCGGATCGGACGATAGCCCCTAAAGACCGGCTCGGTTGGAGTGCTGCACAAACCATTACTCCAATACTCCAATTCTTCCGCGTTTTAATCCGCTTCTGTAATCAGTGCTAAGACGCCCGTGTAGGCGAATAGGTGGTTGACGCGCCCCAGCGGCGCAAGCTCGTAGCCACCGAACATGCCGATCAATGGAAAGTCGCCCAGCACCTGGTGAATATAGGCTGAGTCGATGCCGGGCAGGCCGTAGAGCGATCTGCCGCGCGCACAACAATTAAAATACAAGCCGAAGGCCGGCTTTTTTCCACCCAGTGTCCCAACCTGTCTCTGAAGCATTTGACCGAGGTCCTCCCGGGCGCGCTCGCCGTCGCGCATCGCGAAGATCATCGCCTCGCCTTCAGTGACTTCCTCGGAGACGCCCAAAATTCCTTTTTCGGGATCCAAGCCGATGATGTTCCGGACCAAATATTTTCCGGCAGTGACAGAGTTTTCTTGCCGGTCCGCGGGCAGCCCCACGAACAAGACCATTAGCGCCCGTCGAATATCTTCGGCGAGCGGGCCCTTGAGTAAGCGGGCAAACACATCGATTGCCGGACGGTCATTGATTTCGTAAATTAAATTTCTCTCGGCCTTGGTAATGACCATGGGCTCGGAAATGGGCTGGCAACCTTGGGTGATATCCAGGTGGACGTTGAATGCGCCGGAAACGTAGGCCCCGGCTACAGAGTTGGTGGCGATCTTATCGCCACAAAGCTGAAAGGTGGCGCCCACCGCACCGTTTTCGGTCGATCCCGCACCAACTACGGGATGAAAGCCTGCTGTGCTTGCCATACTTTCCAGTAACCGTTGCGGATTGCCATTATAGGTATCCGGAAGCAAAACCATCAGCGAATTTTGCTCTTGGGTCTTGGCAAGAAACTCTCCGAAGCTCGTGCCCAGGTTCGTTTCGTTTTCTTTCAGCGGTTCAAATATAAAAGGACGCGCGATGATTTCGTCTGAGGCGAGCGCCAGCACGGCAATGCCGCGGCTACCTTCAATTTCACTATCGCCGGTCACCACGCCGGCAGCGCTGGAGCCGACGACACAATCGGTCCCTATCGTGCGAATTAGCGACGTCACGAGTTCGCGCTGCTGCCCAGCGTGATCCGCGGTAAAAAATATCATCGCGAAGTCGGCCCGTGAGATACCGGCGTGCGCGAGCGCGCCGCGAGCGGCTTCTTCAACCGCCTGACCAGTCGCTTGCTGTTGTGATCGTCCCACTCCGGCGCGAATCATGATGCTGGTAATATAAAAAGGTCGGTTTACGGGGTCAAGGGGAATCCATCGAGCATTCGGTGTTTGAAAAACCCCT
This sequence comes from Verrucomicrobiia bacterium, assembly GCA_035637295.1. Taxonomy (GTDB): domain Bacteria; phylum Desulfobacterota; class Binatia; order UBA9968; family UBA9968; genus DP-20. The sequence goes on from DASPXM010000012.1 coordinate 6,415, forward strand.
GCCTTATGACTACAATCATAACAGACTCACCACTATTTCATGCAGGTCGATTCACAAATATGAAAATTCGTCAGATTCCCCTGCTCCGGGATAACTACGGCTACCTCCTAGTCTGCGAAAAATCCAAGCAGGCCGCCATTGTCGATCCATCCGAAGCGGAGCCCGTTCTGAGCCGGATCGAACAGGAACAAGTGACGCTCCAATCGATCCTCAACACACACCATCATCGCGATCATACCGGCGGAAACGAGGGAATATTGGCAGCTCATAGAATTCAAGTGTACGGCCACAAGAGCGACACCGGCAGGATTCCGGGATTAACTAACGGCGTTGACGAGGGCGATAATATTCAGCTCGGCGAATCGAGGGGAAAAATTCTATTTATTCCCGGTCACACGACCGGCCACATCGCTTATCTATTCGATAACAATCTTTTTTGCGGCGACACACTGTTTACCGCGGGCTGCGGCCGGCTCTTCGAAGGCACGCCGGAGCAGATGCATGCTTCACTCAAAAAGCTGATGGCGCTGCCGGACAGTACGAAAGTCTATTGCGGCCACGAATACACGGAAAGCAATCTTCGCTTTGCGATGTCGGTGGAGCCAAAGAATCCCAAGGTGGTTGCGCGCTTTGAACGCGTGCAAGGACTACGCTCGCGCGGCGCGTCGACTGTGCCATCGACACTGGAAGAAGAAAAACAAACTAATCCGTTTCTACGCTGGGACAGCAAAGAGATTCAAGCAAGGGTCAAGTCCGCTAAACCTGATACTCGCCTCGATCCAGTTTCAGTTTTCGCCGCCGTGCGGAAACTGAAAGACGCGTTCTAGCATCGCCCACGTCGGTGCCCATTCGACGAAACATTTTCTAGCCACGAAGAGCCCGAAGGTTCACCACGGAGCCGCGGAGGTCACGGAGGGGAGATAGATGTAGGGGCACGGCATGCCGTGCCCCTACCGTACTCTGTGCCTCTGCGGTGAATCCCGTTTTTTTCCACTTTTGGTTGCGACATAGCAACGCTAGGCTCTTTGCGCTACAGAATCATTCCCGCCCTTTGCGGTGCATCTTGTCAACGGCAAATTCTCGTCCGACCCCGTGACAGACCACGCAGCTTTCTCGTCCTACGGAGGCGATCTGCGCTTCCATGTGCGCTTTGGCCGGCTCTCTCGTGTGGCAGCCAACGCAGGCACTCACAATTGGCGTCAAGGATTTGATCGTTCCATCCGACTGCGGCATGGCGGTCGCTAAGACGCCGTCGGGTAGCGGTAGCTCATTGGCGCCCTTCTCATGGCACTTGAGACAGTTGCGCCGATCTCCTGGAAAGCGAATTCCGCCAAAATCCACCGGCACTGGGCTCGCCGCCGGTCCACCGTAAATGATAAACGGCTCGCCCAGGTTTCTTCCCGTGTGAATGCGGTGAACGAGTCGTTTGTAATGCACGTTCTCCGGCGGCAGCGGCCCGTTGGCGGTCTTCCGTTTGTCTGCGTCGGTACGATTGGCGTTGTGGCACATGACGCAGAACTCGGTGTTGTTTCTTTGCTCGCCGTGCATCTGCAGCTTTAAGTGGCAAACGTTGCAGTTTTCGGTCTTGACCACGTTACGCCGGGGAATCGCTTCGCGGTCGGTGATCGCAAAGTATTTAACGACGTTGAAACCGGCGTTTCGTTGGCCTTTTTCGACGACGGTGCCGCTCTCGCGCTTCACATCGAAGAGCCGATAGCCTTGAATACCAATGGCGCCGGATCCGGTGGCGTCCGCGGGAATTGCATAACGAAACTTGTAAACGTGAACGCCGTTGCCGAGCGGCTCGGCTTTGCGCGCGTCTTCCGTCACTTCCTGTTTGTAATCGACTGTGGGCCAGGCAAGCACGAGGCCTAGATTGTTCATCTGGGCGGCGTTGATCGGCGCGCCACTTTTGTCCTTGATGCTAAACGTCACAACGGGATTACTTCCGGGTTTTCCGCCCTCGATCTTTAGAATATCGAAGACGGTGCCGGGCAATTGGGCAGCATTTCCCGGGAACACATGCGCGCCGCCGATCGACGGTCCAAAATCCGGCCCGTCGGGTTGGTGGCAATTCACGCATGTACCGTCAGGCGCTGGACCGGGACCATGCTTCTTGCCGGTTCTCAAATCGATGTCGTCGTGGCAAGAGACACAACCGACGCTCGAGGGCAATGTCTTCCAATTAGTGACCCTGGGATTCGCATGGCAGGCGGCACAGTTGCGGTATTCTTTGGGAACGGTTTCGGTCACCACCGATTGGGGCGATACCACCGTGGAATAATCAAAAATCCTCTGGCTCACACCGACAACAAAATACGGCTTTCCCTCTTTCACGCTGGGGAGATATTTTCCTCGATGGATTTTGTGGACGAAATACCTGAAATCGAGATTCTCACCGGTCTCCGGATCGCTAAGCTGGGAGGTATGACAAAGCGCGCAATAAGCGGTCTCAACTCGCGCGCCACCGTGGGCCTTCAGTGGATCATGACAGTTGTTGCATGTGGCGGTTTCAATGACCGAACCATCGCTCTGGACTTTCCCTCCGGCAGGAACAAAGTGATAGACCGGGTTGGCGACGTACCTGCGATTCCCGATCGACATTTCTCCGCCCATAACATGAGTCGCTCTCTGATCGAAATTCGCGGGCAGCGCGGTTTTGAATGTATAAGTCAGCACGCCGGGGCGGACGCGCGCGAGCACGCCGCCCTGGTCATAATCGGGCTGCAGCGTCTCGGCGAGTGCCGGCTTTCTGGTTTCTCCCTTGTAAACATATTCTCTGCCAATGACTTTTGTCAGGATGTAATTTTGGTAATCGCGCTCGCCGCTTTTGCCGACTTTCTGCGCGGCAATGGTAAATTTCACGCTATTAGGATCGAGGTCGTAGAGATCAATCGGTTTGCCCTTGACATCGCGCACATTGAACGTCACCACGGGCCGGCGGTTCGCAGCAATCATCACGGTAGTGATTTCCGCCTTAAGCCCGCCGAGGGGGCTTTGGGCATGAACGCTCGCCAGCCCTGAGAGCATGAGCATGATTAGAAAGAGTGTTTGCCAGCGTCGCATCCTTTTCCTCCCGTTGTGCTGCACCGCTAAGCAGCCAAAAAAAAGATACTAAGTAACACCACGGCCGCTGCAAAATTGGGCGATTTTTAGTCCCGCGCTGCGGCTTTGTCAATGGGTAATCTCGGCGTGCAGAGCTAACAAATTTTGCTTGAACCGCTTGAGCATCAAGGCTATCTTTAACTGTGGGGTTACGAATAACGACCCCATTGCTCTGGATTCAATCGTTGTCTTGAGCAACCGCGCTTCCTGAGGCACGCAGGCAAAGCATGAATCTCAAGGAACGAACCTATCTTTGGTATCTCTCTGTGCTGCGCATCTACGTCGGATTCTATCTTCTTCAGCAGGGCATCAGAAAATTTCAACGCGATTTTCCCAAAGGCGATTGGATCGGCCGGCAGATCGGCGACATCGCGACGTTGGACATTTACTCGTGGTATAAAGCTTTTTTACAGAATTATGTCGCTCCGCACAGTGAACTGTTTGGCTACCTGGTGATGGTCGGAGAAATCTCGGTAGGCGCTTGCCTGCTTTTAGGCATCTTGACTCGCTTTGCCGCCGCCATTGGGTTGTTCATGTTGATTAATTATTACCTCGGGCCCGGCATGGCCCGCGGCGGCGCGCCATTAGCGCAACAGCAAACCTTTATCGTAGCGCTGGCGATTTTCGTGCTGGCGAATCCCGGCCGAACGCTAGGTCTCGACGGCCTGCTCTTCGGCGCCGGAAGAGGAAAGGGGGCATGATGAGACTTCCTGGATCCGCGACGCCGGAAGGCACCGCTCGTTATCGGAAACGCTTCGACGGCAAGATTCCGCTGGAACATTTTCGTCACGCTCAAAGCTTGTGGATGTCGTCCATCGGCATCGGGACTTACTTGGGAAATTATGACGATGCGACGGACCAGGCGTATCACCAAGCGGTTGTCCGCGCTGTCGAAGCCGGCTGCAACGTCATCGACAGCGCCATCAACTATCGCCTGCAGAGAAGCGAGCGCTCCATCGGCACCGCTCTCAAGGAGATGGCGACCAAAGGTTACAGCCGGGATGAAATCGTGATCGCCACCAAGGGCGGCTTCATACCCTATGACGGCACGCCGCCCAAGGATGCACGAAACTATATCGAAGAAACCTTCCTCAAGCCGGGCCTCGCGGCCGCCTCGGATATCGTCAGCGGCTGTCACTGCATGACACCCAAGTATCTCTTGAATCAACTTGACAGCAGTCTGTGCAACCTCGACGTCGAATGCATCGATATTTATTACTTGCACAATCCGGAAACACAGCTAGGAACGATCGCGCGCGAGGAATTTGGCAACCGGCTCTCGAAAGCCTTCGAAACGATGGAGGAAGCAGTTACATCCGGAAAGATCCGCATGTACGGGATCGCCACCTGGAATGCTTTTCGAAATGAAGTTTCCGCCAAGGACTATCTTTCATTGGCTCAGGTGGTTGCCTTAGCGGAAAAGGCCGGCGGCAAGAATCACCATTTCAAAGTCATTCAGTTGCCGCTCAATCTCGGCATGAGCGAAGCACTGTCCAATGCCAATCAGCGAGTGGGAGACAAGGAATTGACCGTACTCGAAGCAGCCCAAGCGCTCGACGTTACTGTCATGTGCAGCGCATCCGTGTTGCAAGGACAACTGACGCGCAATCTCCCGTCCATTATCGGCGAGACTTTTGAAGGTATGGAAACCGACGGTCAGCGTGCCCTTCAATTCGTCCGCTCGACGCCGGGAGTGACAACGGCGCTGGTCGGAATGAAACAATTGAGTCACGTCGAGGAAAATCTCAACACCGCGCGAATTGCACCAGCGTCCTGGGAACAGTACTCGAAACTGTTTCAAAGCGCGTGAGAATGCAGAACCGAGGATCGAGAATGGAGGATCGAGGATTGCCTCCGTGCCTCCTTTATCCGCCATCCTCTATCTTCTATCCTCGAAGATTTTCAGGAGCCTGCTAATTCCCCGTCAGGTAATCCAAATTGCCGAAAATCTCTTCCAGTTTCTCGAGCGCCGGTTTCGGCAACGGCGGCTTCAGAATCGCCGCGACGTTTTCTTTCAAATGAGCCGGATTACCGGTGCCCGTCAAAACCACGTCCACGCCTGGCTCATGTCGGCAAAAGCGATAAGCTGCTTCCGGCAGCGTCGCCGAGTCGGCTTCCTTGAGGAGAAATCCGAGCGGGTCGTTCAGATCGACGGAGCTCTTCTTAATTGCGCCTTTTGCCACCAACTCAGCGCATACCGCTTTCAGCCGATCGGGCTGACTCAAAGCTCGCCGCACAGCGAACATGTTGAGCATGCCAACGCCGCGCTTCATCGTCGACGGAAAAATGGTTTTACGAGCCGACGGGTTCAGCATGCTGAAACCCGCCATGACGACGTCCCACATATTTTCCTTAAGACTTTCCTCGAGCACCGTATGCGATGGGTCGACGACGAAACCCTCGGTAACGCCGATGAAACGAATCTTACCTTGCTCTTTGAGCCGGCGCATCGCCGGCATGAGCCGGTTTTTGGCGAATTCGTAATCCTTCGGCTCGACACCGTGCAGATGATACACGTCGATGTAGTCGGTGCCGATCGACTTGAGACTCTGCTCTAAACCTTTGACCACTTCTGCTTCAGGATTGGAATGATTCGGCGCGGGCAGCGTTTTTTTTGTCGATATCACCAGCTGTTCGCGAGGAATTCCCGCGATCGCTTTGCCGACGATCGGCTCGGTACCATAATTTTGCGCGGTATCGAGAAAGTTGACGCCAAGACCGATCGCTTGTTTGACCAGCGCGACCGCATGGTTCGCCGATTGCGAATCGTTACGCATTCCCAGCCGGCTCGGCCCGCCGCAGCCGAGGCCGGCAACGCTTACTTTCAAACCGGTTCGCCCGAGAGTTGTGTATTCCATCTTTTTGTAATTCAAAATGTTCAAATCGTTCAAGCTGTTCAAATTTCGGCCATCGTAACGGTTTGCACTGCTTGAACAACGGATCGAACGGATTGACCTTACGAATCTATTTTGGCTTCTCGAATTTCAACGACGCGGAATTGATGCAGTAACGCAAGTTCGTCGGCTTCGGTCCGTCGTCGAACACATGTCCCAAGTGCGCATTGCATTTGCTGCATAGCACTTCAGTTCGGCGCATCAGCAGACTGTCATCCTCTTCGGTCTCGACGTTACCTTCAGCAGCCGGTGCCCAGAAGCTCGGCCAGCCGGTGCCCGAATCGAACTTGGCATCGGAACTAAACAGTTCGTTGCCGCAGCAGGCACAGCGATAGATGCCGTTTTCGTGGTTGTCCCAATACTGACCGCTGAAAGCACGCTCGGTGCCTTTCTTTCGGCAAACGTAAAACTGCTCATCAGTCAGTTCTTTTTTCCACTCGTCATCGCTTTTTTTGATTTTTTCCATTGAGTGTTCTCCCTTAAATCTCGCGAAATCTCCCACTTGTTTTGTTAACGTTGCATGTTGATGAATTGAAGCGGAATCGGCATGCTGCTGGCGCGTAGCATTTGAATGACTTCCTGTAGGTCATCAATCTTCTTCGCGGTGACTCTTACTTGGTTTTCCTGGATCGCCGCCTGGACTTTTAACTTGCGCTCCTTGATCATCTTAACGATGTTGCGCGCGGTGTCGGAATCCACGCCTTCTTTAATCGTGATCTCGCGCTGAATCATTCCGTGGGCGGCCATCTCGCTCGGCTTGGCATCTAAATATTTGCGATCTACTTTGCGTTTGACCAGGTTTTCGATCAGCGCGTCCTGCACCGCGCGAAGCTTCATATCGTCTTCAGTTATCAGGTGAATCTTTTTATCCTTTTTATCCAAGTTGATTTCGGTTTTCGAGTTGCGAAAGTCATAACGCGACAAGATCGCCTTCTTGGTAATATTAACCGCATTGTCGACTTCCTGAAGATCGATGCGGCTGACGATATCGAAGGACGGCACGTTTCGATTGCTCCCTGGACTAAATGATATCCCTGTGCGCCTATTTTCTTTTTTTGGCTGACTTTACTTTCTTAGCCTGCTTGCCTTGTGGCGGTGTTCGTTTGCGCGACCGGCTCAAGACAAAATCAAGAATATCACTGCGGGTTATGATTCCGACGAGCTTTTTGTCTTTTATCACTGGTAGAGAACCGATCCGGTGGCGCCTTAGCAGGTTCACAGCGGTCGCCAGCGTCGTTTCCGGCCTCACGATGAAAACATCGTGGGTCATGACTTCCTCGACGCTGATCTTTTCGGCAAACCGGTCGATTGCCTCCGTGCGGTCAATCATCATGCTGGTCGGATAAGCGTCGCGAATATCACGATCGGTAACGATGCCGACCAGATTATCGTCGTCCAACACCGGAAGCTGGTTGACACGATGTTTGGCCATGAGCTGCCGCGCGACGGCAATGCTGTCGAAGGTTTCCACCGCTAAAATCCCTTGCGTCATCCAATCCGCCACGCGAATACCGCTTATGTGAGATTTGTTCGACACTATCATTTCTGCTCCAGCCTATAACCTCGCGCCTTCAACATCTCAATGACTCCGTGTTTGCCAACCAAATGGGCCGCGCCGACCACGACTATGGCGTCGCCATCTTGCGCCAGTATTTTTTCAATCTGTGGTAGCCAGCGCCGGTTGCGGTCCACGATAATCTTTTCATGGAGCTCCGGATACTCTTTCATGCCCCCGAGCAAAAGCGCCTCCAAAGACTCGCTGTCACCGTTTAGCCATGATTGGACAATTTGATTTATATTCGTAACCAACAGCTCCATTTCGCCAACGGTTTCGCGCAACAGTGACTCCTGATCGCGTTTCGATAACTGATCCAACAGCCCCACCTGGAATTCCAGCGTTTCGAGCCCGCTCGTCGCTTTTCCGGTAGCTTTGGCGCGCCCGGCGAGATAGTGATCGACACCGAGATTGGGATCCAGACCGATCTGCTGAAACTTGATGGCCAGCAGCGTCAACGCGACGAACCACGGCTTCATGGGACCCATGATTTTCATATCGATGCCCAATTGGGCGGCGTGTTGCTCGGCGAGTTGGTAAGTTTCCTCGCTGACGTTTTGCTGCAACGTCTGGCCGTCACGATACATCGCCTTCTCGAGCGTCACCCTTTGCGCCACGTCCGGTGAGATCCTGTTCAGGTCGATTTCCAGCACCAACCTTTTGCTGGCATTAAACGCATCGAGGATAGCCTTATGGAGCGGAAAATTTTCTTTTTTTAGATAATGGATGGAGCCGAGGAGATAAATGCTGTGCTTGTCGTTGCTCACCCTCCAAAGAAGAGTTTTTTCTTGCGCGTCGCTCGTATGGCTCACGGCAAGCCACGCGAGCGAAACCGTCAGTAGCAAAACACGCGGCATGATCCGGCGTATCCGAGCACCGCTAAACGTGATTTCAGCAAAGTTCATATTGACGCTTCCACCGGTTAAAGCAGGTTACCACTACTGTTTTTGGCGGCGAGCCTAGGAAACTTCCAAAAAATTTACCTTTTCTTGAGCGGATTGGCCAGAGGTGGGGGAGAAATGGGTTATTGGCGTGATGGGAGTAATTGGGTTGTCAAATAATTCGGTCTTCGCTATTCACCATTAGAGTCTGTGAGCTCAACAAAGAAGCGAGCTCCAAAGACTACCACTCGAGACGAATACAAACTTCTTCGCCTCTTTCCTCGGCCGGTAAGACCGTGAGTGGCGCTGCGCCCTTGGGCAGAGTGCACTCTCCACTCTTGAGATCATAGCAATAGCTGTGATTGTTGCAGCGGATCGTCGTGCCATCGAGAAATTGACCCGCCGCCTTTAGATCGGCTTCTTCGTGGGGACAATGTCGGGAAAAAGCGAAATATTTACCCTCGACGAACGCCAAGAGCACTTGGCGCCCGCCGAGGTCGACTTCCTTCACACTGCCGGGCGATAATTCGCCGATACGGGCCACGGGAATAAAGCTTACTCCCATGCCTTATGCGGCCGCTTTCTGTTGACGATAGAGCGGACCGCGAATGACTTGACCCGGCAGATCTCCGGTCATGCGTCCGTCCTCATGTATGACGGTTCCGTTGACGACGGTGTAGTGCATACCGACGCAACGCTGCACCAGCCGCTTGCTTCCGGCCGGATAGTCATTTGCCCACTCCGGCTCGTGCGCTTGAACGGTCTTTGGATCGAAGATCGCGAAGTCAGCGGCATAGCCCGGCCGTAACAATCCTCTGCCCTGCAGGCCGAAGATCGAAGCGACGTGAAACGTGAGCTTATGGATCGCCTGCTCCAGCGTCATCACCTGGCGCTCGCGCACCCAGAGACCCAGAAGAATCGTGCCGTAACCGAAATCAGCACCGAATTGCACGTGGGCGCCGGCGTCTGAAGTGCCGACCAACACGTACGGGCTGCGCAAGATTTTCCCCATCGCGTTCCAATCGCCGCCGTTGTTAGCATTCCAGAACACGGTCGCGAGATCTTCGTCGAGGGCGAGATCGAGGAACGCATCGAGCGGATCTTTGTTTTGCATCTTGGCCAATTGTTCAATGCTCTTGCCGACGTACTTTTGATTCTCCGGCTTCACAACCTTTTCAACCTTCGGAATATCCCAGCGTCTGTGGAAATTCGTCGGCGCCGGGCTGGCCAGATCGGCTCTCATCTTCTGTCGGGTCGCTGGATCGGCGAAGGCCTGCTTGCGCACTTCCACGGGCAGGAACATGAGGTTCTTCCAGGTCGGGAATTCGTCGAACACCTGGCAGTTCGTGAGGTCGAAATGGCGCACCAGGGGCACCGTGTGCGACAACCCATAGGCCTGGTAACCGGCCCTAAAAATCGGCTCGACGGCATCAAGTTGTTCGCGCCAAAGATTCGGTTCGGCCCAGCGATGCTGCAGGCTTTGCCAGAGCACCGGCCGCTGGGTGCGCTTGGCGAGCTCGTGATAAAACTCGAAATGCTCGATCTTGTTTCGCCCCAGAATCGTTTCAATCACGCCTGCGTTGCGTTCAGCCAACACGTCGCACAATCCAAAGAACTCTTCATCATCCGCCAGGCGGCTCGCTACCGGCTTGCCGTCTTCGCGCATATGCCGCTCATTCCGGTTGGTGGACATTCCCAAAGCGCCGCCTTCCATCGCTTCCAATACCAGGCCGCGCATTTTTTGCACTTCCGCTCCCGTCGCCTTTCGCTCGACGGCATCCTCACCCATCGCGTTGTGGCGCACGGCGATGTGTCCGACCAGACCGCCAACATTGATGCCGAGTTTTCCTTCCAAATAGTCGAGATACTCGCCGTAACTATGCCAGTTCCACTTGACTCCCGCTTCCAAGGCAAAGCGCGGGATCGCCTCGACGCGCACGAAGCTTTTCACGATTGCGTCTTCGATGCCCGATCGGGTCGGGGCCAACGATAGACCGCAGTTGCCCATCACCACGGTGGTAATTCCATGCTGGGGTTCGCACGTGCCATAAGGATCCCACAACATCTGTGCGTCCAAATGCGTATGATGATCGATGAATCCCGGGGACACGGCCAAACCCGCTGCCTCGATCACGCGCGCCGCGCCGTCGTTGAGTTTGCCCACTGCAACCACCTTACCGTCTTTAACACCGACATCGGCTACATATGACGGCAGCCCAGAGCCATCGACCACGCGCCCACCACGAATCAGCAGATCATAAGCCATTGGCATCCTCCTAATGAGTTACATAGCGAGATTGAGATCATTTTACGATACGCCGCGCAACGCTAGCGTGTCAAATCCGAGGACCTTTCCCCTCTTTGAAAAAGAGGGGAAAGGGGAGATTTCGGAGAAGTGTGCCTATGCTAATTCAAAAACAACCGCGTGTAGGTTTCGATTCCTAAACCGAGCAGCACCAACGAGACACCTCGAATGAATGCCTTGAGCGCAGGATTCTCCGGTTCGCGGCCGATCATCTTGAGCTCCGGCTGATCCTTATGGTCACGGATCAAGTTCATCGAGCTCTTCATCCAGATGGCGCCGATCAAACCGATGACAAAACCGATTCCTTCGATGTCCATGCCGCAGTCTCCTTGGTTTAAGCGTTGGTGATAGTCATTACTTCTCGTCGCTGGAAAGATGAGATAGTTCGGCCGCGTGTTGCTCCCAATTTTGTCCGTCGAACTGGCGGACGTTGATATTTTTAACCGTGCTCGGATCGAGACAGTGCACGTTTACGCTGTAGCCGTCGGGATTGGAGCGCGGCACGTAGAAAGACTTGATGCCGCAAACCTTGCAGAATAAATGTCGCGCGACGCCGGTATTGAAGGTATACGTCGAAAGATGCTCGGAGCCCTGTAATAACTTGAATCGGGACTTGGGAATGATGAGATGAAGGAAGCCGGTTTTGCTGCAAATCGAGCAGTTGCACTCACTGGCTTCGATCTCGGCGGGCGCCAAGACATCGAATTTAACTCGGCCGCAATGACACCCGCCGCGGTGGGTTACCAAGGATTTGCTCTGTTGAGCCAAGACCGTCGAGATGGGCTAAGCCGCCGCTTCCATCTGCTTGGTGTAGCTGCCGCTTCTCGCCGCGCTATTCATTTTGGCCCGGTGGTAAAAGATCTTTTGCGCCTCGGCGACGTTGGCTGCCTCGCCTTTCCAGGCTTTCAATGCGGGATCTTGCAAGGCGCGAGCGTAGGAGAAGCTCACCTGCCACGGTAGCGGGCCCATCTTATTCATCGCGTTGAGATGCTCGGTCGCGCTTACCGCGCTCTGGCCGCCCGACAGGAAGGCGATACCGGGTACGGCGCTCGGAACCGTACGTTTCAAGCACCGCAGGGTGCGCTCAGCGACTTCTTCGACGCCGGCTTGTCTGGAATTGTCTTTTCCGGAAACTACCATGCTCGGCTTGAGAATCATCCCTTCAAGATGTACTCGATGTAAAAAAAGCGCCGTGAAAGTCACTTTGAGAGTTTGCTCAGTGACCTCCTGAGACCGTTCAACCGTGTGGTTACCGTCCAGTAAAACTTCCGGTTCGACGATCGGAACAATCCCGCCTTCTTGACAAAGCGCCGCGTAGCGCGCCAGCGCATGTGCATTCGCTTCCAGGCAGGTGTAGGTTGGGATGCTATCACCGATGGTGATAACCGCGCGCCATTTGGCAAATTTGGCGCCAAGCTCTTTGTATTCTTTCAATCGACCGCGCAAACCATCCAATCCTTCAGTCACAACTTCGCCGGGAAAACCGGGAATATCCACCGGACCCTTGTCGACTTTAATACCCGGCATGATGCCTTTCTTAGAAAGCAGTTGCGCGAATGGCGTTCCATCGCTCGCCGACGTGCGAATGGTTTCGTCAAAGAGAATGACGCCGCTGATCGCTTCCTCGACGCCCTTGGTTGTAAAGAGCATCTCCCGGTAAGCGCGCCGATTATTGTCGCTGGATTCGATCTTGATGCTATCGAACCTCCGCTTGATCGTGCCCATGCTCTCGTCGGCCGCCAGAATGCCTTTGCCTTTGGCCACCATCGCTTGAGCGACTGCTTCGAGTTCCTGCTTTGACATGGCGTTCACTCCTCCCTATGAGTGTTCGGACTCATTCATTTTACATTCTGTTTTGCCCTTGGCAAGTCTCGACGGAAACCTGACATTGTTTACCCGATTCTACTCTGTTATGGTCCATAGTCATGATCGGTTTGCTGCTTCACTGGCTTATCAGCGCGGCGAGTCTCATGATCGTCGCCTACATTTTTCCCGGCATCCAGCTGCGCGGCTTGGGGGCGGCGCTGATCGCGCCCATCGTCATTGGCCTCATCAATGCGACGATCGGATTGATTCTCAAGATCGTCACGTTCCCGCTCACGATACTGACGCTGGGCCTTTTCTGGTTGATCATCAACGCGCTCATGCTTCAGCTAGCCGCTGCCCTCGTTCCGGGCTTTTATGTAACGGGTTTTTTGTCGGCCTTCTTCGGCGGCATCGTGCTCAGCATCGTCAGCATGATTCTGCGCTCGCTCGTCGCCTAGCAGGCTGCAAAAACGCGGTTCAAGAGTTCAAGGTTCAAAGTTCAAGGCCCGAGACGAATTGAAAACGTTGAACCTGGAACCTTGAACATCTTCTGCCCTCTCTGAGTGAGCTAGCTAGAGGCCTGTCGCCTCAGACCAATAACTGGCGTCGTAAAATCTTTCCGGCGGATCGAAGGGCAGCTTGTAAACCCCCATCTCCCTGCGCAGCTCGATCACGGTTTGCAACGCCGCCGGATTGATTCGCGCTTTTGGCACTACTTTTCGGAAGGCATCTTCGGCGGCTTCCCGTTTGAGGTTCTCCTTGTTCATCATCAACGCAATGGTCTCTTCCCGGTTTTCCGGCAGAAGCAACCAATCCGTCGCTGCGGCCCACGCGCGGATGAAACGGACAACCAGCTCGCGGTGGCTCACCAGCCAATGCCGGAGCGTCCAACCGCACGTGAGTGGCCAGCCCGGCACGTAATTTTCTGAGTTGGCAAGGAGAATGCCGCCAGCGGCCAGAGCTTTGTCAGACGCCGGCGGCGTCAGCATAGCCGCCGCCACGCGGCGCCCGAGAAAGGCTTCCAATCGTACCGGGGAGCTGCCGATGATCTCAATATTGTAATCGGTGTCGTCCATCCCGTGGGTGCGGAGAATCTTTTTGCGAATCAGATCCAAATTGGAATCGCCAGGATCCCCGGCCAACAGTTTGCCGCGCAGCTTTTCGATTGAATCCACCCCCGGCTGGCCGATCAGATAAGCGCTGAGGCCTTCTTCGGCCTGCATAAAGAGCATGTAATCCACGCCGTCGGTGGTCGTGCGCGCGATCATTGTGTCGGCGCTGCTCAGCGTGAAGTCCCAGCGTCCTTCGGCCATACCCCGATTGTGATCCGGCGCGTAGGTGGTGTGATGGAATTTTATTTCGAGATTTTCCTTGGCAAAAAATCCTTTGTACTCCGCCACAACATGCGGCATCCGTCGCTGGTAACCGGTAACGCTCAGTAGATCCATAGCTTCCTCCGTGTTTCTCCTTCTATCGCCTCAAGTCACCCGCCTCAAGCCTATTCTTGGCTTGGTGCACGAATCCGTGTAAGAATCGAATCAAACCAAATCGAACCCATTACTCCAACACTCCATCACTCCATTGAATTCGCCATGAAGCTCAAAGACAAAGTCGCTCTCATCACCGGTGGCGGCAGAGGCATTGGCAAGGCCATCGCCATGGCTTACGCGCGTGAAGGCGCAAAGCTGGCGTTATGCGCGCGCACGGGAAGCGAGCTTGAAAAAACCGTAGAGGAAATTCGCGGCCTCAAGAGCGAAGCCGAACGCTGGACCTGTGACGTATCCCTCGAAGAACCGGTCAAAGAATTCGTCGGCAAAGTGCAAAATCGGTTCGGCCGCATCGATGTTCTGGTCAACAATGCCGGGGTGATGACTCGCCCGGCGCCGATCACCGAACTGGAAGTGAAAAAGTGGGACTATACCATCGCGGTTAATCTGCGCGGGCCGTTTCTCGTCACCCAAGCCGTGCTGCCGATCATGATGAAGCAAAAGAGCGGCGCGGTGATCAACGTGTCTTCGATGGTCGGCCGCGGCGCGTACGCAAACTTCATCGCCTACGCGACTTCGAAATGGGGCCTGGAAGGATTCACGCAAACACTTGCCGCCGAGGCGCGGTCGAGCAACATCCGAGTGAATTCGGTGGAGCCCGGCTATGTCGCCACCAAGCTCACCGGCTACGGCGGCAGCAAACCGGAGTCGGTAACGGACGTCTTCGTTTATCTTGCCTCGGACGAAGCCAAAGGGATCACCGGAAAAATGCTCAGCTCTTCCAGCTGGAAGTCGCAGGTCAAGTAGAATCTGGACGGGTTTCTTTCTACATGAATTTCGAAGTGTCAGCGGCGGACGCAGGCGTGACTAACGAACCCCCGCATGCACATGCAAATTGAAGGATGAAATGTCTGCGTTTGAACGCACCACCGAGAAACCGCATGGAAGATCCGCCATCTGGCGCAGCAAGACCTCAGCCGACCCGGCTGACTGTAAATGCTTAGTTGCACCGCGCCGGTTTTACTCACGCCGCAAGCCGCGGATAAATAGTTGAAGTCGCTCCCGCTCCGCCGGCTGTACGCGTAAAAATTCGACACCGACACGGCCATCCGGGCGAACATGACGCACGACCGCCGCTTCGATGTCCACCGGCTCGAGCTCGTTGGAGATTCGCAGGGCCAACCGAATGACGCTCACCTCGGTCAATTGCGCTTCGGTGACGAATGCGCAGCCGTTGATCGAAATATCCGAGACGGTTCCGGCGCCGGCGATATGATCGCCGATAAAGGAGATCGGAAAATTCATCGCCAATCGTTCATATTCGCGCAAGTCCGCGGCAGCGGTGAGATATTCAACACCCCATTGCCAAACCCGGAATCGCGAACGACATATCTGACACCTAAAACGATAGCAGTAAAACCTGGACAATAGGCGGTCTTTGAGCGCCTTGATTCTAACGCGCTTGACGAATTTCGTGGAACATTTCGGACAAGTGGGATTTGTCACAGCCACCCTCCGGTTTTCTTAGCCGTCGGCCAATGGCGTCCATGCAAGGCGTCGATCAATGACAATAATGATGCTGGATTGGTTCTTAACGTCAATGCCCACAGCAGCACGCCGGGCAAATGGGTCGCAGAGGTCGTTATTCCATCCGGCCAAAGTCTAAGATCGCTGATCAGCCTAAGGCTGAGACTGGTGCGAACCTACTCCGACACCGAATGATTAAAAACAGGAACTCGTTACTGAAGATCGCGGACCCAGCGAGTTGAGACGGGAAGGAATAAAGAAATTTATTTCACAGGAAAGTCTTTGCCTCTTTGCAACTTACCTTCTAATGGGTGCCTCTTCCGCACTTGACCCTTCTGCAAAATGCGCTACGTCAAAATAGCGATTATCAGGTGACCGTCCGCTACGGGAGGGACCCGGCACCGTGGACCGATCTTACTATAATAAGAGTTACCTAAAAGGCTCGTATGCTACCTACATTGTCATAATACTCCAACTAACGCTTTGTTGCAGCGCTCACTTCGTCTTAAAATTTTATGAATTGCGAAGAAAATTTTACAAAATACTTGAACAGTGTG
>DASPXM010000013.1:0-19204 GCA_035637295.1 Verrucomicrobiia bacterium
CCTAATCTCCTTAGCTAGCTGTTTTCCGGTGGCCGAGCCGGTTCCACGACCCACATTGAACGAGGTGCGTTCGGGCACGGCTCGAGGTGCAATAGCGGCAGATACGACCTTGCGACCGGGTGAAATTGCCGCCGAGGTGGCTGAAATTGACAGGACCAGCCGGGAAATCCGTGTAATCACGGGCGACGGTCGCAGGCAGGCTATTCCTTATGATCTCAATGCCACCCGAGTAATCTACCATGGTTGGGAATATCCCGTAGAAAGTTTGGAAGCCGGCGATCGTATAGCGTACCTATCCGTACCTCGAGATCGCAGGTACGTGGATACTATCCGCATTCAGGAACCGGTGCAGGCTCGAACTAGCCCCACTATTGCGCGCCCTGCCCCGCCGTTACCTAGGAACGACGTTGTCGAGGGAACGGTCGAAAGAGTCAATTATGATCTCGGTGTATTCGATATCAGGCCGCGCACGGGCAGAATGGTTACCGTATCAATTCCTTACAATGCCAGAACAGCCGACGTTGAAAACTTTCGCGGTTTGCGTCGAGGCGA
Organism: Verrucomicrobiia bacterium; assembly: GCA_035637295.1. Taxonomy (GTDB): domain Bacteria; phylum Desulfobacterota; class Binatia; order UBA9968; family UBA9968; genus DP-20. Next base: position 553 of record DASPXM010000013.1, read on the forward strand.
CTACGTGAGGGTCGAAGGCGAGTTTGTCAATCCCGATAGTTTCCAACTTTTGGCGTTTTTATCTCCGCGAGATCGATAAGGAGAACAATCGAGTCACAGCGGTCTCGCGGATCTCAGCGCGACAAACCTTTTTACTAATTATTGAGTTTTCAAACTGCCATCGTCGGCAAAAGAGGATGCCTAGCTAAAAGAACTTTCAACAATAGCTATTCTGGTGCCTGATTAGGTCACGTTCAGGAGCTGCATGTCCCAACAATAGGATCTGACACCCGGAAGCGTCCCATTGCAGAGACTTAACGGCTCCCACGTTTGACGAATACCCCTGCCGATGCGAGCGATCAGCTGTCTCGCGACTTCCCCTCAAGCGCTCGTTCTTCCTAACAACAAATTCACAGCGATAGAAACTGGTCGCTTTTCTGTTTCGGCACGGCTTCTGCTCTCCAATGAATTATTGTGGACGACCCTGGTTATAAAGCAAGGGAAACAAGCTAATGGAAAAGAAACCATACGAGATACCCAACCTAACAGAGTACGGTACGATGACTGAGATAACGCAGAACATTAAAGATCACGATGAACACCCAGGCTGGGCGTGGGGTCATTACAAACACGACGAGAAGGTTTCATTGACATCGTGACATGATGGCAGAACAGCCACTGATAACCGTCCCGCCGCCCGAGCAGGCCAAGGAGGTTAGGCGGCTCGACGTTCCTGCGCGTTCGAGATTCAGAAGGCCGAGGACTACGAGGGAATCGCGGTTACCCGTGCGTATGCGGATGCAGATCAAGAAGAGAAAGACAGCGTGAAAACGAAAGGGTCCCAATTGGGAAAACCGAGTTGTTGGCAGCTCATTTTTCTACAGAGCAAAGTCAACGGTGCGCCGTACAACGGCGAAACGCTCCCAGGCGAGAGTTGGGATTGGCCAAAGGACACTTATTTCCAGCGTCGTTTGCGTCTAATCAAAATTCTTCAGTCCGCTGAAGGCTTCAAAGTCAATTAGCTTTATCGCTTTCCCGTATCGTTCGGCACAGCTTTCACGGGTACAGCCGCCCGACTGGTGAAGCTGTACAACGGTTGCTGGCTGCACTTTTTCTTCACCCCTCGATGATTCCCGCATAAACCAACTTCAAATATATCGACGACAGTGATATTTAAAACATTTTTTTTGGGGGGAATGGATCGTTTGGATAACGAAGACATTAGGCTGATCTGGGCGCGGCACTATCTCAAACGGTCCGAGAGCGAATCATCAAGGTCCCTCTGCGTGACGCTCGCGATGATCATTAAACAGCGCGCGGAATCGATCATCCTTCCATACGGTGACGGTTAGGGTGTAGCACTCCGCGCATGATTGGTCGCATTTATCCAGCAGACTGTCATAGACCTCGACAGACATTTCAATAAGTACGTTCATATCAAAAGCTATTCACGTAACCGGAAAATTTAAGCGCGACGAAAACGAAAGCTCTCAGGAACGGCTCATTGCTCTCTGGTTCGCAACCGAATACACCGACGGCAGCACGAAGTAGCTCAGCCGTCGAGCTTCTAAATTGAAGATTCGACAAATTGCACTAAGTCCAGCGCAGCCATTTATTCCGTCGTAAAGCTTACTTGCAGGTCACCAATCTCTTTGACCGAGCGTCCACGGTACTGTTGCAAAAGATCGACGATTTGGCGACAGAATGGTCCATCGTCAAAAACCAGACTGGCGCTATAGTTCTGGTTTTCATGCTCAATCACTAAATAGCATGTATTCGAGGCACCGCCCGCGTGAACGTAGATCAAGACGCCGACTTCACCTTTCACTATCTTAACACCGCCGATTCGCATTTGCGTCCAAACCGGCGGCCAGTTTGGAACGCCACGGTAACTCATTAACGGGTGATCCCTGAGCTTCACAAGACTGTGTACAACTTGAGCCTTGGTAATCCCATTTTCGGCAAGATTTTTGGGGAGAACCGTCAGCTCAGTTAGGTTCTGCGCTGAAGGTCCCGAGCAAGGATTGTACCCTCGTTCTCGACGTTAGACATGGGAGCTTTGAAGAAATTACGTTTATTTATGTGAGCTTGCAGTCCACTTGACTGAACGGCAATTTTGCCTGCTAAAAGCAATCAGCAATGTAATCAGGTCGCTGCGCTTGCAGAGCGAGAGCGATCAGGCGACTCGCATACCTCGAAGAAGCTCACACGTGGGAAGAATCAGGATGCGGTGATTAATAAAGTATGTGCTACAAACGCTCGTGGAGGCGGAAGAGTCGCTTTGGCTCCGGCCCAGTAATGGGGTGCATCATAGTTGCTCCTTGATCGGAAATGCGAAAAATTCAACGAATCGTTCGAAAATACTCCGTGACCGCCATTGTTCGTAAGTTATTTGCTGAGAATACTTTAAATCTTCCTGAAAGATTTCTTCGAGCCGATGAGCGATGCCACTATCATAGACCGTCAGATTGATTTCTTGGTTCAAGGCAAAAGATCGACTATCGAAGTTGGTGCTGCCGATCGTCGCCCAGACTCCGTCGATCACTACAGTCTTGGCGTGCATGAGCGAGGCTTTGTACTCGAAAACTTGAACGCCTCCGAGAAGAAGTGGGCCATAGTGACTGCGGCTCGTGGAGTAAGTGAGTTGACTATCTATCTCCCCCGGTAATAGTACGACGACCCGTACACCTCGGGTGGCCGCTTTCACCAGAGCCTCGGTCATAACGTCATCGGGGATGAAGTACGGGTTAGTAATGAGAATTGATTTCTTTGCCGAGTTGATCGAAAGCAGGAACAGCATGTAATTTTGAAAGCTGCCACCTGTGGGGGAACTCTTGACGACTTGTGCCGGCAGATTGCCACTTAACTCAATACGCGGAAAATAGCCGTCGCCGCCAATGGCAATGCCGGTGGTTTCGAGCCAACTCTCTGCGAAGGCCGCTTGCAGGAATCTCACTATTGGACCTTCGATTCGCGCGTTCGTATCGCGCCAATGTTCCGGCATCCGCCCGTTGCCCGTCCATGCTTCACTTATTCCGTAGCCACCGGTAAATCCGATTTGACCATCAATCACCAATACACGCCGGTGGCTTCGATAATTGTAGCGCAACAATTTCCACGGAAAGATGATTCCATCGGCTTCAACTCGACGGAAGTATTCCACGTGACAGCCAGCGTCCTTCATAGTTGCAATGATATCGGAAGGTACTTTACCCGATCCGTGGCGGTCCAGAAGAATATCTGCCTCGACGCCTGCTCGGCAGCGTTCGGCAAAAGCCTGGGCCAGCTCGCGGGCTATGGAACCGTCCTCGTAGAGATACTGAGCGAATGTGATCGTGGATTTCGCTCCTCTAATCTCTCGCAGCATGACGGGAAAAGTTTCGTCGCCGTTGAGTAAAACTTCGATCCGATTCCCGCTGACGATAGGTGCGTCGGTATGGGCTTCAATGGTACGAAAAAAGGTCGCTTCGCCGAGAGTGATCTGCGGAATCTGTCGTACGGCCAAAACCTTCGCACAGCCGAAAGACGTAAGGATTGCAACCAGCCAATATAATCGTTTCATCGTTTGAATTTGGTTCTTGTGGTCGAGATTTCGCGAATAGGGCACTCGTTGCGATAGTGCAGACTGGCGCCGGGGCAGGAATCATCAAGTTGTGGCATCCCGTTGCGGTTTCCTGCCTCGGCAGCGGAGACTTGAGCAAGTGTCGTACCCCTGATTTTCGAAGGAGGTTTCTGCAATTATGGAGGACTCAGATACACCTGTGGGAGTTGCATTCTCTTGGACTGAACGGCAACTTTGCCTGCTAAAGTCACCGCCAATATAATCAGGTTCAATAGTCGATTCGTCTGAAAGCGGAGCGTCATAGACGTTCTCGCTCAGCACGTTCTTGAACTAGCCTAACTCCTCAATGCGGCGAGCTTCAAAGATTATGGAGCACATGAGACCAGCAAAAGCGCCTTGCACCGCGCATTCGCAAGCTCCAATAGTGGTGCAAATGGCTGAATGAACGACGTGATATGGAAACCTTCGTCTCGCCTCACACCCTCGTGGACGAACTTACCCACATTTTGGTAGAAGCGGGCAACAACAAGCTGCACTAACTGTGGGGTGAATTTGTACGCACAAGAAATTCACTTCCAATCGGACTCGAATACCCTTTTCGCGGGCGTAATCGCGCGATAAGACTTCTTTATCCCGCCTCTGATGAGACTCACTTGACTGTTGCTGCACTTGCACGCCAACGGGAACGCTTTAGTTTACTATTCCGGCCGGCACTCGATTTGCGCTACCGCAAGAATACGTTAGCGCGCCATGGCAAAGAATATTCTCGTAGTGGAAGACAATGACGACTTGCGACAAATTTTCGCGTCGATCATACGGTTTTCTGGCTACCAAATATCAGAGGCGCGAAGCGGCAGTGAAGCGATCGAACAAGTGGTTTTCGCTAAACCTAATCTTGTCCTCTTGGACCTTGGTCTTCCCGATATGAGCGGTATCGATGTGGCTCGTGCGATCAAAAAAAACCGGGTGACAGCCGATATTCCTATCATTGCTTGCAGCGCGTATCCTAGCTGGGAAAAGATTGAAGAAGCACTCCACGCGGGCATTGTCGATTACTTGCAAAAGCCGATTGCCGCCGCCCTCATTAAAGCAAAGATAGAAGAATTTATTCTGCCGTAGACACAAGAACCAGGAGCAAAATCGAGCGCGATTTAGGGACTCACGATGGCAAAGATCTGTTTCATGAAAGAGGGATTGACCGGCCGAGCAGATCCGGTAGCCGAAAAGCCTCTCGTCTGGTGTATCGAAAAGCTAGGTCTCCAAAGGGCAGATTGGTGGGCCGATCTGGAGACGAAGTTCAGAATTGACAAATGGCTTGAGCTTTCACCGTACTCCAGTCTGCGCTGGGTGATTATTCAGCTAGATGAGGCCGAAGCAAGCGGCAACTGGAAAACAGGCTATTATTTCTCCCCGCTCATTAAGGTGGCGGATGTTAAAAAACTACTCTCATTAGACCATTTGGGTCCTTGTGCTTTCGCAACCGAAGGATAGCGTCGGCCAGTGAAGATGCTCATTGAGATGTCTCTCGACCACTACGACCGCTTCTTGGAGAAGTGTGACGCGTCGTCTCGGGAGTATGAGATTCTCAAAAACGGCCTCATAGTCCGCCGTCCGAATGACGGACATTACGAGCGCATAATGGAAATCGCCTGCGAAGTGCGGGAAGCGCAAATGCTTCTCGCTATTGCGAGGCGACTCTATCCCGACGCCGTTTCGGCCATCGAAAAAGCTATCGCCATCTAGAATCATACGACAGCGACTGGCGCTGTTGCGAAGCCGCCCTCTTAAATGCCATCGACAGCAGCGCGTCAAACTGAGCTGAATACTTTTTGCTCGTCATCTCTGCAGGCACCAAGAACACGTCATTGAAGTTTGACTGAATAACCGTTTTTCCCGTTTTGAAGCTATCAACGCTATTTTTTCTTGGACTTCTTCCGCGGAACTTTTCCGCCCGCGCGGCGAGCCTCCGACAATCCGATTGCAATGGCTTGCTTGCGACTCGTCACTCTCTTTCCTGAACGACCGCTTTTCAAAGTTCCTCTCTTGCGTTCGTGCATTGCTCGCTTAACTTTCTGCTGAGCTTTTTTGCCATATTTTGCCATGACGTTCTCCTTTCGTTGAGGCACTTTTTTTCTAAGAACCGGTTAAACCTGACCAGCATTGAAGGTATTGCACTGGCTGAGCTCACCGGCCTCGAGTCCGCGTCGAAACCACCGGACACGTTGTTCCGCCGTACCGTGTGTAAAGCCGTCAGGCACCACGTAACCCTGCGCGCGCTTCTGCATCCGGTCGTCGCCGATTTGCGCGGCGGCGTTCAATCCCTCCTCAACATCTCCTTCCTCCAGAATCCTGCGTTCTCGATTCGCCGTGCCGGCCCAGATCCCGGCGAGGCAGTCCGCTTGAAGCTCAAGCCGAACCGAGAGCGCGTTAGCCTGCCGCTGGTTTGACTGGCTCTGTCGCTCCATCATTTGTTGCATGATGCCCAGCTGGTTCTGCACGTGGTGACCGATCTCGTGCGCAATAACATAGGCTTGCGCGAAATCGCCGGGTGCCTTAAACCGTTCGCGCAGTTCCCGATAAAAACTCAGATCGATGTACACTTTTGCGTCGCGCGGACAGTAAAAGGGCCCGCTTGCCGCTCGCGCGAAACCGCAAGCGGAGTCGACAGCGCCGGAAAACAACACCAGTTTCGGCACTTGGTAGTCGCGGCCGCTACGACGGAATATGTCGCCCCACGTGCGTTCCGTACTTCCCAGCACTCGGGAAACGAAGTTTCGCATCTCATCGTTGCTGTCAGCCTGCCGACTTTCCGGCGGCGGAGTGGTATCGACGCTAGTGGTGCCCTGGAAAAGCACGCTCGGATCGACACCGAAAAACAACGCGATGAGAACAATCGCAAGTGTGCCGATCCCGCCACCAGCGAGCCCCGGCGAGACTCTATAGCCGCGGCGATCCTCGATATTCGTGCTTTGCTGCTCTTCATCAAGTCGCATATGAAACTCCTAATAGTTATCGACCCAGTCTGCCGATCTTGTCTCGGCTTGGTTCCCTGTCGTTACCATGCCTGACCGACCTTCCGCCGGTTCGTTTCTCCGGCGGCGGCGATTCTCTTTTTTGCGTCTCTTGAGCGACCGCGATGGGCTCGGCGTTTTTCGCCGGAACAACTCCAGATCCATACTGGGTTGCATAGACTTGAGTGAACTCCGCTCCTAAGAAAAAAATCAGCGATGAGTAGTAGACCCACAGCAAAACGGTGATCAATGATCCGGCAGCTCCGTAGGCCGAAGTCACTCCGCTGCGACCCAAATATAACCCTATCAGGAATTTTCCTATCGCGAAGAGAAACGAGGTCGACGCAGCGCCGATCCATACGTCTCGCCATTCAATGCGAGCGTCCGGAAGGAATTTGTAGATCATCGCAAAAAGCGCAGTAACAAAAATAAATGATATTAAGAGATCGAGCGCGTGAGCGAGAAACGCGGTTGTGCCCAACAAAGTACCCATCGCTTGCGTCAGACCGGCCAGTAAGGCGCTGACTGCAAGAGACACCAAAAGGAGGAACCCGATCCCCAGAATCATCGCATAGGAGATGAAGCGCTGGCGGACAAATCCCCACACGCCTTGGCCGGCTTTCGGCGTCACGCCCCAAATCGTGTTAAGCGACGTCTGTAGTTGGCCGACCACGCCGCTGGCACCGAAGATCAAAGCGATAATGCCCAGCACGGTAGAAACAATCCCCGTTTCGGGTTGATTGCTGGCGTTTTGAATCATCCCCTGAACAGCCTGCGCGCTGTCTTGGCCGATCAGTCCTTGGATGGTTTCAACTATCCGGTTCTGTGCGGCTTCTTGACCAAAAGCAAACCCCGCAATGGCGATAACAATGATCAGCAACGGCGCCAGAGAGAAAAGCGTGTAATAGGAGAGCGCAGCGGCTAACTGGAAAGGTTGATCCTCAATCCATTGCACCGCGGTATCTCTCACGAATTGCCAACGCGGTTTTCGTTCCATGACCAGTCTAGTTGCAGAAGTCTGAGGATCGCCCAGACCTTAGCTCGCGCTACGGGATCCTTGTTTTTGCTCCCCTTAAGTTCCTCACGCGGACGATCGGTTCGTTTATCGCTTTGGTTCTCTGATGATCTTGCTGCAGAGGTTCCAATGCGTCTATCGGCCTCTCCAGCGAAATTAGATTTGCTAAATGGATTGGGCAAGACTTGTGCCAAGAGTTCGCATCTTGTCGAACGTCGACGACGCGCGCGATCCGGAAGCATTTCTAGGTAAATCGCCGCTGATCGACCTGCTCTCGCTCGGCATCGCCGAACAGCTTGTAGCTTTTATCGGACGAAACTCTTTTTTTTGTCTAGATTTCGCGACAAGGAAGTTCTTATACGGTGGTTGGATGGCGATTAATTTCATAGAGAACGCGTGCAACCCGGTGCGTGAGATTGTATCCGCTATTAGAGCGGCGAGAAGGTCGCGTCCTTTTTCGCGCAGGCGACTCCTTTGTCCGTGTATTCCAACAAGATGACGCATTTGTTCGAACAAGGTGAGCAATCGAGAACTAAAAGCCAAATCGGAATCCAGTGAGCGAATCGATCAAGCATGTTCTTCGTTCCGATTGATACACTCTCGTGCCCTCTGCGTTTCCGCAGTGAGATCTCCGAATAAGTCTTCATCACAGAGACACAGCGCGGCATAGCCGCGACCAAGTTGCTCTACGTGCGGCGGAATTCAAGCCAATGCTGAGACGCAGATTTGGGATCAGGACTTATTCGTTTAAGATATGCAGCATAGGAGAGCAGAATCTACACTCTATGCAAGCCACGTGATGACAATTAGCTCTCGTCTTTACGTGAGGATAGTAGTTGGCAACGCAAATGAAGGGCTTTGTGCCCCAAGAACAATCCGCACATGGTGCGTTGCGCCGTCATCGGCGAGTTCGATATGCTTGCTGCCGCCTGCGACCGATTTGCCATCGAGTTCAATCGACCACACGCCTCGCGCAACGCCCTGTGGGTTCTCGACGACGATTTCATAGCGTGAGGAGTGATAGCGGAATTTGATCTTAAAGCTTCGCCATGCGCGTGGGATGCATGGATCGAAATGAAGCTCCGATTTCCGCAGACGGAAGCCCAGAATCCACTCGATGCCGGCCCTATACATCCATCCTGCTGACCCGGTGTACCAAGTCCATCCGCCTCGACCGATGTGCGGCCGTTCAGCATAAATATCTGCGGCGACGACATAGGGCTCGACTTTGTACCGGGAAGCACCGGCACGGCTATTTGCATGATTGATCGGGTTCAATAGTGAGAAGAGTTCCCCGGCCTTGTCTCCATCGCCGAGCGCGGCGAAGGCGAGAACGCACCAGATCGCCGCATGAGTATATTGGCCACCGTTTTCGCGCACGCCGGGCAGGTATCCTTTGATATAGCCGGGGTCCGGGCTGGCGTTATCAAAAGGCGGAGTAAAAAGAAGGACGAGGCCGTCGCCGCGACGAACAAGATGTTTGTCAACAGCCGCCATCGCGCGCGCTCCCCGCGCCGGTTCCGCAGCGCCGGAGATAACTCCCCAAGATTGGGCAATGGAATCAATGCGACATTCGGCATTCGCGGCGGAACCAAGCGGTGTCCCATCGTCAAAGTAGGCGCGCCGGTACCAGTCGCCATCCCACGCCTGTAATTCAAGCGCTGCTTTGATTGCACTGACATGCACGCGCCACATCTCAGCGCGCCGGTGCTCGCCGCGTGCGTCAGCCAGCCGCGCGAACTCCCAGAGTAGCGTGTGAAGAAACCAGCCGAGCCAGACACTCTCGCCTTTCCCGGCAGATCCGACCCGGTTCATTCCATCGTTCCAGTCTCCTGTGCCCATCAACGGAAGGCCATGGCTCCCAACTGTCAGACTGCGATCGAGCGCGCGTGCGCAATGCTCGAATAGCGTGCCGCTTTGCGCTGACACGCGTGGCGCCAAATACGACTCGTTTTCTCCATCCGCGAGAGTCGGTCCATCGAGGAACGGGACAACCTCATCGAGGAGACCGACATCGTCGGTGACTTCAAGGTAGTGGAGTACCGCGTAAGGCAACCATAGAAGGTCGTCGGAGATACGGGTCCGAACACCCCGGCCGGAGGGCGGATGCCACCAATGCTGTACGTCACCTTCGACGAACTGCCGTTCGGCCGCCCGCACTAACTGCCCACGCGCGACGTCTCGTTTCGTCACCACGAGCGCCATCACATCTTGGAGCTGATCGCGAAAACCGTAGGCACCGCCGGCTTGATAAAACGCCGCGCGGGCCCAGACGCGACAAGCCAGTGTCTGATAGAGCAGCCAGCGGTTGAGCATGATATCCATAGCTCGATCCGGTGTTGTCACCTGAACTGAGCCAAGAATGTCATCCCAATGTTCCGTGACCGTGCCGAGGATTTCATCAACGTCAGCCGCGCGGTAGCGCGCGATCAATGCCTGCGCCTCTTCCATGCTCGCAGCCTCACCAAGGAAAAAGACAATCTCAGTACGACCGCCCGCATGAAGCTCAACCGTCGTTTGCAGAGCAGCGCAGGGGTCGAGGCCGGCTCCAATCTTTCCAGTGAGCGGGTCGCCTCGTTCAAGCGATAGCGGATGGTCGAGTGTGCCGTTGCGACCAAGAAATTCCGTTCGATCTCCCGTCCACGCGGTCTGGCGACCGCCAAGGTCAGCGAAGGCGACACGGCCATTGAACTCGCTGTTCCAGGAATTCCTTACGAGCATCGCTTTCGTTTCCGGGTCGATCTCGGTGACAATGAAAGGCGCGGAAACGCTTCGCGAAACCCCGAGCACCCACTCGACATACGCCGTCACCGAGAGACGTCGAGAGCGCGCTGAATGGTTCTCGATAGTGAGGCGGGAAATTTTGATCGGATCATCGAGTGGCACGAACTGCAGGAGATCAAGCGCGATCCCGTGTGACGTATGTTCGAAGCGGCTGTAGCCCTGACCATGTCGGGCAGTATACAGCGAAGCCTCTTCGCGGATCGGCACCACCGTTGGGCCCCACAGATCGCCGCTGTCTTCATCGCGGACGTATATCGTCTCGCTTGGCGGATCGCTGACGGGGTCATTCGACCATGGTGTGAGCTGGTTCTCGCGGCTGTTGAGCGACCATGTGTAACCCGAGCCTGACTCGGAAACCTGGAAGCCAAACGAGGGATTCGCAATGACGTTGAGCCACGGCGCCGGTGTCCATTGCCCCTCGCCCAGTATCGTCACGTATTCACCGCCATTCGCATCAAAACCACCGAGACCATTGAAAAACTCGAGGTCGGTTCGCGGCGGCAAGACCTCCGATGGTTTCGGCTCAGGCCGATGTCGAGGTAATCGAAGCGCCGCGGCTTCCGATCGTTGATGGACAACCTGCTCGGCCAAGCTGCCGCGACGACTCAAGAGAACAGCACGCGCGGCGGTCTGTAGGAGGGTGCGATCCTCAGCCGAAATGAGATCTCCCCGTAGAACAAACACGCCGCCGGAAGGTTTGTCGCTCTCGGATTGCACTCGTGATTGGCCGGCTCGGACGTGAGCTTCCAAAGAGGCTTGAAGATCTTGAACGTAGGAAGAGCCCTGTTCGTTCAGAATTACAAGATCGACGGCGAGCTGCTTCATGCGCCAGTATTCGTGAGCCCGCAGCAGTTGTCGGACGATTCCTTGATCTTCGGGCTCGTCGATTCGTACCAGCACGATCGGGATGTCGCCGGAAATTCCGTACTGCCAGAGTGCCGTGGGCCCTTGGGTATTGCGGGTAAGTATGGCAGCCGAAGGCCGCACTGCAGGGTCCGAGTACAGGATGTGGCTGGCGAGTTGCTGGAAAAGGTAGGCCTCGTCGGGATCTATGCCGAGATGACGTAATTGGACTTGAGCCTGAGTCCACGCGAGCGTGGCCGCCCGCTCAAACGTCGCTGGATCGCGGTACTCGTCGGCCAGGGCAAGCGCATCGTCGCGAGATGACGCGATCAGCGTCGAGAAGGTTAGCCGCGCCGTGGCGCCCGGCGCAAGCCTTACCCGGCGTCTGAGGCTGAAGATCGGATCGAGCACTGCGCCAACCGTGTTCGTGAGTGGATGGCCATCTATGATCGACATCGGCGTGCGGATTCCGCGGCCCCGGCCGAGAAACCGAGCGCGATCGGTTTCACATTGTAGGTCGCCGACGCTTTCCCCTTCGGTGACGAGCATGTGCGCCGCCCAGACCCGGGGCTCGTCGGGGGAGCGGGGGCGGCGAGTCGCGAGCAGTCCACCGAGTTCGGGAACAAACTCCGTCTGCACGAAAAGTTTGGAAAACGCCGGGTGGGCGTGGTCGGCCACAGCAGTTGCCAAAACGATTTCAGCATACGAAGTCAGCTCGATCTCTCGGTCTCGCGCCCCTAGATTCGTGATCGACACCCGGCGAACCTCGGCGTCGTTCTCGGGCGAAACGACGATTTCAAGCGCAGTCGCGATCGCGCCGTCGCGTCGCCGAATCTCTATATGATCCTCTGAAAAAGCCGCTTCATAACTATCCGGTTCGACGCCGCTCGGCTGGTAAGCGGCCGACCAGACCTGGCCACTGTGGGCATCGCGAAGAAAGATGTATGTTCCCCAGGCGTCGCACGTGCGGTCTTCTAACCATCGTGTAACCGCAATATTTCGCCAATGGCTGTATCCGGAGCCCGCCGCCGTGATCATCACGACGTAGCGCCCATTGGAAAGAAGGTGGATACCGGGAGTCGGGTCGTGTGCGGAGGTGAAGCGACGTAGGATGGGTGGAACAATATCGCGGACGTTCGCGACCGCACGCACCTCTTCGGCCCTCGGCCGGGCGACTAGGACGTCCCGCGGAGTACGTTCCTGTAGCAGCAGTTCGGTCGCTTGCACGCGTGGCTCAGCGTGAAAGCGCTCGCGCATGACGCCGTCATGGAGAACATTCGCGAGCGCGACTAGCGACATGCCCTGATGATGGGCCATGTAGGCGCGCACGACGGCGACCCGGAGATCTTCCGGAACTCGCGTAGCCGTAAAATCGAGCGCTTCGTAAAAGCCATAACGTCCGCTCGCGCCGACCTCGCTCAGCCGCGCGAAGTTCTCGGCTGCCGCCTCCGGATCGATCATTGCCGCCAGCGCCGTCGCGTAAGGGGCGACGACCACGTCTTCACTCAAGCCCCGTTTGAGGCCCAAACCCGGGACGCCGAAATTAGAGTATTGATAAGTAAGATTCAGGTCGCGTGCGTTGTAGGCGGATTCTGAGACCCCCCATGGAACACCACGTTCGGCTCCATATCTTCTCTGGCGGCGGACAATGAGATCGCATGTCTGGCCTAACAGACTCTCCGATGGCGAGCGCATCACGAGCGCGGGCATGAGGTACTCGAACATCGACCCCGACCAGGAGACGAGCGCAGATCCACGGTCTACCGGTGTCAAAGCACGGCCGAGATGAAACCAATGGGTCGACGGCACATCACGTTTGGCAATGGCGATGAAGCTTGTGAGGCGCGCCTCAGAGGCTAGCAGATCGTAACAACTTGGGTCGAGGTTATTATCGGCAACTCGGTAACCGATCGAAAAGAGCTTCCGCGTTGGATCGAAGAGAAAATCGAATTCCATTGCATCGAACAACGCCTGCGCCAGCTGGCTAAGAGTCGAAAGCCGCCGGAACAATGCTCGTGACGCTGCGGCGGAACCAGCCAGACTGTCGATAGTCGAGTCGATTCGGGTACGGGTCTCACTCTGTGCGGTGCCGTCGTTAGCCAAGCGTGCGCGAAGAGCGGTGAGTTCGTCGATGGCTGTCTCGTAGCGATCCGGCATGTCGGCCAACGTCGGGAGCTCGAGAAATAAATGCGCAATCTCGGTCGAACCTGACGCTTGCTCTGCGTCAATAGCCGGGTGAGGCACAGTATTCCCAAAAACAAGCCGGGCCCATGGAAGAACCATATCGAGATCGCGGAGGTGACTTTCGATGTCCTCTAGGACGGCCTCCGCCCACACGAGCACTTCTGCATCGGTGCTATCGCCCCGTTCAGCGGTCAAGGTACGCGCAATATCCACCACGGTGCGCGCGAGGGTCTCGAGCTCAGTGAGGCGCAGGACCCAATCGCTCGGAGTTATAGGAACCGGATTGAGGGCCCTGACCAGCGCATCGAGAGCTTCATCGAGGTGTTTCCGGGTAACCGTTTGCGTGCGCCGGTCGTCTGAAATCGCGCGTGACGATGCGCGTACGAGAAGGATTGCATCGGTAATTCCGGAGAACACACGTGGTCCCCCCAGCAGCGGGCGGTTGATGAGCTCCTGACATGCCTGTCGGAGCGCGACGAGGTGGCCGGCGAGGTTGCCACTGTCAACCGAGGAAACATATTTAGGAACGAGCGGGCGCAGGTCGCGCGTGTCGTACCAGTTATAGAAATGACCATGGAAACGTTCGAGGCCGTTCATTGTGCCGAGCGTCGCTTCGAGCCGTTCGATCGTCGCTACCATGCCGAGCCAGCCAAAATCGTGCGCTGCGATAGTCGAGAGCAGATACAGACCGATGTTGGTCGGGGACGTCCGGTGCGCAACAACCGGAGCCGGCTCTTCCTGGAAATTATCCGGAGGTAGCGCATGATCTTCCGAGCCGACAAAGGTTTCGAAGAATCGCCAGGTGCGGCGCGCGGTCAACCGCAGCGTCCGCGCGTCATTTACCGAAAGCGGCCGGGCGCCAACCGCGCGCGGCGGTAGGCTGATCCAGTGTCCGACTGCGGGTGATAGCGCCCAAAGAAATGCAAATGGTGCCGCAATCAACCCTGCTCCCGAAGGCCCGAATCGAACAAGAATGGCGGTTGCCGCGGCGAGCACGATGGCGCCGCCCATCACACGATAGACGCTGCCAAGCGTCATGCCGACGCTAGCTTTCGCCTCCGCTGCGGTTACCCATTCGAGCAACTTTCGGCGTGTCACATAGAGACGGAAGAGTGTCCGGAGGATCGCATCGGTCATCAGGGTTGCCTGGTGGGCAAGAAATGTCACCGTGAGTCCCACCTGCGATAACGCTAGCGCGACGTCCATGCCGACGGCCCTCGCGTGACTGCGTTTTGAAATGCCGCGGCGAGGCGGGATCAGCCCACTCAGGACTGGCAAAAAGGCAGGGATGGCAAAGACGGCGACGACGAACATCGTCCAAATCACAGGTGAAGCAAACGGTAGTGTCCAGCCGGCAATCAAGGTCAAGAGTGCGGCAGGGGCAGTCAACGTGCGCCGGAGATTGTCCACCATCTTCCATCGGCTAATCGGCGGAATCGAGGCGTGGATTCGACGGCCGGTCCGGTCTCGTGCTTGTCCGATGATCCATGGAAGCAATTGCCAATCACCGCGCGCCCAGCGGTGCTGGCGAGCTGCGTCGACCACGTAATGCGAAGGGAATTCATCGAAGAACTCGATATCGGTAACGAGTCCCGCGCGCGCAAAAATGCCCTCAAAGAGGTCGTGACTCAACAGAGCATTTTCCGGCACCCGTCCGGTAAGGGCTGCCTCAAACGCATCGATATCGTAGATCCCTTTTCCAGTGTAAGAACCCTCGCCGACAAGGTCCTGATAAATATCGGACGCAGCGGATGCGTACGGATCAATGCCACCGGGGCCCGAGAAGATACGCTGAAAAAAAGAACCCTCGCGATTGCTCGGTAGCGTCGGCGTGACGCGCGGCTGTAGCAGGCCATAACCTTCAATAACTCTCCCGACAGCAGAATCGAATTTCGGTCGATTGAGAGGATGCGCTACTGTGCCGACCAATCGAGCGGCAGACCCCCGCGGCATCCGCGTGTCAGCATCCAGTGTGATGACGTAGCGGACGCCGGAACCAAAGTGTGGTGCGTAACCACCGATTGGCAAAAATGTCGTATCTGTGGCCCCGCGGAGCAGACGATTCAGTTCATGGAGTTTGCCACGTTTGCGTTCCCATCCGATCCACTTACCTTCGCTCTCGTTCCAGCGGCGCCGACGATGGAAAAGAAGAAACCGCTCAGCCCCATCCGCAGCGAGCCCATGGCGTAGGTTCAGCCGCGCGATACCCTCCGTAGCCACAGCCAGCAGTTCGTCGTCATCCGGCATGGTTTCCTGAGGCGCGTCTATCCAGTCGGAAAGAAGCGCGAAATAAAGATTGCCATCTGGATTCGCCAAATAATGAACTTCCAACCGCTCGATCTGCTCGGCGATCTCGTTATGGCTCACCAGGAGAGTCGGTACGACGACCAACGTCCGCAGCTCTGCCGGCACGCCCTGACGTAGCGCGAGCTTGGGCGGCGGCCGTGGCTTGAGCAACACAGTGACTTCACGATTTACCAACGCGATCGCAAGATCCGCAGCCGGGAAGAGACCGAGAAGCGTGACGAACAGCAGGCCGGCTACACCGACTTCCACCGCACCGGAATAGACAACGAACGCGGCGAGGATGAGGCCGGTTGCAAGCGCGATGGTTCCAAGGTAACGCGACACTGCATCAGTAATGTAGGCGCGAATAATCCGGTTCCTGAGTGGCACGCGGAAGCCGAGTTCCTGCTCGAAAGCCAGACGGCCTCTCGAGATGAGGTAATACCCAGGGTCCGCCCGACGGTCCTCAACTGGGTTACCGGCTTCTTGGGCTTCGCTGCGGAAACGCTTCGCTCGCGAAACCGCTCGTCGGGTGACTTCAAGCTCATTATGGGCTGAGAATCGCGACAGCTCTTCAATAGCGTGGCGGTAACGATCGCGTGTCACGAAATCCGGAGCGGCAAAATCGGTGTCAGTCCAGAGCGTTGCATCGACAAGGCTGACACTTTCGAAAAATTCCGCCCAGTCGAACGCGGACACCAGACGCATGCTGGTGATCAGGTTGCGCACGGTTACGTTCATCGCTGCTTGGCGCTGGTGTTCGATAAGGACGATCTCATCGGCCGTTGTGCCCTGCGCGGCCAGCCGTTCCTCGAGCCAACGCAGAGCAGGCATGACCACCGGGTCCTGATCGCGCAGCCGCTGAACCAGCTGTACCGCGAAGGCCATCGGCAAGGGCGAGTCCTCGAACTGCCGCAGAGCTAGCTGCACCGGTTCGATCGGCCGCGCGCCGACTCCGAGCAGGCGATCGGCGACTGCGTCCGCCTCTTGACGCGCTGCCCGGCCACCTACGATGCGCTCCGCAAGCCGTCGCAGATTCTCCACGAGCACCACACGTAAGGTTATCGCGACCGCCCAGAGCTCACCAATCGTCAATAGCTGCACGCGCTGGTAAGCGCGCACGAACCGGCGGAGTGTTTCAGGGTCAAACCGGCTGTCAGTATGGGCGACGAACGCCCAGGCCAGCCCATAGACCCGTGGATAACCCTCGAGGTGACCGTCGGCCAGCTTAGGCAGCTCTCGATAAAAGCCGGGCGGCAGGTCATCACGGATCTCGCGCAGTTGCTCGTCGACAATGTGATAATTGTCTACCAGCCATTCTGCCGCAGGTTCGATCGCGCGCTCCTCGCGGACTTCCCGAGCAATTGTGCGATACGATTCAAGCAGCACGCTTCCGTTGTCGAGAACGCGCGGTAATAGCCGATGCCCCGTGCGCGGTGTGGTCGTGACGCGGTGAGCAGCGGCAAGGCTTTCCCCATGCTGTTCAAAACGCTCGACGCTGAAGAGTTCCGCTCGAATGGGTTCTTCGAGCTCCGAAAGGCCAATGACTTTTGATAATTTTTTACTTAGTAGACTCATGGTTGGCGCGGAGCATAACCTTAGAACATCAATTTACCAGTTAGGAAGATCACTTATAACTAGGTCATGTCGCGCAAAGATGCCTATCCGCACATCAGATGTCCGTTATTAACCATTTTTTCGAGCTGGGGTCGTGATGGTCTACAACCCGATAGAACCGATGCACGAAGAAGTTCGCGACGGACTATCGCGAGCTTGCGATAGGCGATCCGCACGGCAACATGTTTATAAAAGGGACTGTGGCGCTTGAGCGAACCAACCGGCGTAAAAGGGCCGTTTGAACGCGGTTTGAGCTAATTTGATCCGGTTAATCTTACAGGTCTATATTGCTTGTCTCTTTGATCGAGAGACCACCACCTTCGATTTTGGAAGAGTATAAATTTCGTAGCAGAATCTTCCATCAAAAGCCAATCGAGCCCTTCAGGCATTGGCGTCAAGTTTAACGGCTGCTCGCAGAGTCTTGATTAACAGTTCGGCAGCAAATGGCTTACGCAGGAAGGCCACCGCCCCGGCCGCCAGCGCTCGTTCGCGAACGTTCGATTCGTCGTGCGCGGTGAGGAAGATGATCGGGAACTGGTTGCCGAGCCTTTTAAGTCGTTCTTGCACATCAAGACCGTTCAGGCCCGGCATCTGGACGTCGAGGATGACGCAGTCGAACCGTCGCGACGGCATCGTTTCGATGAAGTCTATGAACTCTTTGCCCGAAGCGAAAGTGTCCGCCTTCATTCCCAATGAGCGCAGGAGTCGTTTTATAGCGTGACAAACGGACTCATCGTCATCCACAATCGCAATAATGGTTTGCTCTTGGTAGTAATTCCCTACGGCGCGGTCTCGACTACCCGCCGGCATCAGCCAAGCTAAACTGGACACTCAACCCTTCCGTTCTTCGATCAAATAATCGGTTCAGATCCCGGCTAGATCCGCCGCGTTAATAAAAGTAGTTGTTCTCTATTTAGAGTTTGAAGCTGAATTGCCGCCGTTTCCATCTTCTACTGTTTGAGCAGCCTCGGTTAGGTGTTCGATATTGGTCGCTTTCTGCATATTGTCCAATTCAAGATCCGCGGGCCGCCGAATTTTCAGATGGGCGTGTATGTCTGCAACCAGCTCCATTAGTTTTGTAATCTCGCGCTCAGCGATCATATCAACTTGCAAATTCACTCTTGCCCTCCGGTCAGCCAGGCGGCCCTGCCTGTTTTCCGACATGAGAATGAAAGCTGAAAGAAAGATCGCCTCGAGTGAGACAATCATCGTCAGAAGCGTAAATGGAAACGGATCGATCGGCTGAAAGCCCAGCCAGGGAATATTAAAGGCAATCCATAGCGCGAACCAAACTACGTGCAGCCATATGAACAGTATGCTGCCGGTGAAAGTTGCGATTCCTTCGGCGATCCGCTCACTCAGCGTCCTCTC
>DASPXM010000014.1:0-11060 GCA_035637295.1 Verrucomicrobiia bacterium
GGCAAGTAACCGAAAAGGGCCACCGAGTTGTCACAGCGCTCCTGGCGGCCCGGCAAGCAGATACGGACAAACTCATCAGCTTGGCAGCATGAAAATTTCATCGCGGCTTGCGAACAATTTCGACTGTTGTAGTACAGAGTCTTCATTTTGATCCTCTCCCTCCGCGTCCTCGGCGGTCATGAGAAAAAATTCAAAAACCATCAAAATTGCAATTTTGGCCTCAATGAAATCAAATACTTGCAACTGCTGATTTTCGCGAAAAGGGATTTTTTCTCACGACCGGCGCCTCTGCGGTGAATTCTCCGAATCCTTCGTGTGTCATGGGGAAAGATTAACAGATATTCATAACGTAAGGATCTGGGAAGGAGTCTACAATGGAAAAAATCGGTTTTGTTGGAACCGGGGCGATGGGAAGCGCCCTTTTATCGCGTCTGAAATTAGCCAGCGTCGCGGCCATCGCCTTTGACATCGCATCGTCGGCCATGGAAGCCGCGCGGAAGGAAGGCGCAGAGAACGCGCCGTCCGCGAAAGCGGTCGCGCAAGCTTCGACCATCGTTGACGTAGTCGTGCGCACCGACCAGGAAGTTATCGAATGTACTCTGGGGAAAGATGGCATCTTAGAAGGCGCGGCGCCAGGCTCACTCGTGCTGCTCCACAGTACGATCCGGCCGACGACGACAAAGAAAGTCGCCGAAGCCGCGGCCGATAAGAGAGTCAATGTAATCGACGCCTGCATGACGGCAATTCCGAGTGTGGTGCGCCAGGGAGGCTTGACGTTCCTCGTCGGCGGGCAAAAAGCATTTTTCGACCGCGCCAAGCCGCATTTGATGAATATGGCTAAGGACGCCGTATATATGGGACCGCTGGGCTGCGGCAATGTTACCAAGCTTTTTAAGAACATGGTCACCGCCTCCGAGGCCCTTGTCGTCTACGAGGCGCTGCAAATCGCCAAGGCCGGCGGCGTTAGCTACAAAGCAGCGCTGGATTTGATGCAGAAGACGCGATCGCAACATATCCTGGATCGCTGGGATATCAGATATGACCTTGCCGGCGGCGAATTGAAGTTCAATGTCGGCACCAATCTCTATGACAAAGATCTGCCGCTCGCGGCAGAAGTCGGAAAGAGTCTCGGCGCGGAAATTCCGGTCGTCGAAGCGCTCGCGAAATTGGGCATCAAGCTCAACGGCGGAAAGGTCAGTATCTGATTCCTGGCCGTCAATGTCTGTCTGGGAATCTGGTCAATTGGATTTAAACGACGGTCCACGTAGCGGCAGACCTATGTGTCTGCCCTTCCGAGCGGGCGACCACAGGGGGGGTTGCCCCTACCAATGATTGGGAAACGGAATTAAGGCCCGCTTCCAGGCGGGTTTACAAATTGTAAATATTTTGGCGACAGGAATGCGAACTAAGATTTACCGCGCCCACTCTGTCGAGCTCGATTCCGAAGAGATTCGCTCCGGTGAATGGTTTGCCCGCGCCACAATTGTCATCGAAGAGAACAGGAAGACCAAGAGAATTCCGATATTTGGCAGGCGACGGGCGACTTTCGAAACTCAGCGACAGGCAGACACCTACGCGCTCGAACTCGCGAAAATGTGGATTGACGGTAGAACGTGGGGCACCAACGGTCATGGCTAAAGGCTGAGTGAATCAGGAGGATGTGATGGAAATTGCGGACGCACAAAAATTTTTGCAAGAAAACCACCGGGCTTGCATCGCAGTGCGGCAAAAGGACGGCTGGCCGCAAATGACCCTGGTCACGCCGGGCATCGACCCTGAGGGACGGGTGATCATCACGTCGCGGGGCACGACCTACAAGCTCAAGCACTTACGCCGCGACCCGCGGGTCTCAATGCTGATCTTCGGCGAACAATACAGCGGATCGAAGTTCGTCCAGATTCACGGCACGGCAGAAATTATCGACCTACCCGACGCGATGGACATGCTGATCTATTGGTACAAGCAGCTCCGCGGCGAGCACAAAAACTGGGATGAGTACCGCAAGCAAATGATCGATCAGAAAAGAGCGATCATTCGCGTGAACATCGAAAAAGTCGGCCCACAGAGCGTCAACAGAATTTAACCGCAGAGAACCTAGCGCAAAAATAGTTCTGTAGACGTCGGATCCGCCTTGACTTTGCGTTCTTTGCGGTAAATGAAATTTCTTACGCCGCGGCGCGCAGGCGATTTCGATCGTGCGGCGATTCCAGATGGTCCAGATTCGGTCCGATGGGAAAAATCCCGGTCGGATTGACGTTAAGCTGGCCGTAATAACCCACCTTGATTTTCTGCAGATCCAACGTGTCTTTGATTCCCGGCCACTGATAGAGCTCGCGCAGGTAATTCGCCAGATTTGGATAATCCTGGATGCGGCGCAGATTACACTTGAAGTGGCTGTAGTAGACCAAGTCAAAGCGCAGGAGCGTCGGGAAAGCTCGCCAGTCGGCTTCGGTGATGCGATCGCCGGCTAGATAGCGACATTCAGACAGTTGTTTCTCCAACGCATCGAGGCAAACGAAAACTTTCCGCGCGGCTTTCTCATAAGCCTCCTGGCTGCGCGCAAAGCCCGCCCGATAAACGCCGTTGTTGAAATGGCCGTATACGAATTCGTTGATTCGATCGATCTCGCCACGCAGTTCTTCCGGATAAAAATCGTAGCTCACATCGGTATGCGCGCGGAAGGCGGAATTGAACATTCGGATGATTTCCGGCGATTCATTATTGACGATCGTGCGCCGTTCGCGGTCCCACAGCGTGGGCACCGTCACCTTGCCCGTATATGCAGGATCCGCCGCGCCGTACACTTGATACAAACGAAAAATCCCGTCGGCGCACGGCTGCAAATCATCGATGCCCTCCGAATAGGCCCAGCCTTCGGTCTTCGGCTTGTCGGCGAGAGACATGGAAACGACGTTTTCCAGTTTTTTGAGCTTGCGAAAAATAATCGTTCGGTGCGCCCACGGGCAGGAATAGGAAACAAATAAATGATAGCGGCCAGGTTCCGCTTTGAATCCGGCGCTTCCAGAAGGTCCCGCACCGCCGTCCGCGGTAATCCAATGACGGAACTGCGAATCGGCGCGGACGAAACTGCCGCGCGCGTCGGTGGGAATCCGGTCGTCGTTACTCCATTTGCCGTTCATCATATGGCCCATAGGATTTGCTCCTTTTCCTTCGCTAGATGACTTCTATCAGAGTCCCGACAAACGAAAAAGGCACTGTCTCCGCGCCATCGGCGCCTCCGCGGTGAAGCATCCAAAAGCCTCCGTCTGCTTCATGCGCATTGACACTGGAATAGCGGTTCTGCGATAAGCTGGGAGATCATATGCAACAAGCAGGAGAAGCAATGGAGACAGTCGGCTTCATCGGTCTCGGCAACATGGGCGGCCCTGTCGCCGGCCATATCCAGCGCGCGGGCTTCCCGATGGTTGTGTTTGATCTTCGGGAAGAAGCGGCACGCCCATTTCGAGAGCGCGGCGCCAGGGTCGTCGATTCCGCCCGCGATCTAGCGCAGCAGAGCGACGTGATCGTCACGGCACTACCGCTGCCCAAAGATGTCGAGCAGGTTGCGTGCGGCGCAAGAGGAATTTTGGAGGGAATAAAACCTGCATCGGTCTACATTGATATCTCGACAAGTCCGCCATCACTGATCCACCAGCTTGAACCGCTCTTTCGCGCAAAGGGCGCTTTCGTACTCGACGCTCCCGTCGCCTCCGGCCAGCCGGGAGCCGCGCGCGGTATCCACGAAGTCATGGTCGGCGGCGAGAAAGAAATCTTCGATCGGGTCACACCGATCCTGCGCGCTTTCGGCGATCAGGTGTTGCACGCCGGTCCACTGGGCAGCGGCAGCATCTGCAAGCTCGTCCACCAGATGATGAACTACACGATTTCTCAAGCGATCGCGGAAGGACTTACGCTCGGCGTCAAGGCCGGCGTAGAAACCAAAGCGCTTTGGGAATGCGTTCGCCGCGGCATGGTCGGGCGCATGCATGTGCTGCACGTACAAGTGCCGCAGACGGTCTTTCGCAACGATTTCGAAACCGAAACATTTCCACTCAATCTGCTGCGTAAAGACGTCGGTCTCGCGACGGCGCTTGGGCGCGAGCTCAATGTTCCTCTACCGCTGGCGAACATCGCTGAACAAAGTCTTATCGAGGCCGTCAAGCGCGGCTGGGGCGACAAGTCGGCATACACCGTAACCTTTCTGCTTCAGGAAGAAGCCGCCAAAGTCGAAATCAGAAGCGCGGACGTAGACCCCGCGCAAGCAGCGAAATATATTTCGACACACCCTGACTCGACGTGACCGCACGCCGCGGCGTTTGCGAGCGCGGACGGCTTGAACCGTTTGAACGATTGGAACGACTCGAACCTTTCTTAAGCGTGGACCCGGAGGTGACCGATGGCCAATAACGGTTTCAAAGTTCTCGATAGCGACATGCACATCCTCGAGCCGGCGGATCTCTGGCAGCGCTACATCGACAAGAAGTTTAAACACCTCGCGCCCGTCGGCACCACCGATCACGTGCGCGATTTGCGCTTGGTCGGCCCTGATGGCCGCGCGTGGGGCCGACCGACCGACCCTCCCGCGGGCACACTGCCGCCGCCCGGCCATATTTTTTACAAAAACCAAAAGCTCTTTCGGCCCCACTTCGAGCGCGGCTGGACCGCGCAAGTGCAGCTCGACGCGATGGCAGAAGAAGGAATCGATCTGGCGATTCTCTATCCGAGCCGTGGGCTGAACGTACTCAGCATTCCTGACTTGGATCGCGAATTCGCTGCCGCCCTTGTGCGCGCCTACAACGACTGGCTCTACGAATTCTGCCAGGCCGATCCGACCAAGCTCGTCGGCGCCGGCATGATTTCGCCTTTCAACATCGACGACGCGATCGCCGAGACGCGTCGCTGCGTCGAGACGTTGGGCTTTCGCGCGATTTTTCTGCGCGCCAACACTGTCAACGGCTATAACTGGCACGAGCCTTACTACGAGCGGCTTTGGTCCGCCCTCGAGGACCTCGGCGTGCCGCTCGGCTTTCACGAGGCCAACAACTCGGCGGCGCGCCAAGTCGGAGAGAATTTCGGTTACGACTTTATGCTACGACATACCTTTTCGCATCCGCTCGAACAAATGCTCGCCGTCGGCAGTTTCTGTGGCGGCGGGGTCCTGGACCGCCATCCCGGATTGCGCGTCGCTTTTCTTGAAGGCAATTGCGGCTGGCTGCCGTTTCTTTTATGGCGTCTCGACGAACATTGGGAATTGTACGGCGACCAGTGGGCGCCAGAGCTTAAGAACCCGCCGAGCGCCTACTTCAAGAGGCAGTGCTATGCATCGGTCGAATGCGACGAGGAGCCAGCGAAATATGCCATCGATTTCCTCGGCAACGAAAGATTGGTCTTCTCCACGGACTTTCCTCATGTGGATACCAAATACCCGAAAGCCGTCGAGCGTTTTCTAGAACTGCCGATCACCGACGAGGACAAGCGAAAGATTCTCTGGGACAATTGCGCGACCTATTACGGCATGGTCGGAATCTGAATCGCGCGCAGGGGCAGCCTGATGCACAAGAATTTGATGTTGCGATGTTGGATTCTTTCGTACATTTTATTCGGGAACGCGCATGGCGCAGAGCCACCGCAGAAAGTCCGCATCGGCTATCCCTCGTCGGCCGTTTCTACATTGCCGTTCGACATCGCCAGGGAAAAAGGTTTTTATGTCAAAGCCGGCCTCGATGTTGAATACATCCAAATGCGTACTTCGATTGCGCCCCAGGCCGTTTTGAACGGCAATATCAACTTCTTCACCTCCCCGCAGTCCGCCATTTCGGCCGCGGTGTCCGGCCTTCCGCTGATCGTCGTTCTGTCACTCTACAGAGACACGCCTTGGGTTTTGGTCACCAGCAAGGATATCAATCGCGGGCAGGACTTGATCGGCAAAAAAGTTGCCATCTCCGACATCCGCTCTTCGCCCTACTATTTCGCGCGGGCAGGATTCAAGAAGCTCGGTTTGGATGAAAAACAAATTGGTTTGACCACTACCGGCGGAACCTCCAATAGCTTTGCCGCCCTAACGAGCAACCAGGTCACTGGCGCGGTTTTGAGCCCGCCGTTCGACGACAAGGCGATGTCATTGGGCTATAAGAAGTTTCTTTTCCTCGGTGACTTGGCGGATATTCCCTACGTCGGACTGTTCACCTCCCAAGCGGAAATCCGCGCCAATCGCGAGCGGATACGAAAAACTATCGCCGCGGTGCTGGACGCCGTCGCCTGGCAACGAGCCAATCGCGCCGAAGCCGCTAGGATGATTGCGATGCACTACAAAATCAGCCAAAACGAAGCGGAACGCTCTTACGATACCCTCGTCGGAATTCTTTCTCCCGATGGTAGCATCGATCTCAAAAAAGTCGGCGGCTACTTAACCCTCCTGCGTGAAGAACGACCTATACCGGAAAGTCTCGACGCGGAAAAACTGGTCGATTTCTCCATGTTGCCATCGGCGCGGTAGTTTGCTTTGATGACTATAAGGAATTTGTTATGAAAGCGTCCGCCGTGCTCATTTGTTATTTGGTCATGGTCACACTCCTCGCGCCGGCGCAGGCTTGGGCAGCGGCCGATCAGCTCGAGGAAATCCTGCAACAACAAACCAAAGCCCGCCAGGAACAAAAAGCGAAGGAGTTACAACGGCAAGAGCAACTTGAAACTCTCAAGCGCGACCAGGAACTCAACCGGTCTCAGCGACAGTTGGATCAGATCAAGCAGCAGAAGACCGAGCCTTCACAGCCGCACCAGCCCCAAGCCGCGCAGACCCAACAACAGCTGGACCAGCTGAAAAACGATCAGCAGCTAGAGCGCCTGCAAAACGACCAGCAGATCAACCGAATCCAACGGGAGCCGGACGCGTCGCGCCAGCAGCAGCAACTCAACGACTTGCAGCGCCAACAACAGATCGATTCATTGCGGGACCAGATTCGCCGAAATCAAACCCAGCAGGACTTGGACCGCCTCCGCCAGCAGCAGAATCTGCGATAGTCTTAGGTTATTTTACTAGCACCGATTTCCCAACCCTTGGGAGAGTGAAAAGGTAACGGCCGTTAGTCCGCGGACTGACGAAGGGCACCGCCGGATTATCTGGCTCGGATCTCAAACAATAAACTTCTCCTTTAGCCACGCGATGATGCGACCGTGACGATTGACATGAATCATGATTCTATAGCACTAATGCGTTGAATGGCTCTCGAACGAAATAATCAAGTGACGATGACCGGACCGCGTACGGGCGTGGCTGGCGCCGAAACAGTTCCGGCCTTCGGCAAATCATTCGGCCGAGAGCTTACCGGCCGCCTTTTACCGCCACTGCTTGCCGTCACTAGTGTGATTGCGATCTGGTGGCTGCTCTTTCTTCTCTATCCGCGCCTACTGCCGAGTCCCATGAGTACCGGGCAGGAAGCTATCCGTTTGGTTTCCGACGGCACCTTTTTCTTTCACATGTATCAAAGTCTCCGCCGGGTATTTGTCGGATCGATTGTCGCGATGTTTTTCAGTGTCGGTGTAGGAATTTACATGGGCACGGTGGCGATGGGCGAGCGTTTTTTTCAGCCGTTGGTGGTGCTAGGTCTCACCATTCCCGGCTTGATGTGGGCGTTGATCGCGGTGATGCTGTTTGGCATCAATGAATTTTCTCCTTATTTCGCCGTAACCGTAACAATTTTTCCGATGTTGGTCATCAACATCTGGGCGGGTGTGAAATCTCTCGACAAAGAATTGATCGACATGAGCCACGTGTTTCATTTTACGAAGTGCATGAAAATTTCCCAAGTCATCCTGCCCCAGCTCGTGCCCAATATTTTCGCCGCAACCCGCTACGGCTTGGGGCTGGCGTGGAAAGTCGTAGTCGTGGTCGAGATGTTCGGCACGAGTAATGGCGTCGGCTATCAGGTCATGAAGTCCTATCAAGTCTTCAACATGGAAGGGGTGATCGCTTGGACGGTCACCTTCGTCCTCGCCATGATTGTAATCGAATACGGGGTCATCAATCTCGCCGAGCGCCGACTCACTGCATGGCGTCCGAAGCTCGACGTTTGGAGACGCTGAATGGCGGAGCTTCTCGTTAGAGACGCGGAAAAATGGTTTCACCGTGAGAACGGCCAGCCGTTCAAGATCATTGACCGGTTGTCCTTCGAAGCGCGTGAAGGTTGCGTGACGGTTTTGATCGGGCCGTCTGGCTGCGGCAAATCAACGTTATTGAATTCAATCGTCGGGCTGGAACGCTTGGACCGCGGTGAGCTGCGCTTCGTCAATAACGGCCGAACCCAGCAGCGCCCTCTCATCGGCTACGTTTTTCAAAGCCCGCGTTTATTGCCGTGGAAAACCGTGGGCGAGAACATTAGCCTCGCCCTCAAAGGCGCCGGCGTCGTTCGCGGACAGTGGGAGTCGCGGGTGCAACATTATTTGGAACTTGTCGGTCTGGAAGAATACGTCAATCAGTTTCCTCTCTATCTCTCTGGCGGCCAGCGCCAACGCGTCGGCCTGGCGCGGGCGTTGGCGGTCGAGTCGGACTGCGTTTTGATGGACGAGCCCTTCGCCAGCGTCGATGAGCTTACGGCCCGCCAATTGCGCCAGACCACGCGACGTTTATGCGAGCAGCTCCGCCGGACGGTACTTTTTGTTACCCACAATCTACCCGAGGCTGCCTACATGAGCGACTACGTCGTCACTCTCACGGCTCGACCGGTCAGTTTGGATGCTTATGTGACCAATCCGCTGCCTACGCCGCGGCGATGGGGACCCGAAACTTATAATTTCGCAGCCGAGCTGGAAACCAAAGTTACGTTGAAGGAGGAAGGAGAATCATGAGACTAAAACAGTCGCTCTTAGTCACTGGACTTGCTTTGGCCGTCGCGTCCAAGCTGATGGCAGGGCAAGCGTTGCAGACGATCAATGTCGCGACCAGCGCGGCAGGTCAGTCGGGTTACATTGCTGCGCTGATTGAGAATAAGGGGCTCGATGCCAAATACGGCATCAAGATCAACAACATGATGATGGACTTTACCGAAGCCGCGAACGCGGTGAAGCTCGGACGGACCACAGCAAGCGCGATGCAGCCGAGCACGGCGGTGAATTTGGTGAAGAGTGGCACGGACATTCGCCTGATCACGCCGCAGATCTGGTCCGGCAACTCCTGGGTGGTGAAGAAGGATTCGCCCTACAAATCCTTCGGCGATCTGAAAGGCAAGAAGATCGGGAATTTCGCGCGGGTGACGGGCGCATTCTTTTTTTCCGCGGTCATAGCAAAGGAGAAAAAGCTCGACATTGAAAAGGACTTTCAAAACGTTCCGGCAGAAACCGGTGCGCTTATCGCTCTTTTGGAACGAGGGGAAGTAGAAGCGATCAATATGTTCGAGCCCCACACCACGCGGCTGGTGATGTCCGGAAAATATCGCGTGCTTGTCGACTTCGATATTGAGCTTGAACAGATCTTCGGTGCGCCGCCGCTCAAGTCAACCGTCGGCATGCTCAAAGAAACTGTGGAAAAACAACCCCAGTTGGTCAAAGCGCTTCGTAGCGCATACACGGATGCCGTTCAGACGATCAAAGCGGGCCAAGACGAAGACTTCTTCAAGGCAAAAGCCAAGGAGTTGTTCAATCTCAGCACTCCCGAAGAAGTAACCGCAGGAATGAAGCAGAACAAAGCGAACTTCGCCGACAAATGGGGCGATGCGTTCTTTCAGTCACAGAACAAAATCCTCCAGTCCGGCATCAGTCTGGGACTGTTGCCGAACATCGGCGATCTGAACCATCTCTGGATCAAGTAACAATAGTCCATTTGTTTTCCAGTATCTGCTTGCGCGCCCAGGCGGCGACATCGCCGCGTCGCGCAAGCCATACATCTTTGTGACTTGTCGCATAGGCGATGATCTGCTCAAAGGTGTCAATCAACGGGATGCGCGAGCTCAGATAGGCATGAGTAATCACGTTCATCATGGTGGGGTTATCAGCGCCGATCTTGTAGCGGTAATCGAACTCGTCTTTGAATTTTTCAAAGAATTCGTGGCGCGTTCCCTCTTCTTGCGTTCGATGATCGTTGATCGTGTATTGATGCGGAAACTCGATCAACAGCTTATCTCCCAGCCAAATCGAATATGGCATCTCATCGTCGTGAAAATCGCAATGATATGCCAAGCCGGTTTCGATCAGCAGCTCGACGGTGTTGTCGGTCGGCCGCACTCCGGGCGATGACCAACCCGTGGGACGTTCCCCGGTAACTTTCACGATGGCATCGATGGTCTTGAGAATATTATCGCGCTCCTGTTCCCGCGTCAGCATATATAAACGCTCACCCATCTCCCAACCATGAGCGACCAATTCGTGTCCGCGCTCGTGGCAGTCTTTGACCAGCTCGGGGTAGTAAACGCAGGTCAGACCGTTCAACGGAATACTAACTTTCAGATTGTATTTGTCGCAGATTTCGAGGAGGCGTTTCATTCCTATTTTCGGCCCGAAGTCGCGAAACGTTTCTGTCGACCAATCCCACTTATAAAGCGCATCTTTGGGCAGTGGGGATTGCAAGGCGGCTCCCTGCGTCGGCTTCGTCCTATCCCATGCTTCAAGGGCGATGCCGAGCACGAACGCGACTCGGGCGTTGTTCGGCCATTTCAAACGAGATTCCATCATGACGAGAGGGTCCTTTCGGCATGCGGCGTCCATGCGCGCCAACCGGTTTAGCGCCCAGATGTGGCGTGACCCATATCAAGATCGCCGTGCACTGCTAAGAAGGTCACAGGACGGCGTGATGATCGTAATACCGCAAGCTTTGCGGAACATACCAACCGATCTTTTCCCTTGTCAACTGATGCAAGAGTTTCTGCTGCGCCAATTAAATGTTCAGGATTTCAATTCAAGATGTGATGATGTGCGGTCTTAGACCGGTTAACCTAAAAAGATCAGTTGGCGGGCAGCACAGCCGGACTTGGCGGAGCGAGGAGAGAGAGAATTTTAGGTCTGAAGCGCGCGACAGTGGCCAGAATGTGCTCACAGACGAGCTGCCAGACCGATTTGAGTTTGAACTGCTC
>DASPXM010000015.1:0-17947 GCA_035637295.1 Verrucomicrobiia bacterium
AGACGGATCCAAAGTTCATGATGTGGGGCAATCACCCGTTTGTCGGCGGGCGGCCGTTTCGAGCGCTTTTGTTGCGGGAATTCATCCGCTATGCCAAGAGCCACGGCAAAGTCTGGTTTGCACCGGCGGGCGAAATCGCAAAATGGTATCGCGACAACCATCGTGATGCACAGGTGGAAGAATGGCCAAACTTCGCGTTCGCTGGCCGGCAGGGTAAGATGACCGACCTTGCCAAATTGTAAATTGTAAGGGCACGGCATGCGGTGCCATTGCGGCCGGCAATAACGTTTGAAGGGAGCATGCTGTGCCCCTTTGCGTGGTAAAGGACGATAACGTTGGCAAAAAATAAGTCCCATGAAGAACAGATTCGGAAGGGGCTCGACAGGCTGCGGGTGGCAGGGCTAGCGGTCGACGCTTCCGTGGATCTTGTTCCTCGCTTGAAAAGTCATTTTGGCAAAGAAAAAGAGATTGACCTGGCAGTGGCTTTTGCTCTCGGTAGAATTCTGGATTCGACGGCCGTCGAAGCGCTGGTCGAAATCGACAAGCAAACATCCGATAAGGAAATCAGGAAAGAGATCAGGCGATCATTTTTTAAACTTGGACAAAGGGGGCTGACCATACCGCACGAAGAGTCCGGGGAGAATAACCCCGCGGCGGCGGTCTTTAGTCGCGCTACGGATATCGAAGCCTACATGTCTGCCGTCGACGGCGGTGGCGGGCGATTGATTTGGATCGCCAAGCCGCAACCCAATCATGGTTTGCAGGTCATCCAAGCGATGCTTCAGGATCGTGACGGCCTGCTGCGAATCGGCGGGATGCATATGCGGCGCAAGGAGCTGCGCAAAATGGCCCAGGACATCAGGGAGCAACACGATGTGGGCATGATCTCGATTCCTTGGGAGTTTGCCGATCAGATGATTTATCAAGGCTACGAGAAGGCGAAAGCGCGCGGGCAGAGCGGATTGGAAAACTTTCATGAACTGCGATCGATGATTGCTACGGCCAAACCCAAAGAGCAATTGCACCCGGTCTATCGGAAACTCGATGCAGCACAAGTCCGCGATGGCGCCTGGCGCGAACAGTCACGGCGTCTACTGGACGAGCCGGAACTGCGTTACTGGATTTTGATGGACGACTGGGTGCAAGCATTCGTGGCGCAACTTCAAGAAGCGCAGACCAGCCGTCTCGTGCTTAATCCTTTACAGAAGGAAGAGCGCTTCGCCGCCATCGTCCGCGAAGCCGTGAAGGCGCTTTGTTCCGGCGCAAACGGCCAAGCATTCAAACGACGCATGGAAGATATGGCGTTGTACTTTTTTGAAACCAATCGCCTCGACGCGGCGAAGCTATCGCTCGCCGTTGCGCTGCAGGTAGGCGAAGGAGATCCCAGGCCGCTGGATATTTCATTTCTCACCGGCCTCGTGCAGAAGAGCCTTGCTTTCTTCATGTCGCAGGAAAAGGCGAAAGAGGAAGAAGAGCAATCGTCGTTGATCATTAAGCCGTAAGCGGTCACGAGACGCGTGGACTTCGATGTCGTAGACGTATCTCGCATCCAATCCGCTTGCCCCCCAGCGCTCGATCGTATCGATCGTCCGGGTCATCTTGACTAGCGGTCGGCATCGAGTTCATTGGCTTCGAACCAAGTTAAATGCATTCGGCGATGACGTTTTCCTGGGCGATGAGGCTCGGGATGCTTGTGAGATCGCGATCCGGCTGCGCGCATTCGTCGTGGTCGACCTGGGCCCAAACTTTTCCTGCGGTATCGGTATCGGTTGATATCCTTAGCTGTCTCGAAAGTTATGGGGTTAAACGACTTTAGCGGTTGCGGCCAGTCAAACAAACCGATGCTTTGTCGGGGATCTTGCAAATCCGACGCGCGCCCTTTACAGTCGAAGTCTGCGCTTGCGATTTAATTCACAGCATCCGATGCCCTCGAAAAATCTTTCACAGCTCATCTTCAGGAGATCTATGGACACATCGACAGCCGTCATGATGGCGGCGGCGGTGATTACGCTCGCCGGTTGGCTTTGTGAATGGATTTGGGACAAAGTCTACGTCTAACCAGCGATGAATCGCCGCGAATTTCTGAAATCCATCGCTTTGGCGGGCGTCGCCGGACCGGCGCTTTGGAGCCAAACCGGTTGCGCGCCGGCGCTGATCCGGCCCGATCCGACGACCGGACTTTCGCTCGGTTACGTCTCGGGCGACGTGACCGCAAACAGCGCGCTGATTTGGCTGCGTGCCGACCCCGGGAGCCAAGTCTCGGTGCAGTACGCCAAAGATCCGCGCCTCCAAACATTTCTTTCAACCGACGAATATCCGGTTAGTCCCGAACATGATTTTACCGCAATTATATCTTTGGAAAGTCTCGAAGCGGCGACGCGCTATTATTACCGCGCCGAGGTGAAGGGCAAGATGCCGGGGCATGTCGCAAGTTTCGTAACCGCGCCGCGGCCCGACGACGACGCCAAAGTGACATTTTGCTTCAGCGCCGACACGCGGGAAAGCTACAAACCCTTCATGGTCATGAATGCGGTGCGGGCACAGCACCCAGATTTTTTTATGCATCTAGGGGATACAATTTACGCCGACCGCAACGGCACGGCGCGGCAATTAAATGAATTTTGGGCGAAGTATCGCACCAATCGCGATGACCTTTCGTCGCAATATTGCTTTGACGAGGCCAGCGTCTATGTGACGTGGGACGATCACGAGGTGGCAGACGACTATTTGCCGAATAATCCACTGGCGCCGATAGGTCGAAAGGCCTTTCTGGATTATTGGCCGATTCGACATCCAAGCAGTGAACCGGAGCGGATTTACCGATCAGTTCGCTGGGGCCGGGGCGTTGAGCTTTTCATTCTCGACGCGCGCCAGTATCGAGACCGGAAAAAAGGAACAATATTGGGCAAGGCGCAAAAAGAATGGCTCCTCAACGGCATAGCCAAATCAACCGCGATTTTTAAGTTCATCGTGACGAGCGTACCGATGGCCGGCGGAGGCAGCGATCGCTGGGACGGATTTCCCAAGGAACGGGAACAACTTCTGCGATATATTAATGACAAGAAAATTCGTGGCGTGTATTTTCTCAGCGGCGATATGCACTGCGCGGCGATCACAAAAATCCCCAAGGGCGGCGGACTTAAGGACATCACGGCCGGGCCGCTGGCGGCGCCGCTAAACCGTATTACGGACGGTACGGCTCGGCGTTTCGAATACTATCTCGCGGAGAATTTTAACTTCGGCAAGATCACGGTCGATCCCAAAACGGCTCCGACATCGGCGGTGCTCGAATTTATCGATCAGGATAATCGAGTCTTTCATACGGCGCAATTGAGCGCCGAATAAGAAATTTGACGACTTGAAGTGGATACAGGACTGGAGCGACGTTCACGTAAGTTTGCCGCGGTGTTCGAGCGCTTCGGGATTGAGTGCGCGCGTGAGTTTGCCTTCCCTGTAATCGAGAATGTTGGTCACCGCGTTTTCGGCGAAGCCTTCGAAGCCGGAATCCGTGGGCCAGCCGAGGTGGGGCGTGAGCAGGACATTGTCCAGCTCAAGCAATGGATGATTCTTCGGCAGCGGCTCTTCGACAAAGACGTCGAGGGCAGCGCCGGCGATGTGTTTATCTTTGAGAATCTTTACAAGCGCAATTTCATCGACGATCGCGCCGCGCGCCGTGTTGACGAGATAAGCCGATTTCTTCATTAGGCGAAGGCGCGGTTCATTCAAAAGATTCTTGCTTTTCTCGGACAGAGTGAGATGGATGGAGACGACGTCGGCCGTCTTCAAGACTTCCTCGAGCGGCAGAAACGTCGCCTCAGACTTTGCCGCTCGCTCTGCCGTCAGCGTCGGTCCCCAGGCAATGATTTTCATGCCGAACGCTCGGCCAACGGCAGCAACCTCAGTGCCGATCTTTCCCAGCCCAAGTACGCCGAGGGTTTTGCCCTTGAGAACGTAGCCCAAAACCAGCGGCCATTCGCCACGCCGTATGGCGCGGTCGCTCTGTGGTATGCGGCGCATGAGCGCGAGCATCAAGCCGAACGCCAATTCTGTCGTGCTATTACCGCCGGGCGCCAAGCTCACGACGATTCCCTGCTTGGTCGCGGTATCCATGTCGACGTGATAGACGTGACTACCGGTCTGCGAAATAAATTCGAGGTCGCGAAGACCTCGAAGCAAGGACGCAGTGAATTTCGTGCGCTCGCGGATGGGAATGATCGCCTGCGAGCCTTTGAGTGCGCCGATGATCGCATCATCCGTCGATAGCTTTTCGGTGAAAATCTCGACTTCGACCTGCTGCCTTAGCCGCTTGATCGCGTCCGTAGAATCGAATGCGCGCTGGTAGTCGTCGAGAACCGTGACTTTCATTGCTAGAGGACGGCGATGCCGGCGATCTCGATCAGATAATCGGGATGAGCCAGCCCTTTGACGATCACCAACGTGCTGGTGGGCGAATATTTTTTATATTGCTCACGGCGCACTTCGTTGTAGCCTTCGCGGTACTCTCGGTCGACAATGTAAGTGGTCATCATGACCAAATTATCGAACGTCGCGCCCGCTTCTTTCAAGACGGCTTTGATGTTTTTGAAGACCTGTTCCGTCTGAGCTTTGATGTCGCCCTTGCCGACGACGTTGCCGTCTTTATCGGACGCGGTCTGCCCGGCGATGAATAGCAGCGTGCGGCCAGTCGTAAGAACGGCTTGCGAATACCGTGGCCGTGGATCGTTGAGAGTTTTTGGTTGAATGACTTTTCGCGCCATGATTGCCTCCTCCGGTCAAAATTTCTGATGGAATATTGGAACGATGGAATATTGGTCTTTCCGAACCCATTACTCCATCACTCCAGTATTCCAATACTCCAATTTTCTATTACTCCATCATTCCAATACTCCATCACTCCATCTTGTTATTTCGTCGGATGCCTTTTCGCCATCTCGTTGAAGAAGCCTTCCTTTTCCAGTTCCTGGAGGAAGCTTAAATCGACGAACTGCTCCGGCTTGAAGTTCTTGGCGTTTGGCAGGGTCGGAGCGAGCACGTCGAGCATGAATTGAATGCCCTTTAAAGTTGGATAGGGTTTTTTGGGGATTGACTTGATGTAGCCGTTGTAAGAATCCTCGAGTACGTTGGGATCATTGGTGCGCATGTATTTTGCGAACACGCGCTGCGTTTCTTTTTTATTAGCGTAGATGAAGTGGATCGCTTCGACAAAGCCTTTCAGCGCGGACTTTACAACATCTCGATTACTGGCGATATAGCCCCGCGACGTGGCGAAACCGTTTCCCTGGACTTCGACGCCAAGATCGCCGATTTGGATCAGCTCATGGAGCCCGGCTTTGCGGGCCAGCGGCGCCGCTGACGTTGCGACGTAGGTGGCATCGAGCACTCCGGAATTGACCGCGGCGATACGCTCGGTGTCGAGCCCCGCGGGGATGAGAGTAAATTCCTTCAAGTCCACGTTGAGATGCCTGGCCAATATAATCGAGGCATAGTGTGTCGCCGAGTTGAAGCCGGTGATGCCCAACCTCTTGCCTCTGAGTTGTTCCAGTTGCGTGATCCCAGGCCGAGTAAAGATAATTAGGTCGTATTTAGTTTCCACGGCGGCGACGAGCACGACGTTATGGCCCTGAATGGTCGCCTGCACCACCGTGCCGATGTTGACGATCGGCGGATTGCCGCTGACCAGCGCTTGGGTTGCCACTTGTCCACCGCGAAATAGAATGGGCTCGACTTCGAGACCATACTTGTTGAAAAGCCCTTGCTCCTTGGCGACCCAAACGTTGCTTTGCCGAAAGCTCAGCGAGGGATAGCCGATCTTGATCTTTTTTAGGGGTTGGGCGTGGACGAGTGTGAAGTCGGTTGAAGAAAATAGGACGTATAGGACTGATAGGACGAATAGTCTTCTCATTTGGCGATCTTGTCAACGTTGGAGTGTTGGAGTTATGGAGTAATAGAAAATTGGAGTATTGGAAAAAAGGAATACTGGAATAGTGAATCCGGAAAGAACCAACATTCCATCATTCCAATATTCCATCACTCCTTCACTTCGTCGGATATCGCTTCGCCATCTCGTTGAAAAAATTTTCTTTCTCGAGTTCCTGTAAGAAGCTCAAGTCGACGAACTGCTCGGGCTTGGCGGTCTTTGCCTGAGGCATTTTCTCGGCGAGCATGTCGAGCATGAACTGGATCCCCTTGAGTGTCGGGTAGGGTTTCTTCGGAATCGATTTAACGTAGCCGTTGTAAGAATCTTCGAGCACCTCGGGATCGTTGGTGCGCATGTATTTGGCAAAGACTCTTTGAGCTTCTTTCTTGTTGGCGTAGATGAAATAAATCGCTTCGACGAACGCCTTGAGCGCATTTTTCACCACGTCGCGATTAGTCTGCACATAGGCGCGGGAGGTCGCAAAGCCGTTGCCTTGAACCTCGACGCCGAGATCGGCCACCTGCAGCAGCTCGGCGAATCCAGCTCTGCGCGCCGGCGCGGCCGCCGAGGAAGTAAATAGCGAAGCATCGATTTTTCCCGCGCTCATGGCGGCCAACCGTTCGGCGTCAGGGCCTGCGGGCACCAGTTGGAGATCCTTCGGCTCGAACTTCAAGTGTCTCATCAGGATGATAGTTGCGTAGTGGGTCGCGGCGCCAAAGCCGCTGATACCGAACCTTTTGCCTTTCAACTGTTCGAGACTCTTGATCTCCGGACGAGCGAAGACGATCTGATCGTAGGCGGTCTCCACAGCCGCCACCAGGACGAGACTAAAACCCGTCAAGTTCGCCTGCACGACGGTGCCGATGTTGACGATGGGCGGATCCCCGCCTGCCAGTGCTTGGGTTGCAATCTGCCCGCCGCGAAGGAAAATCGGTTCCACCTCGAGACCATACTTATTGAACAGCCCAGCTTCCTTGGCCACCCAAACATTCGATTGCCGAAAACTCAAGGAGGGGTAACCGATGCGGATGTTTTTTAATGTTTGGGCCTCACTCCCCGTTACGGCGCAAGTGAACGTGAGAGCTGACGCGAGCAAAATTTTGACGGCCAATTTCATGAGTCAAAACCTTTCCGATTGTATGGCTTTATTCAGATTGCTTGGTTTTATGATTTTCCCGCAAGCTTAAGAGCTTCGTCGATTATGGTCGGGTCGACATAGTCGCCGGCCGATGGAATTTTCTTGCCTTGATAAATGCCTTCCTTGGCGCTTAACTCCATTGTCTTGTCGAAGGAAACTTTGCTGACCGTGCCATCCCGCGGGAACGGCTGAAAGTCCTGGACGAGATACTTGTAGTCTTCCTCGGCGCTCTCGCGGCCGGCCTTCAAAGCCTTCGTATGAATCGCCAGCGCTTCTTCTTTGTTCTTCGGATCATAGAGCCACCGCGTCGCTTCGATCATTGCCTTTAGATAACGGACAATTTCTGTGCGGTTCGATTGATGTAGTTCGTATGCGCGAAGTCGGCAGTGAAAAGAATTGGCCCGAGGTATTCGTGAAAGTTGGCGAGCTTACGAAAATTGTCCTTGGCGGCGCGGAACGTAAAAGGTGGGCCCATAAAAGAGGCGTGCACCGAGCCGCCTTTGAGGGCGGCGTAGCGCTCCGGCGAAGTGCCGACGACCGTTTGTAGTCATTTTCCTTGAGCTTGTAGGCTTTCTCCAGGACTTCATGAACCATCAGTGTCGTCCCGCCGGTCAGCGTGCTGACGCCGAGCGTCTTACCCTTTAGCTCCGCGCCGGTTTTGATCTCCGGACGGGCATAGATGTCGTAAGGAATTTTTTCCATGTTGGCGGCGACAATTTTTACCTTCGCGCCTTTATCGGCGGCGCCGATCACATAGTCGGGATTGATGCGGCCGATGGGTATCGTTTCACTGAGGACCGCACGCACGACATTGGTGGCGCCGCGGATGATGATCACTTCAACCTGCAGCCCGTTTTTTTCGAACAACTTCTTTTGTTCAGCGACGTACAGCGGCCAGCTCGACGAAGTGTTGCCGCTCTGCGTGAAACGCATCTTTAACAATCCGGCATCCGCCGTTAGAGCCGGGGTGGTCCAGCCGAGGGTTACAAACAGCGCGATAAGCGCCGTCATCGTTGTTGTGGTCTGTAGCATGCGACAATCCCTTCTTTGAAAATGACCTACATTTGCGCGAAGCCGCCCGAGGCGTTCACTTCTTCTTCAATCTGCTTCCATACAATGTTTTCCAATTCCAAGAAGCGCGGGTCCGCGCGCATCTCCATGCTTCTTGGACGTTCGAGCGGCACCTTGAATTCAGAGCGGATCGTCCCGGGTCGATGGCTGAAGACGACCACTCGGTCGGAGAGCAGGATCGCTTCGGCGATCATGTGGGTGACAAAGATGACGGTTTTCTTGGTTTCCGACCAGATTCTCAGCAGCTCGAGCTGCATAAAATTGCGCGTCTGCGCGTCCAGGGCGGCGAACGGTTCATCCATCAGGAGAATTCTCGGATTGACCGCCAAGGCGCGGGCCAGATTGACACGCTGCTGCATACCGCCGGACAGTTCGTGCGGGTAGTGATTTTCGAAGCCCGAGAGCCCGACGAGATCCAAATACTTTCGGGCGATCTCTTCCGCTCCCTTAGGATTGCCGCCGCGTCCTTCGAGACCTAGGAGAACGTTCTTGAGGCTAGTCCGCCAGGGCAATAGAGATGCTCCTTGAAAAACAAAGCCCATGACCAGCTCGTGATCCAGATCGGCTGCGGATTTGCCGTCGATAAAGATCTCGCCGTCAGTGCGCGGAAGCAGGCCGTTGATCACGCGCAGCATGGTTGTCTTGCCGCAGCCGCTCGGGCCGACAACACTGACAAATTCACCATCGTGCAGCGATAAATTGATGTTCCTAAAAATAGCGAACGGCTCGCCGTCCTTGCGCGCGATTTCCTTGTGCAGGTTTCTTAGCTCTAAGACCGGCCCGGCCACATCATCCTCCCTGAGCTTCTTTCCGCCACGGAGTAACATAAGCTTCGAAACGTCGGATCACTTCGAAGCCGACGATCCCGAGTGCGGCAAATGCCGCCACGCCGACAAATAAGGTGGGCACATTCAGCGTTTGACCGGCGAAGTAGACCAGATAGCCCAAGCCCTCCGTAACGCCAAACCACTCGGCGATGGCAACGCCGGTGAGGCCGCGGCCGACGGCGAGACGGATGCCGGAAAGTATGAAGGGTACCGAAGCGGGGAGCATTATTTTTAAAAACAATTCCCACGGTCGCAAGCGAAACGAGCGGGCGAGCTCGACGTACTCGCGGTTGACCACGCGCATACCGTAATAGGAATTAATCAATATCGGGAACACGCAGCCGAGAAAGACGATGGCGACCTTCGATCCCGCGCCGATGCCAAACCAGAGGAGCAAAATGGGCGCAAAGGCGATGCGCGGCGTCGTGTAAAGTGTCGCCATCCACGGGTTGACGTAATCGCGCACCAGCGGGCTCAGCCATGACGAAGCCGAGCGGCACACCGGCGATGATCGCCAGGACAAAGCCGTAAAAAAAAATCCCCGAGCTGGCAAACAGATGCGGATAAAGCTCGCCTGTGACGAAAAGCATTTCGTAAGTGGTTTGACCACGACGACGGGTGATACCAGCAGAGCCGAGTCGTTGATCACGTATACCGAGACGAGATGCCAAAGCGTCAGTCCGGCGACGACCGAGGCAACTTTAAGCACATTAGCAGAGAATTTTCGGTCCGATCCGTTCATTACCTTCGGATTGAAAATTTTTAGTGCGGCCCTTTACTCGGTAGACCATTCCGCACTTTGGCGCCACGGTGCCATTTTTTGCTCTAGGCGCTTGATCAAGTTAAAGCTGACCAGTCCGATCGCGGCGAGCAGGATCACGGTCACAAATAACTTTGGGCTGTCCCACGTTTCCGACGAATCGCGCAGCATGTAGCCGAGGCCTGCGTTGGCGGCCATTAGTTCAGCGACGACGACGCCGAGCAAAGCCCGGCCGACGCCGAGGCGCATGCCCGTGATGATATACGGCAGGGCACCGGGAAAGCGGATCTTATAGGTGGTTTCCCACGTGCTCAAGCGCAACGACTTGGCCAGCTCGAGCCACACAGGGTCGAGGTTCTTAATGCCGGCAGCGGTGTTTAATATGATCGCCACCGCGGTGATTTTGAATACGACGACCACTTTGGAAATCATGCCGATACCGAACCAGATGATGATCAGCGGCACGACTGTAATGATCGGGATCGAGTAAAGAGTAGCAATCCACGGGTCCATGATCTCGTCGAACCACTTATGCATGCCCATGAAGTAGCCGATCACGATGCCGGCGATGCAGGCGGTAGTAAAACCGTAGGAAAACTCAATCAGAGTGGCGGCGAAATGTTTGTTGAGCTGCCCGGAAAATGTCAGATTCCAAAACGATCGGATAACACTGGTCGGCGGCGGGATCAAAAGCTCGTTTTCAAGCAGTAGCCGCGTGAGAATTTCCCAAATCACCAAACCGACGAGTATGGAGATGCAACCGCGAAGGAGCTCTTTCCTCGGCAAAACTCGAGCCTCCTAGGTCAACGATACAGTTCGGGGTCGGCGCCTGTGTCGCCGCCGGTGCGGATTTTCGGATAGAGTGACACGCCGCCGGGTCGCCCTTGGACCATGAAGTCGACCGGAATAAAGCCCTCGAGCAAGGGAATCGGCAGCTGAACGCCGGCGAAGGGACTTCGGTGATCTCCCCCAATGGCGAGTTGATTGCCCCATAATCCGGTCGGGAGATTGCCGGTCATGCTGAAGCGGCTTGCTGATATGCTTCCTTGAATCGGCGGCAATTTGTATTTGCTGCCCGGATCACGCTCATTATCACTGAGAAGTTGGAAGTCCAAAACCCTTTGAAAACTGCCGCCTGTTCCGCCGGCTTCGCGGATTAATGTGAATGTTGTATCGTCGCGCTCTTCGGGCGTGGCACTGCGCCGTTCGCGCTCGGCCCGCACAATGGAGCCAGGCAGATTCTTAATACCGCCGACGCTGTCCTTGGCGCGTTGGTTGACGTCGGCCAGCGCGACTTGCTGGTTTTTCTCGCGCAGAGTGATGAAGAAGCGTTCCGTCGCGTTTTTGGACAGCAAGTAAGTTTGACTGCGTACGCCCCACGGCGTCTGGTAGTAGACGAGAACTTCGTTGTCGTTAACCAGATTGATGCCGCGGTCGGCGATTTCCACGTTTCTCGCATCGCCGTCGAATAACGTCGCTTTTAGGCCGAGGCCGCGCGGGCCATACAGTTCGGGGTTTTCCAGCAGGAACTGCTTGCTCATGCGCAAACCTTGGTTTTCCTCCTTGGCGAGCTCAGCGAGTTTCTTGATCGCTTCCCCCGCGGCGGTGGTGTCGGGATGTTGATCGACGACCGTGGCCAAATAATATTCCCGGCTGCTGCGCTCGCTGGTTTTGCTCGCAGCATTCAGCAAGGCCTTCGCTGATTTGTCTTTCAGGGCGGCGATTTTTTCTTTGGGTGATCCGGCCAACTCATGATAGCTGATCGCTTTGTCGATCATACCGCGCTCTTCGAATGCATCGCCGAGCACCCGGTAAATTTCCGCGGCGTTCTCGGAACTGGGATGATTGCGCACGTAGGCGACGCCGGCGTCGATCACCGGCTGCGCGGATACCGGATTGTTGGTCAATACCTGATAAAGATTGTTGCTCACCATGAGGGCATTGGCCATACCGAGAGTCGCAGCGCCGGCAGGGCCGCCTGCAGCCATAGCCCCTGCGGCGAAAAGTAAGTTCTTTCTCAGAAAGTCTTCACCGAGTAGAACATATTTGACAGACTGCAATTGCCTTTCGCTACGGGCATCGTAAAACGGCGTAAGCAGATTGTATTCGGGGCTTTGCAAGAGAGCGGCGGCGCGTTGCTTGGTCTCCGGGCGGGAAGACGATTTGGCCATTTGATCGACGGCCTTTTTGGCGGCTTCACGCCATCCTTTCATTTCCAACGCGACGGCTTCGGCATCGCGCGCAGCGTCGGCCAGAGGCTTGCCGGTGTATTTCTTTTCCAAGTCGATGGCTAAACGCTGGATCTGATTACTGTCGCGCAAGGTCAGAGCTTGTAGTAACTGCTTGACGTCGCCTTGCTGCTCGGCGCTGCTTTTAGGCTCGGGTAGCGCGGTCAAAGATGTCTTCTTCGCTTCTTCGAGCTGCTGCACCGACTTTGTCGCCTGTGCGCGAATTTCGTCTGCGTCCTTCGACTGAGGTTCTAAAAAAGTCGCCACGTCGCTATGAAACAGCGCTTTGTCAAAATCGCTCTTGGCCAGAGCTTCCTTGGCTTTTTCGATCTGTTTGCGGATCAACGCGCTCTTTTTCTTTTTGTCCAGCGTTTCGACTTCTTTCATGATCGCCGCGTTGCGCGGGTCGTCCGGGAAGCGCTTCAAGTGATCCAGATTCCGCGCCAGGGCCCGGCGCTCTTCGATCGGCATGTCGCGGTCCATGAGCGCATACAGTTGGGTGATCGTGGTTTCCGCCACGGCGCCGATATAGTTGCCCGATGCCACGCCGACGAGATCCACGGAGCTTATCAGGCGGTTCATCATACCGCCCCAAAAATTAGTCGAGCTCTGACGCATCAGCTGTTCCGACTGATTGAGATCGTCATGATTGATAATCGCCTCTAAGTATTTTTTTCGCTCCGGCGTAGAGGCATTTCTTAGCGCGTCTTTCTGCGCCGCGAGATAGCGCTCGCGGTCTTGAATCGTGTTGTTGACGAGATCTCGGGTATGCTCCGTCAAACCGGTGGCTGTCCCGTTCTGCTTTCGCAACCGTTCATCTTCGGCGCGGAGCGATTTCAAATGATCTTCGAGCACCTCTTTGCGGTTGGTCAACGCGTCGATAAGCAATTCGCGGGTGCGCTTGTCAACGTCGTCGGGGAAGTACTGCGGCGTGCTGGCGGACTTCTCGAACGGGTCGTAGTCGGGCATCGGGTTGAGGATCTTTTCCAGTTCCAATTCCCGCGTTTGAGAAAAAGACGTGGAGACATGAAGCGTAAAGGACGCGAGCAGCAAAAAGACGCTGCAACAGGCCGTGGTGTTCCGCTTCATCGGTTGAGCCTCGTCATTTTTTCTAAAAAGCCGCGGGTCGCTTCGATCTTGCCCTGGGCCTCGATTTTTTCCACAGTACCGTCGACCTGTGCCACTTCCGTATAAAGCTTAAGCGCGGATTTAACGAATTGGTCTAAGACCTTGGAATCGAAAACCAAACCTTCCGGATCGTACTGGGATGCATACTCTTTTGCAAGGAGCAAATAGAAGTCGCCGAAGTCGAGCAAAAAGCGATAGAGATTCTTGCTTTGCTGATGTTTGGTCACCAGCTGACTGTAGCCGACGATGGTCAGTTGATTACCTTCTTTCAA
Source organism: Verrucomicrobiia bacterium (assembly GCA_035637295.1). Classification (GTDB taxonomy): domain Bacteria; phylum Desulfobacterota; class Binatia; order UBA9968; family UBA9968; genus DP-20. Next base: position 13,342 of record DASPXM010000015.1, read on the forward strand.
GCGGCCACGGTTGGCCTCGACGAAAGCGACCTTGGCGCGATCGATGCGCTCTTCTTCCACGCGGGCTAAAAACTCGTACGGCGTGCCCTGGTGCTTTTTGATGAGCCCATTCCATGCCGCGACTTTCTCATCGAGACCGGCGATATACTTGAACGGATCATCTGCCGGTATCGTTCGATCAAAAATCCGCAAAAAGGTGTCGAGAACCTCGGCGTTTTTCGCCGCTTCCGCGCCGAGGCGGCCCTCAGTTTCGGCGACTTTGCGGTAGAGCGCCGCCGCCTGATCGTATTCTCGCAAGCGCTCCAGTGCCAGAGCTTTATTAAACTGAACGACGTCGGCAAACTGACCGCGATTTTTTCGCTCGTAGTCATCGAGCCGGACGAGCGTCGCCTTCATAATATTGACCCCGGTGATGTCTTTCGGAATCGGAAAGCGATAGGTGTCTTCCTTGGCAAGGCGCTGAAAGTCTTTGACGATGTCGAGTAGGTTGCCCGCGGGCGCGTATCGCGGCTCGGGTGTGCCAATGCGCGAAGAGCAAGCGGCGATACAAAATAACCCAAATCCGAAAAGTGTAACGAGGAAAAGCCGCTTTCTTGCTTGCTCGAATCGCAAAATCTTCTTTCACTCACTCGAATAGCTGGCGTTGACGCGAGAATGAGTAATTGCCGGGCTATGGTTTGAGCTATTTTCCGAGAATTTGATGGTAAGTCAAGCGAATCGAAAGGCGTGGCCACAGCTTGACCGGCGAACTTTAAACCCTAATAATTAGCGACTATGACGATCAGCTTCTGGCGCTTACTCATCACAGCGGTGTTGGCGTGTTATTTATCGGGATGTGATGGAGGTGGTTTATTCGGACCATCTCGCCCAGCGCCTGCACCTCCGCCGCCACCGCCTGTGGTAACGAAGCCGCTCCCTCCGCCACTGCCTGAATATCGCGGCCCAGCGACACGCCCTTTTTTGATGGGATTCACACAGTGGCCCGCCGATCTGACCGACGAGGGAGTCGCCATTGCGAAGGAATATGCTCACGCGCATGGCGACATCGTCTCGGTGATGTTTATCGGTGGAATTCCTTGGCCAGAAGCGCTCGACGGTAAGCCGTTTTCCAAAGAGGTCCAAGACAATTTGAATTACCGCCCGCCGGCGGGCAAGAAACTTTTTCTATCGATCTCACCCCTGAACAAAGACCGGCGTGATCTCGCTCCCTACTGGGGCGACACGGATAACCAGCCGCTCCCTCCACCGTGGGACAAGGAACCGCTCAATAGCCCGCGGGTGAAAAGAGCGTTTTTGAATTTCGTTCTACGTGCCGTAGAAAACATGCGGCCGGATTATCTTGCCATCGGCGTGGAATCCAACATGATTTTGTCCCGCGATCAGTCGAAGTGGCGCCAATTGAAAGAGTTACATCGCGATACTTACACGGCCGTCAAAAAGGTCCACAGGTCACTGCCGGTGTTTTTTACAACGGAGGTGCTCCATTACAAACGGCTGACACCGGATGCCAAGGGTACGGATCAAGAGAAGGAGGTCGCTGACCTGATGCGTTTCAGTGACCTATTCGCCATGAGTCTGTATCCGTATATGAGCCATGATGTGCCGAAGATCATTCCGGCGAACTTTCTCGAGTTTGCCACCCGCTTCAAGAAGGGCATCGCTGTGTCGGAAAGCGGCATGACCTCGCGCAACATCGAGCTGAGGTCGTACAATACGGTTCTCTATGGTTCCGAAACTGAGCAGATGCAGTTCACCGAGCTACTCCTCAAAACCGCGGCGCGGGATAATTACGAGTTCGTCGTCTATTTCGCTACCACCGATTCTGATCGCCTTGTCGCGCGACTGCGCCCGCCGCTCAACGACCTCGCGCGTCTCTGGTCCTTTATCGGCATGCAAACCAGCGACAAAACTCCCAAACCGGCGTCAGCCGTGTGGGATGGGTTCTTAAGAGCAAAGCGAGAACAGGCGAAGTGGTGGTAGGAAACGATCAGCAAAATTTATCGACAAGCTCTCAACAGAGTCTTTCCATTCATCATGTCTTAATCAGCGAGTAAAACAACACCAACTCTCCGTTTTTTCCCGCCGCAAAGTCGTGCGGCGTGCCTTTCGGGATGTGGCAGATCATTCCTGGGCAGAGAAGAATGCGCTTATTGTTGACGCGTAGCCGGCCGTTGCCTTTGATTACATGGCAGACAACGTCCTTGTCGTCGTGGTTAATTTGTTTCGGGTCCGAATTCTTGGCCGGGCGAAAGGCGATGAGGCCGCTGGTGAATTGTTTTTCGTCAAAGCAGTTGGCGTAGCGGATCTCGTTGTTTATTTTCTTAAGGTGCTTGAGCGCCTGATGGATTTTTACCGCTTTCACTGATCGTCTGTGTTGCATCCGACCAAGGGCGCGGCATGCCGCGCCCCTACAGGCCTTACGCCTCACCCTTCACGGCCTCTCCGTGACTGCTTCAACGATTTCCTTGATCGCCTGATCTGCCTTGTCGTTAGGGACGCGGCTCGAGCCGACGACTTTGTGGCCGCCGCCGCCATAGTTTTTGAGCAGCTCGCCGACGTTCACGTTAGACGTGGGGTTGAAGATATTGTACCCGACCGAGATCGCCGTGGTATTTTCCCGCTGCGGGTCTTCGGAGACTTTGACTTGAATGTTGCCTTTCGGGAAAAGCGTGAAGATCAAAAAACGGTTGCCGTCGGGAATTTCTTTGATGCCGCGGAGATCGCAGTAGATGACGTTGCCTTTCATCGTCGTGCGTTGGAGCAAGAGCTTGCGAAGCTTTTCTTGCTCATCGCGGATTTGTTGGCAGCGTTTTTTCACTTCGGGATCTTCGAGCATCTGTTCCAGCGTCGCGTCGCGCAAAAGATCGATCACTTTCAACCAGTAGGGTCGGTCGCCGGCGTGTTTGCCGTCTGTGGTCATTGAAATCAAAACGTAGCCCTGCGGATTCAGCACGTCTTCCGTTTCGAGCTTGCCGGCGTCGATCCGATCGGTCTCGTGCAGCAGATATTTCATTCTCTCCGTCTCGAGAAACGCGAGTATTTCTTGGGCCGGAATCTTACTATTGCCGATGGCCTCATGCCTTTCGCCTAGTTCCGTATAGTATTCGTAAACAACCCGCGCCGCGCTCGGGGCAAGGCGGAAGCCGCCCTTGCCGATCACGATCGGCGTCGGAAAGTCCGGCGTCGTGTTGGTGATATGGTGGTCGAACCAGAGCGTGCAGTTAGGATGGTAAGGAAGATTGGTGATGATGTCGCCGCTGCGGATCTCGACCAATCCATCCTGCAGAAACTTGGGTTCGACGAAAAGATAATCCTCGATTTTCTCGAACTTGGTCACGAGGGCGCCGCAAACGAGCCCGTCGAAGTCGGCGCGGGTCACGAGTCTCATACGCGAATCACCTCCTCGGCGGGCGTCCAGGGAAGGTTGAAAGCATTGGCCACGCCTTCGTGCGTCACTTTGCCGCCGTAGGTATTGAGCCCTTTGGCCAGGGCGGGATTTCTCGCCAACGCTTGCGGAAATCCCCGATTGGCGAGCTGCAAACCGTAAGAAAGCGTTGAGTTGGTGAGCGCGTAGGTCGATGTGTTCGGCACGATGGCCGGCATGTTGGTCACGCAGTAGTGAACCACTTCTTCTTCGATGTAAATCGGTTCTCGGTGGTTGGTCGGACGGGATGTTTCGGCGCAGCCGCCTTGGTCGATAGAAATATCAACGAAAGCCGCGCCAGGCTTCATCCGTCTGACCAAGGACCGAGGAATCAGCTTCGGAGCCTGGGCGCCCGGGATCAACACTGAGCCGATAACGAGATCGGCGTCGACGAGTTCTTCCTCGAGATTGGCGCGGTTCGACATCAGCGTCGTAACGTGACCGCCGAGAATATCGTGGACATAGCGCAGCTTGGTCGGATTGATATCGAGAATGCTGACATAGGCGCCCATGCCCGCCGCGACTTGGCAAGCCGCGGTGCCGGACATCCCGGCGCCGAGGATCACAACTTTGGCTGGGCGCACGCCCGAAGCGCCGCCGAGGAGAATGCCGCGCCCACCGTTCTCCGCCTGCAGACACCACGCGCCCACTTGAATCGAGAGCCGGCCGGCGATCTCGCTCATCGGCGCCAGCAGCGGCAACGAGCCGTCTTCGAGCTGGATCGTCTCGTAGCCAATCGCCGTGACTTTGCGCTCGAGGAGCGCGCGAGTGACCGATTCGTTGGCGGCTAGGTGGAGATAGGTAAAGAGTATGAGGCCGTTGCGCATCAGTGCATATTCGGATTCCTGCGGCTCTTTGACCTTCATGATCATGTCGGCCTGCTGCCACACGTGTTTCGCGGAATCGATGATAGCAGCGCCGGCGTTTTCGTAGGCCCGATCGGTGAGACCGCTACCGGCTCCAGCGCTCTTTTCGACCAGCACCTTATGACCGCGCGCCGCGAAGCCGGCCACACCTGTGGGAGTGACAGCGACGCGGTTTTCTTCGGTCTTGATTTCCTTCGGCACGCCGATGATCATGAAAAAAGGCTACGCGATGGAAAGTAAAAAGGCAAATTTATACAACTAGCAAGTTACTGAAAAACTTTGTTTTGCAGGCTGCTCAAAAAGTCTCAGAGGCGAG
>DASPXM010000016.1:0-5203 GCA_035637295.1 Verrucomicrobiia bacterium
GATCCATCGAGTTGAAACGTCTGATCATTTCGCCGATATCTTGCAGCCGCGCTAGCCAATCATGCTCCCGTTCCGCCGCACTACTTTTTTCATCCGGCAATGCACCCAGCAACGAAAGGATCGGCGGGATTGCATCCTTGAGCCTATTGTCGAGCTCCAAAATATGCGTCACGACTCGATTGCAGATGTTCTCGCTGCCCTCTCCGTCGGCAATTTGGAAATAACCCCGCAACATTTCAATCAACGGGAGATAGGGCGTTGCCTTACCATAGGAAACGGACGCGCCCTCAAGCACGAGCCAACCCGGCGGCAACTGATGACGAGTAAATTCGTGGACCAGGCGCGATTTACCCATCCCAGGCTCGCCGACCATCGCAAGTATCTGTCCGTGCCCAGCTGCTGCTTGTACGACAAGTTTATTGAAGATGTCGATTTCCGTGGTGCGCCCAACCAAGGGCGTCAAGCCGCGAGCAGCCCCGGCCTGTACTCGCGTGCGCGCGGACGTAGCACCGATAAGCTCATACGCCTCGACTGGCTTCGAAACACCCTTCACTTGCGCAGCACCCAGCGGTTTTACTTGGATAAACCCTTCAACTTCACGTAACGTCGCAGCCGTCAATAGTGCGCCACCTGGCTGTGACATTTCCTGCATTCTTGCCGCAAGATGGGTCGTGTGACCGAGGGCTGAGTAGTCGACATTGAGGTCAGTGTCTATGGATCGAACGACGACTTCGCCCGTATTTAGACCGATACCGATATGCAATCCTGCTTCTTCAGACTGTCCCAGCTTTTCACGATGGCGCCGCATCTCTTCTTGCATCGCCAATGCCCCGTAACACGCGCGTAGCGCGTGATCCTCATGGGCCAGGGGAGCGCCGAAGAGAGCCATGATGCCGTCGCCCAACACTTGGTTGACGGTTCCTTCGAAGCGATGAACCGCGTCCATCATGAGATGGAGGACTGGATCGATGATCTTCTGCCCCTCTTCGGGATCGAGGCCTTCGAGCAAGCTGGTCGAACCTCGTATGTCAGCGAAAAGAACCGTGACCTGCTTTCGTTCTCCTTCAAGCGTGTGCCGCGTAGCTAAGATCTTTTCAGCTAGATGTTTGGGAACGTAAGTTTCAGGCGCGGGTATCCCTGCGATTGAAGCAGCCGCGGGTGCCGTACCCTGATTGATCGACTGGCCGCAATTACCACAAAACTTTGCGGATCGACGATTCGGCTCGCCGCAATGAGGGCAAGCCATTTCGAGTCGCGCGCCGCATTCGTCGCAGAAAAGAGCTTCAGCTCGGTTCTGAGATTGACATTGTGGACAAACCATTGACACCGCAGACCCGGAAAAATTTGTCTATTTGAATCGAGCTATCTGCCGGAAAACCAACGATGCCGACTCGTACTGATACGCACTAGCCATGAAGTAATTTGGTCATGGATATAAACCCGACTGAATGTGAAAGCAAGTAGGTAGTTTTTGACAGCCAAGGATCTTCGAACGTTGGAAAGTTTAAACTTTTGGAGATTCGCCCACGCCAACTTGGATGGCGCCGGTTGGAGATTTTTTATCGCACTTCGTCTGGCCAGATATTCTTCATCATAGAGCGGGTCAGTCGCTTTACTTCTTTCCTTGATTTGATCCCGTGCTGGTATAGGAGATAAGGCCAGATTCGGTAGGGATGGTCCATGCGAGATCTGATGCGACCTCTTGCGCCATCCGTGAGAGGTTTGGGCTAGCTGAAGGATAAAAGCAAGATTTGATCACGGGCCGCTCTTTCCAGCCGGATCGCGGATACCGCGTTGCGCTCGATGGTCTGCTCTGAAATGACAATACCGTGACCTTTGAGAAATACCGCGTAGTGGTCGCCGATGGTTTCTAACATCTGCGAAGCAAGCCTTCGGAATTAATACCGGCGCTGTTGGAAAAAACCGGCACGCCATCGGCAAACATCCTGGCGTCGCGATTGAATGGGATAAGGCCGGATTCTTGCCGGCCTACGAGAATGCTGAATCGAGGGTTGGCGGTGGAGAACACTGCCGACGCTTTGAAGTCTAATATCCCACCGGACCGACTATTTGAACTCTTTAACGCTTTTACGTCGAAAAATCCGGGTAACCGAACGGCGCGATATTTTTTCTGTACTCGGCGTTCAGCGCCGCCTTGTCGCCTTTCCAGACCAATCGAGTGAACCCATTTAGAAGAAATGGATGTGCTCCGAGCCGGTAGAGTGTGGCGTAGTCGATTGCGATCAACGCGTTTCGTTCTTCCTCCGTCAGGTCACGACCTTGGAGAAATTTCGCCGTATCCGCTTTGAAGGCATTCGCAGTCTTCACGTCCAGGATCACCTCGCGCATCACTTTGTCTACCTGATATTTGCTCATGGCAACACTCCCGCTTCGACATCCCAGGCCATGTACGGGACCGACCCCTTGGATTTCGGAAAGCGAACTCCCGAAACGCTGGGCGGTTTCCCGTCCGCCAGTCCCATAAGCAGCACGAAATTCAAAAACCCAGGAGTCACGTTTCCAGATGCCATCATGCGATCCCAAGTCGCTTCCTCGATCACCGTCTCCACATCGCCGCTGCCGACCAGATGCATCATCCTGCGGTCAAATTCCGGGTCTGAAGAAGAACGTCCTTCTTTCGGTCCACCGATCTCTATGGCGAGGTGGCCGCTCGACAGCACACCCACGCGCTTATCCGCGGGAAGCTCCGCGATCATTTTTCGCAGCGCATTGCCGAGTTCATAGAAACGCCGCGCCGGAGGAACGGGCGGGGCCATCACATTGGTAAAAATGGGCACGATGGGGAGATCCATTTCCGGGCGAATGAAGTTGAGCGGCACGGTGAACGCGTGGTCGATACGAAATTCGTCCGAAAACGAAAAATCAACGCCCATTTTCGGCGCCAACTGGAGCAGGCTCCTGGCTACGTCGACATCGACGTCGGCGCGGTACGGGGCGATACCGAACGTGCGCAGCTCGTGGGGAAATGGTCCTTCCGCTTTTGGCGCCTTGCCGATCAGAAAACGCCGGCATGTTATCCATAAAGAACTGATTGAGGTGATCGCTGGCAATGACAACCAAGAGATCCGGCCTGCAGCCGGCCATCCGCTTTCGCATCAGTTCGTAATCCCGCGCGGCCTCAAGGATGGCCGGTTCTGGGTCGGGACCCGCTATTTGTCCCGGGAAATTCGGGCTGTGCGTGATTCCCATGATCTCAACGAGTTTTGCCATTTTCCCGTCTCTCTTTCTCAACCCGTTCTCGGCTACTGGAGCGCGGGAGGAAACAAAGCCAACGCCTTATCCGAGTTGAAAATATAGGATTCTACGAAAAGCTGCAGCGAAGCTTTGCGCCCTTCCATCGCACCCGCCAGGCAGATCCAATTCAGCATTTCGTGTTGGCCTGAGGCGCGCATCTGCTCAGGATCGAGATCACGCCACTGGCGTAACTGCCCGGCCTGCAACTCCGCGAAACGTTGCCGGTCCACTTCCACGTCGGGGTACAGGAAGTGATGCTTAGCCGTGAGCGTGCCGTGCGACCAACTGGAGGAGCCGATCAGCGCCACGCGCCACGGGCTTTCCTCGATGACGCGCGCAATTTGTTTTCCCAGATCGTAGCAACGCCAAGGGGCCGGCGCAGGCGGCGGCCGGCCCTCGATAGTTTTGCCTTGTATGCGCAGATTGCTACCGTAACAGTTCACGTGGAACGGAATAATCGGATAAGGAAAACCTTTGCGATCGTAGTCGAGATAAAGAATCGTGCGTGCGAAGGCGTGGCTGAGCACTTGAGCGTGATGCAGTCGATAGGACCAAGTCACGTCAAAGCCGGTTTCGAGCAGCTTTTCTGCGAGCAGATTGGCTGCTTCCCGATGCCCTTTAATTTTAACTACCATGTCCTTGGGCTCGTTCCACACATTGGCGTCGGCGCCGAGACCGTCGCTCGCCTTAAAGGGCGCGCAGTCGACTTCATCGAAAGCGTAAACGCAGAAGGGCGGGATCACATCCTCGCGAAAGTTTTCGTACTGGTCGTCGCCCCAGATCAAGACGCAATCCGGCTTGAAGGCGTCCAACGCGGCGCGGGCGGCGCGCACTCCCTCGAGGAGCGCAGCGCGATGCGTGCGCGCGGCAGTCAATCCTTCGTCGCTGCCCCATTCCGCCCGCATTGCCACCGGCCAATTCTGCGGGTCTTTCATCGCCGCTGGGGTGCGCTCGCTTTTGATCAGGCGGCGCAATACGTTGGCCATGTTCTCATCGGTAAATTGAAGATGCGGCGCGTGGGTCATGCCGATGCCGAGAATTTCTCCCACAGGTAAAGCTCCTTCCTCGCGTTGCCTTTTAAAAGCCGGGCTTCATCGCTGTTCCAGACGGGTGAAGAAATTTTCATTTTCGATTTCGCGTAAGAGACTGGCGTCGATGAAATCGGCGGCGCTCTTGCCCTTCAGCTCGGGGACCAGAGTCTTGCTTAAATATTCAATGTCCGCATCCAAGGCATCATCGAGAGGATAGGGCTTCAAGGGATTTCTTACTCCCAAATAGTTTTTGTACATGGAATCCAACAGCCTTGCGTCTTCGACTTTGAGATACTTGCGAAAAATACGAAACGCCAACTCCCGATCTTTCCGTCCCATCCAACTAGCTTCGATGAAAGCCCGAAAGAAAGATTTCACCGCAGCGCGACGTTCCCTGACAACCGGCCGCGTCGAAGTGAAATCACTCACCGACGTGCGAACGCCAAAGTCAGCAGGGTCAGCAATCACGTTGATCTTCTGGCCCAGGAGGTCCATCTGGACGATATTATCCCAGCTTGCCAAGGTCGCGTCGAAGTTGCCTTGCAACATGCCGGTGATTCTCCTGTTCGATTCGGAGATACCCGTAGGAAGGATCGCCACATCTTTTCCCGGCACCAAGCCGAGCCTTGGCAGGAAACGGTGCAGCAGGGCGTCCGGGCCGCTGCCAGCACGAACGCTGGCGATGATTTTACCTTTCAGCTGTTGCGCCGACGCGATGGACGGATGCGCCACTAACCGATAGCTTGCCAGGCCATAAGTGCCGATCACGACGACGGGAGCGCCACGCGCCCCGGCAATAGCTACAGCGGCAGCAGGATCCGAGCTCACATGAACGTCTCCGGAAACGAGAGCGCTGATCGACGGGCTCCCCGCCCGAATATAAATGAGTCGGATATCGACTCCGTGTTTTTCAAACA
>DASPXM010000017.1:0-3838 GCA_035637295.1 Verrucomicrobiia bacterium
TTTAATTTTTGATGACGTGACATTTTGCTGGCAAATTTCCTCCCTGTTGCAAGAGCACATCGGTCGCGCGATCAGCGAAATAGGCGATTTAGAGGTTTCCGGTAGTTTGTAGTCGACAGTTTACTATCAGGTGATTCATGGAGCTTCGCGCTCATCCATTCATGCGTCGCCGTGGCATACCGAACTGGCCGCCCGTCTGGACTCGACCAAGAAAAGAAGGCAACAAGACGGAAAGGGGGGAAGTTGGAATTCTGCGGTACGTCCACGTCAAGGATCCAATATCCAACAAATGCTTTCTCGTAATCGAGCATGACAAAGAACATTATGTCGGTTGTCTTATTTTTGATGATGTCGCATTCTGCTCGCAGATCTCCAACCTTTTGCGAGATCAAGTCGGTCGTGCGGTCAAAGAAATAGGGGATTTGGACCTTTCCTATACGTTGTAAGGTCTGAGCACTCCACAGAAGAGCACCAAGCCACAGCGCCGCCCGGCGCGATCTCCATTCGCTCTCCCAGGTTTCACCCGTTTGGATGCAGTTAATATACTCCGGCGCCGATAAAAGTGTCGCGATGCCGCGTTACAGCCGCTAGTTTTCGTCCCAAGTTTGCAATCGTCACCACTGTGCGGCGTTTCGTCCGTGGGACGACAATCAAGATAAAAAAAGTTCCCCCTTGAGAAATTCGGCCAAAGGCAGCGGAAAGCTGGTCTGGCATATGTCTTGCCGTATTTTCAATTGATCATCATGCGGCGAAAGGCGAGCTCATTATGAATAGGACAATATTTATTCTTGTCATCCTTGCGTTGAGTGCTGCGGTGGCGATTCTCGCTTGTGGCCGAGCGAACGAGCCGAAAAAGCCGCAAGCGAACGCGGCGTCAGTGGCGCCGGGTGCGGGCAGTCCAACGTCAGCAAACGCCAGGCTGGAAAAAGTCGTTAAGGCCAAGTTCGACAGTGATGAACAGCTTAAATCAGCAAATCTCAGCGTTGTCGCGGATGTGACCAAAAATGAAGTGACGCTGTCCGGGATCGTGGAATCCGAAGCTATGCGTGCGAAAGCAGTGGAGCTGGCGAAGACCGCCCAGGTCGGTGTCATCGTCACTAACAGGATCAGCGTAAAGCAGCGCCAGTCGAATCGCACTCCTCTTCCGGAAAAGACCTTCTTGATATGAACGACCGCGGCTACGATGAACGCTGGATAGCACCGACGCCGAAGCGGCACGCCAGTTGCTGGTCGAGTAGCTAGAAAGCTAGAAGGAGGACAGAACGATGCCGAATGCAGTGCAGATGATCCGACAGGACCATAAAAAAGTGAAAGGCTTGTTCAGGAAGTTCGATCAGGCGAAAAACAACGGAGCCAAGAAACGCATCGCCGATCAGGTCATCCAGGAGCTGGAAGTGCATACGACGTTGGAAGAGGAAATCTTCTACCCTGCGGTGCAAAACGAGCTCGGTGACAAGGAAATGATCGACGAAGCCAATAAGGAGCATCAACAGGCGAAAGAAATTATCCAAGAGCTCAAGACATTGGATAGCGAAGACGACCAGTTGGAAGAGCAATTTGCCGAGCTGGTAGAGTGCATAAAGCATCACGTGGAAGAAGAAGAAAGCGAGATGCTGCCGAAAGCGGAAGAAAGTAGCATGGATCTGACGGACTACGGCAAGCAAATGAGTGAGCGCAAGGCAGAGCTCACGGGAAAAACCCAAACGAAGAGCTCGAAGTCCAAAGCGGGGCGTAAAGCGAAAGCGAAATCAAAACGACGCCGTTCGCGGCGCGCGGCTTAACCGCGCCACAAAATGTCAGGCGTCGGAGTGGGCGGTCAAGGGATAGATGGCTAGATTCGAAGCACGAGACCTGTCCTGAGCGATGTCGAAGGATCCGAAGCTCGAAACAATATCAAATGACCAAAAGTCCAGGATTCGGACTTGAGTTGTGGATTTTAATATTTCGAATTTTGAAATTGTTTCGGATTTCGATATTCGAATTTCGAATTTAGAAACAAGCTTGGCGCGATCAAAATCTTAAACCCCGACAAGGAGGTACCATGGGTATCATAGGATGGATCTTTTTTGGATTACTCGTTGGAGCGGTGGGCAAGTTGCTGATGCCCGGACGCGACCCCGGCGGCTTTGTAGTCACCATTCTGCTGGGCATTGCGGGCGCGCTAATCGGCGGCTTTCTAGGTCGCGCGCTCGGCATGTATCGGGAAGACGATCCGGTCGGCTTTATCATGGCCGTGTTGGGTTCTATCGTCTTATTGGTTTTGTATCGACTAACGTTTGCGCGCCGATCGATTTGAAAGAGGGGCGAATTGCGGGTGAAGAGGGTTATCCGCAAAGGCATGTCCTGAGAGAAATCGAAGGAACACAAAAATCTCAACACGCGTCGCCGACCGGTAGAAAAAAAACACATCACCAGGAAGGCCTAGCGCGGCAAAGCCGCAACCAAAATCGGAATATCTCGCGCAAAGGCGCAAAGGCCGCAAAGAAAGAGATATTTTCCGAACTTGGCGTTCTTGGCGTCTTGGCGCGAGAATAATCCTATGCGTGTGTTACTAAAGGGCAAAAACCGTCGGTAAAAATTTGCACAAGCTGGGGTGACTCCCGCTTTTTACGCTCCGTGGTTTTGCCGCGCTGAGGTTCGTCGCGGTGAAACCTGTCTGTCCTTTTTGGTTGCAGATACTGGCGTCATGATCTTCGCAGCGAAACAAAAAGCAATTGGCTTCTGTTTGGATGCGGCGGCGCGAAATCGTTATCGCATCCAGCTGCTGATCTTTGTCCCGCTCTTGCTGGCTGTTACCGCGGCTTGGAAATGGGGACCCTTTTTAGACTGGCTCACATCAGAACAGATTGCGGCATGGGCTTCCGCAGTGAAAGAGCACCCGTTGGCGCCAGTAATTGTTATTGGCGCATACATAGCGGCAAGCCTGGTTCTGTTTCCGATAACTCTGCTCATTGCCGCGACGGCGATGACCTTCGGACCACTACTCGGTTTTGTATACGCGAGTGCAGGCTACCTGCTCGCTGCGGTGCTGACGTATGGGATTGGCTATTGGATGGGCCACGATTTCGTCGCGAGGCTTAGTCGCTCGAAGATTGGACGGATGAGCGGCCGCCTTGCTCGTCATGGGTTCGTCACGATGATCGTTGTACACTTCGTGCCGGTTGCGCCGTTCACGTTGGTCAACATGGCTGCAGGCGCCGTCCATGTCCAGTTTCGCGATTTCGTGTTAGGAACTTCGATCGGCATGATTCCCGGCATCGGTGCCATTACGATTTTCGAGCAGCAACTGGAACTCACCTGGCAAGATCCACGGCCTGAAAACTTTATGGTGTTGGCTGTATTGCTGATCGTGCTCACGCTCGGAGTGGTTTTGATCCGCGGCCGTGTTAGCCCCACCGAGCGGTGATCACTGCGCCACGTACTGACGCCGTTTTAGCAAAGCACATTTGGCGATCTCCTCTCAGGCTCAAAGTCCACTTCGAAACACACGTCCCGCTTTTGAAATGGGTTGATAACGGGGGTTATCAACTTTGGGACGGTCGGTTTTGCAGGAATAAAAGTAGTTTAATAGTTTCGTTACATCTCAACCAAAATTGCGTGGCATAGCCCTTGCTGCCCTTCGTCAATTGGGCGCGAATATTTAACACGGGTTTTAAAAAAGGAGGCAGATAATGATGAAGAAATCTCGTTTAGCAGTATTGTCGAGTCTGGCTTTTGGCGCAGCAGTGATTGTCAACGCGCCATACGCTTGGTCGCAAGCCAGTCCAGGCGAGACTGGCGGACAAAAAAGCGGGAGCGAGAACCGAGTACAAAAACCTACGGATCCGCCGATGAGCGG
>DASPXM010000018.1:0-6885 GCA_035637295.1 Verrucomicrobiia bacterium
GGCGCGTTCAGCGTGAACCGCGATCCTTTGGATCTTGTGGTCGTGATCGCTTTCGGTGTCCTCGGTTACTTCATGCGCCGTTTTGGTTACCCCAGGCCGGCAATGATTCTCGGATTGGTGTTGGGTGATCTGATGGAAAAATATCTCTACCGGTCGGTGGCGAGCTATGGCTTTAGTTGGCTCGCTCGGCCGGCGGTGATTGTACTCCTCCTGCTCGCTGGGCTGTCCTTGCTGCTCACGCTGCGCGGACAAATGAGAGCTAAAAAGGAAGCTCCGCCCTCTTCCTTCACTGGCGCGATGGCGAGGGCTGAAGATGAAAGCTAATCTTACCCTATTCTTTCTTGTGATGTTTGTCATAGCGGCCGTCGTCGGTTGGGACTGGCCCAACATCGCTAAGATCATGCCGGTCTATGTTGCCGCCATTCCGGGCATTGTTTTAACCTTGGTGCAAATTTACCGAGAAGTGACTGATTGGGAAGGGCGGCGCGGCGGCCAAGGCGGAATGGATATGGATGAAGTCAGCGACGTAAAGCTGGAAAAGAACGTGGAGCTAAAGCGCACCGTTGGCTTTTTTGCTTGGTTTATCGCTGGCGCGTTGGGCATTTGGCTCTTGGGCCTGGTGATCAGCCTGCCTTTATTGATCTTTCTCTACGCGCTGATCGAGGGCAAGGAGAAATGGTACACCGCCCTGATCATGGCAGCTTGTACCTACGCGTTCATTTGGGGGTTGTTTGAGTACATGTTGGAAACGAGATGGCCGCCGGGAATTCTTTTCGGATGATGAGCAGCGCCTGCAATATTTTTTCTTAACGCATAGAAAGATGATATGAGGTCACGGAAAATCCTCTGGGGAGTTTTCTCAATATCATTGGCTTCGTGCTTTCTCTCGCCGTTCGCTTTCGCCCAACAGCCCTACTACCAGAATAAAACCATCAGGATCATCCGCGGCGGCGAGCCCGGCGGCTCCGGCGACTTGCAGGCGCGAGCGCTGATTCCTTTTTTGAAGAAACATATTCCCGGTGACCCGACGATCATCGTCGAGAACATGCCCGGCGCCGCGGGCCGGAAGGCGGTGAATCACATTTACTCTTCGGCGAAACCGGACGGCCTTACGATCGGCGCGGTTGGCGCTGGTTTAGTCGCGGGTCCCATTCTCGGCCTAGCCGGCTCCCAATACGATATCGACAAGCTTATTTATCTCGGTTCGACGGAAAGCGGCGATCCGTACGTATTCGTCAGCCGCAAGGAGGCCGGCTTCGACAGCCTCGACAAACTGCGCGCCGCCACGGGGCTCAGAATCGGCGCGCAGGCGGTAGGCCATCCTGTCTTCATTAGCGGTCGCATGTTCGCATTCCTGCTGGGTTTGAAAGAACCCAGGATGGTCGTAGGCTACGGCGGCCCGGAGATCGACATTGCTCTGGCCAAGGGAGAAGTCGATTTACGAGCGAATGGCGCGGATACCATCTTCCAGCGCAATCGCGAAGGTTTGGACAAGGCGACGCTCAACTTTCATGCTTTTATCACAATTCCCAAGGGCAAGTTCCCGCAGGGATTGCCCAAAGCTCCGGAGTTGGAAACTTTTGCCAAAAACGAAAAGGAGCGACACTTGGTAAATCTTTTTCGCGCCTTTCTCTATCCCCGCTGGCCCTATATCGTCCCCCCCGGAACGCCCAAAGAAGTCGTGGGAGTCTTGCGCGGCGCGATGGCGAAGGCTTTCAAAGATCCTGAGTTTCACAAAGAATTCAAAAAGCTCATGACCAACGATCCGACGCCGCTCACCGGAGAGGAAATGGAAGTCGCGATACGCGAGCTGCCGCGCGATCCCGAGACTGTCGCCCTTTACAAGAAAATGGCGGAGCATGGGCCGCTTCCGCCGCGCTGACGGTCGGCAATCTTACCTTTGCGCCTTGGCGTCTTGGCGCGAGATAAAATCCGATCCGCAAAGATTTATTTCGCGCAAAGTCGCAAAGCTCGCCAAGGAAGAAGGAGGAGTCGATATGGAGTTCAACTGTCTGGGAATCCGGCTTACCCCTCAGGCTACGCTGTTCGCGTTAACATTACTGTTACCTGCCTTCGTTTTCGCCCAGACACCCTTCTACCAAGGTAAAACCGTCACGATCATTCAGGGGACCGAAGCCGGCGGCAGCTCGGACATGATGACCAAAGCGATGCTCCATTCTCTGAAAAAACACATCCCCGGCGAGCCGACCGTCGTCTCCGAATACATGCCGGGCGGCGGCGGCATCAAAGCCGCCAACCACGTTTTCAAAAACGCTCGTCCCGACGGTCTCACCATCGGTCGGGTCGGAGGCGGTCTCGTCGCCAACGCCGTGCTCGGCGAGAAGGGCGTCCTTTACGATCTGAACAAGTTCATTTATCTGGGCTCGCCGCACAGCACTTACCATTGGGTGTTCATCACTCGACGCGAGGCCAATTTGAAGACCATCGAGGCACTGCGCACGGTACCCGGGATTCGCGTCGGCGCCCAGGCGGTGGGTCATTCGAACTATTTCGTCGGCCGGCTGTTTTCCTACTTGATCGGTTTTAAAGATCCCAAGTTCGTCGTCGGATATGGTGGCACCGAATTGGACGTCGCGTTGATCCGCGGCGAACTGGACGGGCGCATCAATAACGCCGACACGCTGCTCACGCGCAACGCGGATTTGATCGCGAAGAAGGCCATCGACATCCACGTGATCATGGAAGTCCCCAAAGGGCTTAAGCAACAGGGCTTTGATCGTCTGCCTGAAATCGAGGAATTCGCCAAGACGGAAAAAGAGCGCAAGCTGCTGGCGATGATCCGCACGTTCCGACAGATCGGTACGCCGTCGATCTTGCCGCCTCGCGTACCCGCGGAGCAGGTCAACATCCTGCGTCAAGCGATGGCGAAGATGTACAGCGATCCGGAGTTTCATAAAGAATACAAGAAGCTCGTCGGTGAAGAACCGACTCCGCTCTTGGGAGAAGAGATGGAGCGCGCGATCAAAGATTTGCCGCGCGATCCCGAAATCGTCGATCTTTTCAAGAAACTCAACGCCGCCGGACCGCTGCCGGCGCGGTGACGCTCCATTCCGAACTTGATCTGAACGTTGCAATTAAGTAGGGGCGGGCCCTCGCCTGCCCCATCTCGCGTGGAACCCAACCGAATCGGCCTTACCTTGCAGGCTGCCTTTACCGATATTAATATCGGAAAAAACAGATCCCGTATATTTCAATAGTAGTTAGCCAGTTAAAACTGTGATGGCAAGATTGCAACGGCTGATATATATTTGAGTCAGGTTTCGGAAGCGAAGGTCTGGTGTCGCAATGAAAAACCAACCGCGTTACAGCAAAGAAGAGTTCGCCCGCCGTGGGGATGCGATCTATGAAGCTGAGCTTCGCCCCATTCTGGAAAGCGGGAATGCGGGAAAATTCGTTGCCATCGATATCGAAACCGGAGCCTACGAGGTAGACGGAGATGAATTGGCTGCCTCGGACCGCCTCTTGGCTCGGGTTCCGAACGCCCAGATATGGTTGAGGCGAATTGGCTCCCGCTACGCGCGTCACTTCGGTTCCTATCCACGATCACCAGCAGCATGATTACCGGCGTTGTCAGGGACGACCGCCAAGCTATCGTCCACCTGATGGTGCGTGGTCCCGCTGGGCAAGAGCAGGAGATTGAAGCGATCATCGACACAGGCTTTGATGGGTGGCTGAGCCTCCCGTCTTCTCTTGTTGTCCGCCTCGGCTTAGTTTGGCGTCGGCGTGGCCGTGCACTTTTGGCAGATGGCAGTGAAAGCGTTTTTGACATCTATGAAGCCACGGTGGATTGGGACGGGGAGATGCGACGCATTCCCGTGGACGAGGCGGAAACCGTTCCGCTACTTGGAATGTCTCTGCTTGAAGGCTATGAGCTTACTGTCCAGGTGCAACCTGGTGGAAACGTCACCATAAGAGCGTTATAGCAAGCAAAAAGTGGCTAACCTTTAGGTGGAGACGGACGCGGCGGACCGCGCCTCTCACCCATAACGTTAGAAGATCTTACCAAATTTAAAGTCCATCAACCGGACCCTAAGGAGGATCACGCCATGACGTCAGTTCCATCCATTGCCGACGCTGTCACCGAACTTGCCGGTAAGTTTTCCGGGCAACTTCTACAGCCCACCGATGCGGGCTACGAGGAGGCGCGGAAAGTCCACAACGGGCTAGTGAATAAGCATCCGGCCTTGATTGCGCGCTGCCGTGGCGTGGCCGATGTCATCGACGCCGTCGATCTCGCGCGCAGGCTGAACCTCGAAGTCGCGGTCCGTGGCGGCGGCCACAACGTGGCGGGACGCGCGACCGTCGAGGGCGGGCTGATGATCGACTTGATGCCGATGAAAGGCATTCACGTCGACCCTAAGGCAAGAACCGTGCAGGCCCAGGGCGGCGTCACGTGGGCCGAGCTCAACCGCGAGACGCAGCTACACGGCCTGGCGGTCACCGGCGGTGTGGTGTCGACCACAGGCATCGCTGGGCTCACCCTCGGCGGTGGCATCGGTTGGCTGATGAGCAAATACGGCCTCGCGCTCGACAATCTTCGCTCGGTGGAAATTGTCACCGCCGAAGGCAAGGTATTGCGGGCGAGCAAGGATGAGCAGGCCGATCTGTTCTGGGCGGTTCGAGGCGGCGGTGGAAATTTTGGCGTGGCGACTTCTTTCGAATATCAACTTCATCAGGTAGGGCCCACGATCACAGGCGGCTTGATCGCGCATCCATTTGACCGCGCCCGCGACGTGCTCAGGTTCGCCCGGGATTTCGCAACGTCGCTGCCCGATGAGTTCATGGTGTTCGCCGGTCTCATTCATGCTCCCGACGGTTCCGGCACAAAGCTGGCGGCAATAGTGGCGTGTCACTGTGGCTCGCTTGCCGAGGGCGAAACGGCGATGCGGCCGCTCAAGCAATTCGGTCAGCCGCTGATGGACGCCATCGGCCCGATGCCTTACTGCCAGCTCAACGCGATGCTCGATGGCGCCTTTCCGAAGGGGGCGCTCAACTATTGGAAGTCGAGCTTCCTCGCACAACTGAGCGACGATGCTATCGACACGATGATCGAGTGCTTCGCCCGGTGCCCCACCCCAATGGGCCAGCTGCTTCTCGAGCACTTCCACGGCGCGGCAACCCGGGTAGGGGTCAGCGACACGGCGTTCCCGCACCGCGCGGACGGTTACAACCTTATCGTGCTCTCCGAATGGATGGAGCCGAAAGATACCGATCGCTGCATCGCATGGGCGCGGGAAACGTACGCAGCGATGGAGCCCTTCGTTGGCTCAGGCCGCTATGTAAATTACTTGGGCGACGATGAGCCGGGCGATCCGACCGCCGCGGCCTACGGGCCCAACTATCGGCGTCTCCAAGAGCTCAAGACGAAGTACGACCCGAGCAATTTCTTCCACATGAACCAGAACATTCGCCCGTTGTCTTGAGCAGCGCTGCCCCGCAACGATGAAGAACGTCGATTTGGTGGAGAAGCTCAATGCCGCCGGATCAATGCCGGCACGCTGATTTCGAAGCTGTTCCCGCTTCGCTCGGTTCCATCCCCCCTCCCCTGCGCGGGGAAGGACAGAGGCGGCTTGACTTTTTGAACACTGAAACGCTAAATCCCGAGCCGGAGGATTTACGATGAAACCAGTAACTAGAAAATTGGCTCATGTAAGTCACATCTTGCTCTGGGCGCTCTGTTTATCCGGCTCTGCCCTCGCTCAGACTCCTTTCTATCAAGGCAAAACCATCACACTGCTTGTCGGTTCGGGCCCCGGCGGCATGGGCGACTTGCGCGCCAAGGCTCTCGCCTCCGGTCTCACGCGAAATATTCCCGGTAATCCGATGATCGTTTTTCAGTACATGCCAGGCGCGGGAGGGCGCAAGGCAACCAATCACATCTACAACACGGCCAAGCCCGACGGCCTGACGTTACTGCGCGTCTCGAGCAGCGTCATCCCCTACGCCGTTCTCGGCGAATCCGGCGTGCAGTACGATATCGACAAGTTCAACTATCTCGGCGCCACCGAGCATCAGCTCTATTACATGTTTGTCACGCGCAAAGGCGCCGGGCTGAATAATTTGGAAAAACTCCGCAGCACGCCCGGCGTGCGCATCGGCAGCGCCCCGGTCGGCCACACCGGCTATCTGCACAGCCGCGCCATTGCCTATCTACTCGACATGAAAGATCCCAAGATTGTCCCTGGCTACGAAGGAAACGACCTCGACGTTGCTTTCACCAACAACGAAGTCGATGGCCGCGTCGCCGCGACCGGCACGGTGAGCCAAAACGACTTGCTATCGAAGAACCTCGCCGACTTTCACCTCGCCATCGAAGTGCCGCGAGGATACAAGGATCCGCGATTTGGCCACTTGCGGCTACCGGATATTACCAGCTTCACCAAATCGGATAGGGAGCGAAAGCTCTTAGCGATGATGGAGGGCTTTCGCGTCGTCGGCACTATCTTGCTCGCGCCTCCCGGCACGCCTAAAGAGCGCGTCGACATTTTAAAAGAGGCAGTGCGCAAAACTAACGGCGATCCGGTTTTCGCCAGTGAGTATAAAAAGCTCACCGGCGGCGATGACCCGTCGCCACTGATGCCGGAAGAACAAGCGAAGATCGTTAAGGAGATCCCGCGCGACGCGGAAACCATCGAGCTATTCAAAAAGTTTGCGGGAACAGGACCGCTGCCGGCGCGGTAAAGGAAAGTGGTTCAAGAGGTTCAAGTAGTTCAAAACGGTCAATCCCCCTCCTTCATCCTTATATTAACATCGTTGCAGATTGACATAGAGGAGTTCATGTTTATGTGACACCGATTTCAAGAGCTTGCTGGTTGAGGACCACCTTCATCCGATCCCATTTTCGAGGATCAGGGAGAGACTGTC
>DASPXM010000019.1:0-7849 GCA_035637295.1 Verrucomicrobiia bacterium
AAAAGTTTAACTGGCCTCGCTAAGGATTTTTGGTGCTTCAGGCAACGATTTTGGAATCATAAAGGGCACAGTTAAATTATCTTCTCGTTCCACGGCCGGCCGCGCGGGCGCAACGTAATGCCCAAGCCCAACATTGATGCCATCTTAGTTTGGCACTCCGTTTTTCAAACGGTCGTTTTGGTCGGTTTCATGTTTTATCTTTGCATTTGCTCCTGTCATTAACGTCCATTTCGACGTTTTGCGAATTCCCGAAACGTCGAAGTCTGTCATGTTATTGAATCCGGGAAACGATTGGAACGGAGTGAAATGATTGGAACGACTGGAACGGACCGGTCCCTGTGATGAACGTAGCGAAGCGGTTGAACGGTAGATTCCGGTCATGCGTGAGCGGAGCCGAAGGATCGACAGGCTAAGCTCAGCTAAGCCCGTCCATCCCGCGACTCTAATGGCTGCGGTTCGACGGCTGCTGACATAAAAAACCCGAGCAACAATTGTCACTTTTCCGACACTTTCTATTTCTGTTGACCGCTGCGTGTGATTCTTATCTAGTTGGCCCGTGTTGCACGTCATCATCGAGATGCCACTCCCAGTTTATGACGGCTTTGTAGATAAGTGTGATCAATCCTCACGCGAATACGCAATCCTAAAAAACGGCCTCATTGTCCGCCGACCAAAAGCCGATCACTTCGAGCGTATAGTGGAATCAAGTGCGATAAGAACGATGCCGACAAACTTCTTTTATTAGCTTCCAAGGTCTATCCCGAAGCCGTTCAATACATCGCAAGAGCTATCATGGCTGCGCTGAAGTCGGATTAGCTGTCAGCAACACACAATTAGCCCACTACCTCGAGCCGGACACATTGACGTGACGGCTGCGTAGGGGTCGCAAGTCCGAATGAGTTGTTCTGGCGCGCGTACTCCGCGTTGCCAACACGAATCAAGCTGGTCGCCAAAAGTCGGATCACCGTGGCGAGTACTTTCTCACGTGGCAGCCCGAGATATGCGGAAGACGGCATGGACGCCGTGTATTCTTTCACTGATTTTGTCAATTTGCGCTCTCTCCGCTGCGGCGTTTCCGTCTCCAACGCGCCTTCATAATTATCCTCTCACTCTCTCCCTTCTTGATTCTCGAAGCCGTCTTTCCCATGCAGCTCTTCGGCTTATTCGATCACCGGCCGCACATCGTCAACAAAATTTCTTTGTAAATTGTCCCCCTGAGTTCGAAATTTTCAATTTTCATTTTCGCCAAACAAGCTCACTGTTTGCGGATTTTCCCGACGTTTTTTTCTGACACGGCGCCATCGGCTGGAGCGTTTTTCATGAGTTTGTTCAATGCTTTGTTGCTGCTCGCACATCTGACAGAGAAGATGGCTCGACTTTTGCGCTTGACCAATACGGGTAGAAGAAAACGTGGAAGCGCAAAAATAACATCGGGCAAGTTAATGCAGCGGATCGATGGTTGTTCGACAAAGGAGGTATAACATGTCGTTACTAGTTTTAATTCTCGTAGTTCTCCTGCTGGTGGGTGCGTTGCCAACCTGGCCGTATAGCAGCGGCTGGGGCTATGGACCCAGCGGACTACTCGGTTTGATCTTGATCATCGTACTGGTTTTTGCCCTGATGGGGCGAATTTGACGTCGCTCAAGACCGCGGCTGTTCTTGGAATTTCATAGGTTGCTTGGCTCCCGGAATTAACGGCGGAGCCAAGCAGCAGCGCTAACACCGCATTTTCCACTCCAGGCATTGAGACGACCCGAGTCGCACCACTTGTGCTCCGTCAACTCGGCCGCGTCGGCGCGTTCAGCACAGCACCGCTTCTATTCGGCAGCTTTATCCGACCTTAACGGCCCGGCCGGAGCACGACATGAAAATCGCGCAGATTGCACCCTTTCATGAGAGCGTGCCGCCGCTTTTATACGGCGGCACAGAGCGCGTGGTGTCCTATCTCACTGAAGAACTGGTGCGGCAAGGACATGACGTTACGTTGTTCGCCAGCGGTGACTCGGTAACACAAGCACGCCTGGTAGCGTGTTCCGAGAGTTCCTTGCGTTTGGATGATCAAGTCAACGATCCCCTGGCGCATCATTTTGTTTTACTCGAGGAAGTCTTCGCCCGCGCCGATGATTTCGACGTCATTCATTTTCACATCGACTAATCTCCACTTTCCCTTTTCACGAAGGCAGGACACGGCGCATTTGACGACACTGCATGGGCGTCTCGACCTACCGGATTTAAACCCGCTCCACAAGAAATTCAGGGAAATACCGGTCGTGTCGATTTCCAACGCGCAGCGCCTCCCCATGGCGTGGGCCAATTGGCAAGGGACCGTTTATCACGGGCTGCCGTTGGATCTTTACCAAGCGCGCAGTGAGCCGGGAGAATATCTAGTTTTTCTCGGACGAATCTGTGCTGAAAAACGATTCGATCGCGCCGTCGAGATCGCCAAGCGAGCGAAGATGCCGCTGAAATTCGCCGCCAAAGTGGAAGACGCAAACCGCGAGTATTTTGAACAAACCATCAAATCCGCGGACGGCCATGCCGTGGAAGGGCTCGGCGAAGTCGACGAAGCCGGCAAGCAAGAGCTATTGGCAAATGCCTATGCGCTGCTATTTCCCATTGATTGGCCGGAACCATTCGGACTCGTGCTGATCGAAGCAATGGCGTGCGGCACACCGGTCATTGCTTATCGTTGTGGCTCGGTGCCCGAACTTGTCGATGACGGTGTGACTGGCTTTGTCGTTGAGGATCTTGACGCGGCGACGGAAGCTGTGTCCAAGATCAGAACTCTGGACCGCGCCCTGTGCCGGCACCGCTTCGAAGAACGCTTCAGTGCCACTCGAATGGCGGAGGAGTACTTGGCTATCTACCGGCGGCTAATGAACACTGAATCGCAAACCACTTCGCGTTGAGGGCCAAGGCCGCGCCTTTCCTACATAGCCATACAATGTTACCGGATCATAATATTGGCATCACCGTCACGCCGCACGACGCCAATGCCTCGAAAATCGCGGTCGATTTCCAGATCCAGTGACCCTTGACCGACCGTAAGGTTTTTAACCTGAATTTCCTCGATAAACGGCGGTAGCAGGGGAGCCGCGAAGGTTACCCGGGATCGGCTCGCGTCAATGGACAAACCGAGGCAGGCTTGCAATAGCAAGAATACCGATGCCGCCGCCCAGGCCTGGGGCGCGCACGCCGCCGGATAATGCGTCGGCCCCTCACCCTCTCGCCGCGGAAATCCGCAGAAAAGCTCCGGCAGACGATGGAGATCGAAGGACAAACTGGCATCGAATAGCCCGGTCAGAATTCGATTTGTCGCTTCCTTGAAACCGTAGTTCGCGAGGCCCGCCGCCACGATCGCGTTGTCATGCGGCCACACCGAACCATTGTGATATGACATAGGATTGTAGCGCACTTCTCGGGTGCTCAAGGTGCGCACGCCCCAGCCGGAAAAACATTCGTCACTCAACAGGGTATCCGCGATCCGGCGGGCGTATTCGTCGCTGGCGATGCCGGTGAAGAGACAGTGGCCGGCGTTGGAAGCCACCACTTGGCACGGGCGCTTGTCCTGATCGAGGGCAATCGCGTAGGTGGAAAGTTTCTCGCACCAGAACACCTCATTGAATTTTTCGCGCAGCATCTTCGCTTCATCGAGCAGCGCGCTCGCGCGGCCGACTTGACCAAGGCTGTTGGCAAGTCGTGCTGCCGCCTCTTTGGCACCGTAGACATACGCCTGAACCTCGCACAGGGCGATCGCTCCTTGCGGCAGCGTACCGTCTTCGTGCGAAATCGAATCCGACGAATCTTTCCAACCCTGCTGTACCAAGCCGCGCGAAGATTGGCGGACCGATTCGACAAAGCCGTCGCCGTCCACGTCGCCGTAATTGTCGATCCATTCAAGAGCGGCGTTGATCTGCGGCCAGATCGATTTAATGAATTCGAGATCTCCCGTGCGGTCGAAATACGCCCCGGCAAGCATCACAAATAACGGCGTAGCATCGGTGCTGCCGTAATAGAGACCGAATGGAATCTCCTCGAGCGCAGCCATTTCACCATGCCGAACCTCGTGCAGAATCTTTCCGGGCGTGGCGTCCTTTTCAGCGATAATCTGCGTCGCTTGATGCGCCGCCAAATAGTTCAATACGCCTTTGGCAACGCCGGCATTGATCCATAGGAACGCCAGAGCCGTGAGAATGCCATCGCGGCCGAAAGGCGTGCTGAACCATGGCACTCCGGCGTACGGATAAAGGCCGTATCCCGTATCCGTGAACATCATGTGTAAATCGGCCGCCGATCGATCAAGCCAGACGTTAAATTCAGGATTCGAGGTTCGTACCAGGCACTCGTCCGCTTTGTATGAATCCGTGGCTCGTTGGGCTTCTTCCAGCGCCGTGCTCAGCAACCGGCGGCTCGGAAGCCGCCTATCAATCGCGAAAGCGTAGGTAATTTCGAAATGCTGCTGTTTGCCGGGCGAGAGAATCCTGTGAAAGTGCGCCTCGAAAGGCGATAATTTTTCCGGCGCCGGAAAGAATGCGATGTCGCTACGACGCACGACGCCGTCTAATCCCTCGTAACCGAGTGCAACACGATCGGCTTCGATCTCATCCGCCAACCGCCGCCCGCGCGCCTTGCGCTTGATCCCGCGCACTTCGAAGATGTCCGCAAAGTCCGTGTCAAACTCCACCGTAAAAAACAATTCCACGGGAGAAAGACTGTAATTGATGAGCTCTAGCGTTTCGAAGCAGGTCGCCTGCCATATGAACTTGGTGCGAAAGATATGCAGATCGCCGCGCCGCAATATAACGTTGCCATCGACATAGACGTCTGGATTGGTCAAATTGACGGTGAATAGAATATTGTCTTTTTTAACCGTTGAGCTCAGCAGAAAGGGCCGAAGGTTGCCCAAACGGAACGTGAGCAGCGAAAGAAATCGCGTCCCCTCATGGTAAATCCCTTGCTCGCCCAGGCCGGCCGGCTGGATGTCGCCGCTGCGGTCGAACACCCCGAAGCTGTCGCCTTGTTTCAGCACCCGGACTTCATCGGTGGTCGAGGCCGTGGCAACGATGTAGTAGTTATCGGTGAGACGGATGATGTCTTCCATAATGCGCTGGCCTCCGCCGTGGCAGTGCCGCCAATCAACGAATCCGAAATGGCCGACGCACGCGCCCCCTTGTTGCTTTGTTCAGTCGGCGCGACGCGCAGCCATTGCGCAGCATGTTTGTTCGGTATCGCCTTGGCAGTTGTATTTGGCCAGCATAACAAATTATTCGGCCCAATACCCGACGCGGACCATTTCTTTTCTTCTTTGCGAGGCTGACGCGTGACAGTCCGCTCATGTTCAGTGCTGGCATATAAGTTTGAGCCCGGCCAGTCCTATAGCCATACTTAGAACGACCGGTCAACAATAGCATAGGGTATGGCGAACCGGTCCACTTACCGGAAAGAGAAAAATTCCAGGTCATGGCATTCTGCATGAACTGCAAAATTGGCCGACAAAAGATTTCGACGAGTTGAGGAGTTCAGAGAATATACCAACCGGGGATCTCTGCACAGAGCGTGCAGGCTTAAAGAGATCTCGAAAATGCGCAAGCTCCGATGAAATTGCACCGTAGGGAGAGGATCGATATATGCGTGCTTTGGTCTGGATCAGCTAATCGCAACGGGCTATGCAACACCCGATTTGATCGCCGCGACACGAGGCAGCATTCGTCTGCCTGCGCTCGATGCTCGGGTATAAACGCCAGGCAACGCCAACGGGCCTACGCTGTGCTGTAGTCGTTGCTTTCGCCGAACGCGGGTTGCCTCAGCTTCCAGGTCAATGGGAGGGCAAGTGCGCACAGCGCAGCCATGCCCCAAAACCCTTGCGCGCCCAAGCGCGCGTAGAGCGCGCCGGAGACAAGGGTGAGCAATGCGCTGGCTGCGCCGATGCCAACCGTACCGTAGAGCGCCTGCGCTGTCCCTTCGAGGCCTTGCGGCACGATACGGGCGATCAGACGCATGCAGGCGAGATGAAGCAGCGCAAAGGTGATGCCGTGAAGCGGTTGCACCAGCGCAAGCGCCATCACCTCGGTGGTCTGTGCCACTACCGCCCAGCGAAGCATGCCTGCCAGTGCTGCAATGGCGAGCGCGCCGGCCGGTGTGAGCCGCGTCACGAGTGCCGGGCCGATGACGAAGAACACAAGCACCTCTGCGGCGACCGACTCCGACCAGAGCAAACTCGCGGTAACCGGGCTAATGGTTGCGGCGCTCCAGCGGATCACCGCGAATGCGTCGTGCATGGCGTGGCTACCGAGGATGAGCGCCGCCACAAGAACAAGATTCCGAAAAAGCGGAAGCCGGAGCAGAATGAGAACACCGCCCGCCGGCGCTTGCACAGCATCGGCTGTGCGAGCGTGAATCAATTCCGGCACCAGGATCGCGGCGAAAGCTGCCGCGCCGAGCAGGAAGGACTGCAGCCAAACGATCAAGTCGAGACCGAATGCGCTCACCGCTTGGCCGGACAGCAAAGTGCCGACGATGAAGGCAGCCGAGCCGGTGCCGCGGACCCATCCATACTCGAAGCCCTGACGGCCGCTGCTCGGCGGCGGAGAGGCGGATCCTAGCGCCAATGCGTCCGCCAAGATGGTGATCGGGGCTAGCGACGCGGCATGCAGCACACTGATCCCAAGCAAGATCCAAAATCCATGCGCCGCGAGATAGCTGAGCGTGACCGACGCGGCAAGCGCGATGCAGACGACGAGGACGATGCGGAGCGCCTGGATCAAGTCGCCGATGCGTCCTGCCAGCGGCGCCGTGAGCAATCGCACGGCCGTGCCGGCTGCGAGCACGAGCCCAAGCTGCTCGGGCGCTAACCCCCGCGCGCTGATAAAGCCGGGTAGGAATGGAGAAGCGACTCCGAATGCCGCATACATCGCGGCATAAAGCAGAATGAATCTTCTCAGCTTGGTCGATCGGAGGGAATCGAACATGGCTTCGTACGGGGAGTCTCAGATCGGTGGCGGTGGCGCGCACGTCACTAGCCGCCTTCATTTCGTGCAGCCAGTCGGCAATCGAACATGAAGCGATTGCCGTGGCGATCGGTCCGCTCCATTCTTCTCCGGCAAGCTTATAGACGTGAATGAAGTGTTCAAGCGCTCGTGCTGTCTCTCGCCATCCGCTGGATGGCGACCGGAGCGCCGCCGCCCATTGCTATCAAGACGGTAATGCGAGAAGCCGCCGCGAAGGAGAATGTCTTCGTCTTGTCACATAGATGGGAACAAAAGAAATTTCAGCGTCTCAATACATGGACAACTGCTCGTAGCTTGCCTTTGCCAATTTTGATCCACGTCCCGGGTTATCCAATCGTGGAGCACTAGCGGAGTCCCAAGTAGCCAAGAATGAAGAGTACTACGACTATGACCCCAATGATATAGAAAATATTATACATAGCGTTCCTCTTTTACTCTATGAATCTATTCTATGAAGCGAAGCGGCCGCCTATTGTCGACCGATCGGTAGCCGCGGTCTTCTATTCTAACGCTTGTCTCCTAAATCGGGGGAAATTAGTCGAAAGCCGTCCGCTTCATTGTATCCGTACGGTTAGAGACCGCCATTGGCTTTCGAGAGCAACTGACATACCAGCTCTACCGCTCGCCAACGGCTTAGCATTACGACTTGACACTTTAGCCGACTTCGTCCGCGTGAATCGAGATTTAACTCTGGCGCCGCTCTCACCGAGAGTTCGATGGCGTTTAAGGTTGCAAGATATTTCCGTAAGGAAACAGCGACAGAGTATGAACAAACCACACTAGCGATGCACCAGTCGCGCAAGATAGGTGACTGAAATTTTGCGGATTCGGCTATTGCAACG
>DASPXM010000020.1:0-16862 GCA_035637295.1 Verrucomicrobiia bacterium
ACGACTTGAATCTTGGTTAGGTATCCCATGCAAAGCGTCTCCCTTAATCCGAAATCGGGAGACAACTATATCATAGTTATATAGCTATGCATAAACATTTTTATACAATTTTTTCACAGCTTCCCTTTGCCAAAGGGGGAATTTCTTCCGTAGGACTTAAACCTCTCTTTGGCAAAGAGGGGGAAGGGGAGATTTTGGGCGGAGTGAGGGGCGGAATTATGTCGCGAACTTCTCGGTCAGGTCGCTAGCAGAGTGCGTGAGCTGCTACTTTCATGAACAACCCCAGGGCTAAAGTCGTTCAACCCGGCACAGAAAGCAGCCGGGGCCACTGCTGTGGATGTTCACGTAGCTCGTGCGCGGATCAGCCAGGCGTTTCTCGACGCGTGCTTGAGCCTCCTTCCCGCCCGTTAGATCGGTGAGATCGTAGAGCATTCGATCGTCGGTATTGTAAGAGCGGATACCTATCAGGTTAATCTCGCGGATAGCCTTCGGGATCTCGTTCTCTCCGACGAACCGCGGGCAGGCGTCGGCATCGGCATGCAGAAAGATCGGGCTCGGAGACCAGTACACCCCCTTCGGCGGGTCAACGTGATAGTTAGCGAGCAACATCTCGCAGCCCTTCCCGGGCTGGCTCAGGCAGTGTCGACAGAAAAAGCCGGTGTCCTTGTCTGACAGCCAGTGCACGATCCGGTTACCGCTGTCATCCATGCCTGAGCGCCGGAATCGATCGGCCACCGCTGTATCCATCGCGATGCAGCGAAATTTCATGGCTACCTCCTTTGGCTTGCTTAATTCCACTGGCAGCGAATTGTTCTAGCTCCTACGATGATAAAACACCCGTGTCGCTCGTTTGTGAAACAAAGCAGTTTTTTGATTTCTGATTGGATTGCGTCGCGCAAACGTCTTGGGAAATCTACCGAGACTCGGTATCTTTGAAGAATATATAGGAGAAATTTTTCACATACGGCCGTCTGCGGGGTTTTAAGGTCTATGGCGCAACA
Organism: Verrucomicrobiia bacterium; assembly: GCA_035637295.1. GTDB lineage: Bacteria > Desulfobacterota > Binatia > UBA9968 > UBA9968 > DP-20. The sequence continues at coordinate 1,002 of DASPXM010000020.1, forward strand.
AAAGCTGCTCCTACCGCGTCCGTTCGAGGTGATCATGCAGCGCCACGAACGGGAAATCATGCGCTATCTGCTGCGGGTATCAGGCGATCGCGAGGATGCGGCGGACTTATTCCAGGAAACCTGGTTGCGCGCGTACCGCGCCTATCCCGGACTTGAGCCTCAAAGCGAGGTGAGGCCGTGGTTGTATGCGATCGCCACCAACCTGTGTCGGAATCGATTCCGTGATCGCGCTCGCTGGGCGGCCGTGGTCGTACCCGATAGGGAAGAATTACCGGCAGCGGACATGATTGGGAAAAATCATCGATTCGATCATGAAAACGAAGGTTACGCCGCTGTCCACGTGCGCGAATTAATCTCTGATCTCCCAACAAGACAGCGCGAGGCGCTGCATTTGCGTTATTTCGCCGGCCTCGGTTACGGCGAAATAGCGACGGCGATGGATTGTACCGAAGATAACGCGCGAGCCAATGTTTCGCAGGCTGTGAAAAAAATTAAGGCAAAATGGTGAAACTCATGAAAGTCGAAACTCTTCTGGGTTCAATCGGCAACGAAGTCGGCAGCGAAGCAGTCGAGGAATTGCTGCGCCGGACTCGGGGCCGTGTCGATAAGGCGTTGAAGCACATTCGGCGGCCGCAGGCTGCCGTGGGCATCGTGAAATCGCCATTGGGCGATTTGCTGGTGGCAATGAGCGCCGGCGGCGTTTTACTCAATTCTTATTTGCGCGGCGCCAGTGATCTCGAAGCTACGATCCAGAAGCTGCGATTGGCATTCGATCCTATCGAGGATCAACGGACCGTCAGAGAAGTCGGCGCAGAGATTCGTCGCTATCTCGCCGGCGACGCAAAGGCGTTGCGCCAGAAAGTCGACCTGAGTCTTGTGGGAACTCCTTTTCAAAAGAAGGTTCTAGACAAATTGCAGAGTGTGCCTCGTGGCGCGCTGATCAGTTATCAGGCATTGGGCGCTGCCTTGCAAGCCGCAAACAGCGCAAGAGCCGTCGGCAATGCATTGCACGATAATCCGATACCGATCTATGTTCCATGCCACCGCGTGATTTCCTCGGACGGACGGATCGGCGGATACGCGGGCGGCGCCGCGCGCAAATTGCAACTGCTTCGGAGCGAGGGTTTCGAGTTGAATACCGCGCAGGCGAGGATTCCCGATAGCGTGGTATGGGGTCACAAGGGGAGCAAGATTTACTGTCGAAGAGACTGCCGGACCGCGGCCCATGTAGACCGCGCGCAGATCCTCTTTTTCGCCGATCCGCGACAGGCAGAGGGAGCAGGCATGCGACCGTGCAAAATCTGCCGGCCTGGGTAGGGAATCGTTGTTGAAACCGCGAGACACGTTCAGAAGGGCTCGTTCAAAGAACGATCGCGGAGACGAGATCGAGTTGAATCTTCATTTCAAGTCTCCCTACGATTGGCAGACCATCATTCGGTTCTACCAATCTCATCCGATCCCGGGAGTTGAACGGGTCGTGGAAGATTCCTTTGAGCGAATTTTTCGCATTAATAGCACGATCGGCTTTCTCCGGGTTCAAGCGATTGCCAGCGAGCCACAATTGAAACTCCGGATTGTAAGTGGAAACCGAAGGATTCTTTGCGAAGTTGAAAGTCGTGTTCGGAAAATGTTCGATTTAGATTCCGATCCCGTGCTGATTGCGCGTTGCTTTGCTCGGGTTCCGGTTCTCGCAAAACTCTGCGATCGCTTTCCGGGCCTGAGACTTCCCCGGGGATGGGATCCCTTTGAGACGGCGATCTGTTCGATCCTGGGCCAGCTCGTTTCGGCTGAGCATCGGTCAAATCTTGTCGCCCAGCTCGTGCGCGGCTACGGCGATGAGATCTTTCACCCTGTATCGGGAGCACCGACGCGCCTATTTCCTCGACTTGAAGTCCTCGCGAAGGCCGAGCTAAGCGAAGTCAAGACAACGGTCGGTCGCAGAGAGGCGATTCGACAATTCAGCCGTCGCGTGCTGAGTGGAGCTATCTCACTTTCGGATACTCAAGATCCGGTGGCGTTTCGGAAAGCGCTGCTTGAGACCAGGGGTCTCGGCCCGTGGTCGGCCGAATATATAAGCCTGAGAGCCCTCGGTGACACTGACGCGTTTCCTAAAACCGATTTGATTCTTAAGCGGGCACTCGAGCTTCACCCTGATCTTGACTTGGCAGCTGTCAAACCGTGGAGATCCTATGCGGCGATTTACCTGTGGAAGGAATTCGCCCAATCACTTTCCAAGAGAAAAAAGGAGATATAAACATGACTCTCTTCTACAAGAAGATCAAATCGCCCGTCGGCGAACTCAAATTGGTCGCAAGCTCCAACGCTCTCGTCGCCGTCCTCTGGGAGTCGGAACGCCGAAATCGAGTGAAGCTCGACACGCCGAAGCTCGCTCCTGAGCACCCAATCCTGCTCGAGACAGAGCGACAGCTGTCGGAGTATTTCGCAGGCAAACGAACTCAGTTCGATCTTCCGCTCGAGCCGGACGGGAGCGAATTCCAGAAGACGGTTTGGCATGCGTTGAGACAAATCCCATTTGGACGGACCCAGAGTTACCTAAACTTGGCCAAGGCTGTCGGCTCACCCAAGGCGTCTCGGGCTGTCGGAGCCGCCAACGCCAAGAATCCGCTATCGATTATCGTGCCATGTCATCGTGTGGTCGGGGCCAACGGATCGCTGACCGGATTTGCCGGCGGTCTTCATGCGAAAGCGACGCTGCTAGCTCTGGAAGCAAGAGCTGCAGCAACGATGAACAGAGAAATCGTCCATGAGAATCCCGGAGCCATTTCGCGAACATGAAATCGACTGGCGACGACACGGAATCAGCATCATCACAGGCAGAGTTGGACTTTTCCTTTAGCTCCAGGTAAAAATCTAGTTTAGTTCGCGGTAGAACGGGTCAAAAGTGATCTCTCTTTTCGCTCCCTCGGTTTCCGGTTGGGCGTGAGAGTTGTCTCAGCGGCCTAACTGATCAAGCAGATTTCCGCCGGTCGATGCAGGATGTTGCGCAGCCCTTCATGGTTTTGAAGGGTGTAAGGGTCCGTTTCATAGATCTATCTGATGCAGTCGGACCAACACTTTTTGAAGGAGTCTAGATGAGCCTACCTCAATCACAGCAGAAAGTTCGCCGGGTTCGCCAGAAGCCGCGCCTGGCTGAGGTCGTCCGGGTGGAGTGCTTCACTCCCCACATGGTCCGGGTGGTTTTCGCCGGGGAAGAACTGGTGGGCTTTACAACGCGAGGCCCGGCGGAGCACCTGAAGGTGAACTTTCCTCCTCCCGGCGAGTCGACGTTGGTGCTCCCGGAATGGGGGCCGGAGGGGCCGATCCTTTTGGCAGGTCAGCAGCGACCATTGAACCGCACCTACACGCCGCGGCGATGGAATCCCGAAGCGGGAGAACTGAGCGTCGACTTCCTGCTCCACGGCGAAGGCCCGGGTTCCACTTGGGCGCAACAGGCCCGGCCGGGACACGTGGTGGCGGTGTCTCACCAGCCGGGAGGCGCTTACAAAGTGGACGCGGAGGCAGACTGGTACCTGATAGGCGGCGATGAAGCTGCGCTGCCTGCGGTGGGAACGCTCATCGAGTCGCTGCCGACATCATGCTTGGCCTATGTCTTTGTGGAGGTGGCGGATGCGGACGAGGAGCTGAAACTGGAGTCCTCCACGCGGTTTCAGGTGAAGTGGCTGCACCACGGCGGGGCGGCCGGACGGGTCGGACGTAAGCTGGAACAGGCGGTGCGAGAGTTCCCATTTCCGGAGGGCCGCGGCCGAGTCTGGATCGGTTGCGAAGCGGGTGTCATGCGAGAGATTCGCCACCACCTTTTTGAATGAGCGGAAGATGGACCGGGCTCACGCCCATACCCAAGGCTACTGGAAGTACGGCGCCATGAACCACCCCGACAACGACCGGGGTCAGGACGTGGAATAGACGCACCTTGCCAGTGCCGTTTGTCGATACTCTTACGGTGCCTCACTACTTTCTATTTCTCTTTGTGCTTTCTCCGAGCACTCTCTTAATAGGTCTTGTGATCGCCCTGGGCTTTGTATGAGATCGGCCAACCTAAGGTTGGAGCGTTTTGGTAAGCTTCTCATTCACCAGTAGGCTAACTCGCCCTGCGTCGATCAAAGCCCTGTCAGTACATGTCACGTTGTCACGTGATCCGTCTCTCCTGCGACAGGTTCGAACACCGATCAAAGTTGTTTCGGTGCTGCTCACTTTTGTTCCGAATCTCTACAAGAGTCTGACTCCGGAGTAAAAAATTTACTCCGCTTTTCTTGGTACGCTGCTTGCCTTCATTCCAAAAATTGCAGGCGACCAACTTGATGTCGTGAAAGCCGTTTCTTTTCTTTCGCTGGAACGCATGAAGTGAATCGGCACGCAACCCGCGAAATTCAACTCATCTAGCACCGATTGTCAGAACTTTCGGAGATCGCCGGTTCAGCATGCTCGACGGTTTTCGACGCCACAGAACAGATTAGCGAAAAATTGGAGAAGCGTATAAGCGCAAACGCAAAAATGGGATTGAAAACCGATGTGAGCCGCCGGCAATTTCTCAAAACAATGGGGACCGGTGCGGTCGCTGCTTGGACGGTTGGGGCGATGGGAATCCCCTCAGGCCAAAGCGCGCAGCCTCCTGATACAACGTTACCCGGGCATTTGGGTCGAATGTTTCGTTTGCCGCCGTTTGCGCCGCCTACGAATGCCATTCGCGAGGCACTTCTCGAACTTGGCAAGGCGGGCGGCATCATGGATGCGGCCGACGATTTAGCTGCCGGTCCGGTTGCTTTGATTAGTGATCCGGCACTCAATCTCGTGAACCAAAATAATCCCAACCATACGGCCGGTGCGACATTCATGGGCCAATTCCTCGATCACGACATGACGTTCGACACGCGGTCCCGCCTGGGCTTTCCAACGCAACCCGTCAGCTCGCCAAACGCCCGCACTGCATTTTTTGATCTAGATTCCGTTTACGGCGGTGGTCCAGGAGAAACGCCTGAGTTGTACAGCGCGATTGATCCGATCAAGTTTCGCGTGGAGAACGGCGGTCAGTTCGAGGATCTTCCACGGAATCCGACGAATAACGCGGCGATCCTCGGTGACCCCCGCAACGATGAAAATCTCATAATCGCCGGTCTGCACGCAGCCTTCTTGCTATTCCATAACCACGCGGTGGAATTTGTGCGGTCGCAAGACCCGTTGATCACCGACGACGAGGCATTCTTCCGAGCGCGTCGTCTCACGACATGGCATTACCAATGGATGATTGTGCACGAGTTTTTGCCGCTTTTCGTCGGCCAGGCGATGATAGACACCGTCTTGACCGGCGGGCGGCGTTTTTATGAGCCTCGCCGGAATGTAGCATTCATCCCGGTGGAGTTTCAGATTGCATACCGCTTTGGTCACAGCATGGTGCGACCATCGTACCGGGCGAACCTCGCAGGCGACAACGGACAAGCCTTTTTCGGAATGATTTTTGATCCTGCGGGTGAAGGTAGCGAGGACCCTGTCGATTTGCGCGGCGGCGCTAGAGCGCTACGACGATTCATCGGCTGGCAAACTTTTTTTGACTTCGGTGGCGCGTTTAGTTCCGCTGTTCGACCGAATAAGAGGATAGATACAAAAATTTCAACGCCCTTGTTTCACCTCCCACTGGCGACGATACCGGCCGGCACACCGCCGGTCTCCTTGATGCAGCGCAATTTATTGAGACATCTGACATGGCAGTTGCCATCCGGCCAAGCGATCGCCCGAGAAATGGGGGTATCTCCGTTAGACAGCGCCGATTTGGCTGAATTGGAGTCCATCGCGCTATCTTTTGTTCAATCGACGCCGCTGCTTTACTATATCCTGAAGGAAGCTCAAATTGTCGAGCATGGTCTCCGTCTCGGTCCAGTGGGCGGGCGACTCGTCAGCGAAGTGTTTATCGGTTTACTGCAACTCGATCCAAACTCGTACCTCAACCTGCAACCCGACTGGGCCCCAACCTTGCCGACGCAAGGTGGCACGCCGCAAAGTTTTCGCATGGTCGATTTTTTGGCCTTCGCGGGTGTGGATCCGGCCAGTCGCGGTCAGTAAGCCTGGATTCCTAACCCAGGCTGCATTGAGCGGGATCGTGCCTCCCACTTCGCCCATGCTAATCCGATCGTGATCATCGGAAAGTTCACCTCTTGTTTCCCAGCAGTGTCCAGCTCCTTTTCCAGAACATTGATTCCCGCGACTCCTGATCCTCTTCGCCCGCCGATCGTCGCAGTCGCTTTGGGCTGCATTCGAAAATCTGGAAAATGCGCTAGAACAACGGACAACTTAAAACCAAAATAGCCAGTGGAGCGATTTTGGATTCCGGTCTCGATGGCGAAAAGCACGGCTAGGAAGACTTGCGAGCTGGACGCCACAGGTGTGTATTGCATGTTACGCCTCGGAACTTGGTGTTCTGCGGATTTTCGCTTTGCTCTGATGTCAACTTCGATGTGCAAGCGGGGAAAACATGTGCTATCGAAGCTGATGCGAAAGGTGTCCTGGGTGTTCTACACGAATCAGCAACATTCGAGCGCTAGCGAAGCGTAACCCGATGTCATCTTTCAAACTTGCAGGGCGGTTTGCCGGCACAGCTGAGAAGAAATCCATGGCAAATTTTTCCGGTCACTGGTTCACGACGTTCGGTCCCATGGAATTGACCCAGGAGGAGAACCGGGTTCAAGGATTTTATACGTTCCAACAGAATAGCTGCCCGATCGAAGGATCGGTCCGTGACGGCCGTCTCGTATTCACTTACCAAGAGCCCACGGTAGAGGGAGAAGGCTGGTTTGAGCTCGTGCGACACAGCAAATTCACTGGCCAGTGGCGGCCGAAAGGCGCTCCCACTTGGTCGTCGTGGAATGGCGAACGTGAGTTCGAAGGGATTTGGGATAGCTCCTATGGGCTCATGCGGCTGGTTCAAGAACCGGATCGCGTGCTCGGTTTCTACGAGGGTGTGGGGCCGGCTACTGTGGAAGGCCGGCTGGAAAACAATCGCCTCACCTTTCGCTATCACGAATCGCGCGCCCAAGGAGAAGGATTCTTCGAGCTCGCGCCGGATGCGACCAGTTTTCAAGGTGAATGGCGCGCAGATGGCACAGAGCAGTGGGCTCCTTGGCGGGGCCGGCGCCTTGCGCCGGTGCCCGGTTTACTTTGGCTCGTCGTTATCGAAGCCCACTGGCAACGTTCGTACTTCGAGAAGGAATATGCTTTCGGCCACATGCTGCGCGAGTTTTTCACGCGTTTGCCGCACTTGAACATTCGCCAGCGATTTTTCGAGGATGAAGCCGGCCTGGAACGCTGGTGCAGGGAGCTGATGTATTTGCCCGAGCCGGTGGCAGTTGTTTTTGCCAGCCACGGGACTCAGGACGGACTCTCGGTTCAGGGCAAGCCGCTCAGTACCGACCGACTGGTAGAGAGCCTGCGTTATGCCGACAATATTCTCCTTTTGCATTTCTCTTCCTGCCTCATGTTGCAAGACGACAAGGCTGGCGAGCTGGCGCGCGCGTTACGAGAAACGGTTCGGTTTCCTATCTCGGGCTACGATCGCAGCGTCGACTGGGCGGCAAGCGCGTTGATTGAATTTCACTATCTCGACATGGTCCTGGGCCGAGGCCTTTCGCCTGTCGACGCTGCTCAGCAAGTTCTGCGCTTGGTCGGCTATGCCGGCGATGAAAACCTGCCCGGTTCGCCATATCCGGCCGCGGGCTTTCGCATTTTTATTCCGAAGTTGGGGTAAGATTTGTCGCGAAATAAGGTTCCCGCAACAGCCGAACGCGAGTCGTGTCAGATCTACGGTAAATGATTCTGGCGCGGATTGAGTTGGTTGGTGGCTTGGTATGGACGTAATTGCTCATGGGCTGTGGGGTGGCGCGCCTTTCTTTTCCCAGGGCCGCAAGAAGTTTTTTGCCGGGTTTCTGATCGGTATGGCTCCGGATCTATTATCGTTCGGCGTTTTTCATGTCATGCATCCGGAATGGATCACTCTCCGATTGGCGGGGAAAATTTCCGGGCCGCCGGCGCTGACGATACTTCCGCCGTATGTGTTCCACGCCTACAACCTTACCCATAGTCTCTTCGTCTGGGCCGTCGCTTTCATTTTGCTTTGGCGGCTGACAAAGAATCCGCCATGGCTTTTGGGTGCGTGGCTCTTGCATATTCTCTGCGATATCCCGACGCACGCGGCGAGTTACTTCCCAACACCTTTCCTTTGGCCGTTTCCTACGCCATTTGTAAACGGCATTCCCTGGTCTACTCCCTGGTTTATGATCGCCAATTACGCCAGCATGTTCATCGTCTATTCCATTATGTTTCTCTATCTCCGCAAAAGACGTACGATTCAGTAGACTCGTTCGCGCCCCCAGCGAGATTCTCCCAAACCTTCAGCCGTTATTCCGCGCCAAGCTTTTTCGGTAGCGGGCCGCGCCCATATGGCCCACGCCGATCGTGAGGAGTCCAAGCACCGCATGAATCACTTGGATGACCCAGTGAAATTCACCGGCCATGAGCGATGACTGGTATAAGCCGACCGCAATCATGACCGCGCCGACGATCAGAGCGCACGCGGCGATAATCCCGCTGCCGCCTTTGCCGAAAAACTGCCCGATCCCGATAACCCAAAGCGCGCCGACTGCCAAGAGACCGAGGAGCATATGCAGTGAAATTAAATTCACCGCGCTGCCGATCCAGAGGAGTGACCCGAGAATTAAAGCGAGCAATCCAGCCAGAGTCAAAACAATGGACGCAGTGCGAATAACCATGCCGGCAAATGTATAAACTACCGATCGAGCTCTTACAATCGCCGTGGCGCTTCACAGGGCGGTGCCACGCTCGCACCATGGACGAGCGTCGCGTTACTTTTTAGGCGGGCGAAGGAAGAGGCTTAAGAGGGCGGAGGCGAACAGCAGGCCGATGAAGATGCTAAAGGAAAGAAGATAGCTTTTGGTGGCGTCGAAGAGAAAACCAAAAAAAGGCGGTCCGCCGGCGCTGAAGGCGTGGGTGAGTAATGAGCCCATGCCGCGGATCTTTCCGAGCGAGATGCGTCCAAAGTAGTTGGCCCAGATCATTTCCGCCAGGATTGAGGTTCCGCCCATGCCGATGCCGTATAGAAAAAAACCGGCGTAAAGAGAAAGAACCCCGGAAGAGGATAGGGCCAATAAAATCCCCGCGGCTTGAATCAAAAACTTAGCCATGATGAGCCTACCGATATCCGAGCGTTCGGCGAGGAGCCCCCAAACGATGGGCGTGCTGAACTGCATGAAAGCTATAGTGCTCATAACGAGGGCCGCCACCATAGTTGGATGGCCCTGATCGCTTACGAAGGAAAAGACGTGAAGGTTCAGACCGCTCACGCCGACGTGGGCAACACCAAAGGTGATGACGATGAGCCAGAAGGCCGGGGTGCGTAGCGCTTCGCTTCGGCTCCAGGCGACGTCGGCGACGGCGCTTCGGCGTGCTTTCGCGAAATCAATCTCGCGCGCCGACACGCCGCTTGGGTGCTGAGGTCTGCCGTCCGGCACGAGCCCCATATCTTCCGGGCGCCGGCGCATAAAGAGAAAGGAAGGGCCGACGACCAACGCCAGTGTAAGCAGGCCGAAAACAGCCCACGCGCCGCGCCATCCCACGTGCAATATGAGCGTGGCCGCCAGGAGAGGCATGGCGACTTTGGCAAGGCCGTGGCCCATGCTCGCCACGGCGAGGGCGCGACCACGCATGCGGACGAACCAGCGTGAGATGGAGACATTCACCACCATCTGGCCCATGAGTGAATCGCCGGGACTGATCAGGAGCCAGCGGAAAAGCAGGAACTGCCAAAAATCCCGTGTCTGTCCGAGGAGGAGAAAGCCGAGCCCCGAAACCACACCGCCGGCGGCCATCAGCCACTTCCCGCCATGCCGGTCTATCAGCGTGCCAACCATCGGCGCCGCGACCGCGCCGATGAGCACTTCACCCGAGCGGATGAGCGAGAACACACCGCGGGAAACCCCGAGGTCAGTCGAGAGAGGCTTGAGAAAGACGCTCAGCGTGCTCGATATCGAAAAGGCCGAGGCGATGTGGGCGAGAAAACCGACGGCGACGATCGTCCAGCCGTAAAAAAACTTTGACTCGTTGGTTGCCTGCTCCGCGCGGGTGAAAGATCGCACGGGTTTTCTTGTATCAAGGATCGGATTGGTACTACAAGGCGGGCACTAGTGAGGTCACGGATGGAATTTGATACAAATTGCGGCCCGCAAACGTGTGAAGGGGCCGGAAGCAGAGCTGATGGAAGAGTCCTGGTTTCACGATTTCTTCGCCATGCGGGGGCAGGGCTTGCAACTTACAGTTACACGCGCGCTCAAGGGATCAATAGTGGCGGCGTCAACCAATTCCGGGTGCTGAAAAACTTGATTGCACGCTGCTCAAAAAGATCTCAAAGACGAGGCCTAATTGAATTGGGGGGTTGGAGAAGTGGAGTATTGGAGTACTGGGTTTTAAGCGCATCACTCCATTACTCCATCACTCCAACCGAAAACTCAGCCCTTTTCTTAATTCCAAATTTTCGTTAACCCTAGCTGATGGCAAAAAAATTCAGTGCGCAACTACGACGTCGCGCAGAACGAATTTGGCGAGCGATCGACGGGCATCCATTCCTCAGCGAGCTGCATGGCGGGACGTTACCGTTGAATCGTTTCACCTATTTCATCCTGCAAGATTATGTGTACCTGCTCGACTTCGCTCAAGTGCTCTGCCAGGGCGGCGCCAAGTCGCCGGATCTCGAGACGCTGGAATTGTTCGCCCGTCACGCAATCGGCGCGGTCGAAGTGGAGCGTAGTTTTCACGCCAGTTTCGGAAAGAGCCTTGGCTTGTCGCGCAAGCAGTTGGATGCGGTGCCAAAGGGTCCGATCACGCAGGCGTATATCGGCCATCTGCAGTCGGTGGCGCGAAGCGGGTCCCTTAGCGAGATCGTTGCAGCGGTTCTTCCTTGTTATTGGATCTATGGCGAGGTAGGTCGGCGACTCTATAGAAATCGCCCCCGAAAGCCAAAGATTTATCGGCAGTGGATCGAGACCTATGCGTCCGAAGCGTTTTGGCAGCCCGTGCGTGAGCAAATTCAGTTGATGGATAGACTGGGAGCGGCGGCGAGTAGCAGCGAAAAGAAGCTCATGACCGAGCATTTCGTCCTGAGCAGCCGGTACGAATTCATGTTCTGGGAGCAAGCTTACCGGCTAGAGAGTTGGCCCGTCTGAGCATTTTGTTGCAGGCGTTCCAAGCGTTCAAATAGTTCCAGCCGTTTGGATTTCAAAGATATGATTTCGATTTCTTCTTCGTCGCAAGTTGAATTGCCCGTGCCGTCTTTCCGAAGTTGATTGGACATTAAGCGACAGGCGGTTCTCGAGATACCGGCGAAGGGGACATTTTTGCCGGCAAAAAATGCGACTTCGTCGAATAAAAAAACGGGGAGGAGATTACTCTCCTCCCCGCACTGATTTCCACTTTTCTGTAGCTGTTTTACGCTATGTCTAAACCGTGGCCGATTTCGCCATCGGCGCACATTACAAAGAGATCGACGATCTCACCCGTGGTCGGATCAACAATGCTTCCCCGGTAACAGTAATCCACTGACACTATTTGGAAAGGCTCAGCGGGATTTAATTGTCGAGCCCATTGATCAGTCGGGAACACTTCATTGACCGTGCCGTTTTCAGGGTTCATGGGGCCCGAAAAATCGCCACCCGTAAGAACTTTGGCAGGATTGGCTAAGACAATTCCTGCCAAAAATAGGCCTATCAAATTAGAATGTAGCCTCATGATTTTACCCTCCTTCCCTATGTAGAAAAGGTCGCAAATGCAGTGCCACGGTAGTCACCGATTTTTCGTCGTTTTCTCGCGCTGAAATTTCGCTTTTGCAAAGATATGTAAGGAAATTTACGACTGTACTTTTTCCAATACGAAAACAGTCTTATGAATGCCCGACGGAATTGCCGTGCGTCAAGTTATTTTTTTATTGTCGAAGCCCGAAAATTTTACCGTACTCCGCAGTGAGCCGGTCTACCATCTCGGCGTGTTCCTGTTTCATGTAGATTACCTGTTTGCCCTGCGCATATTTATAAGCCGGTGTGCCCGGGACGAAGGCTGAAGTTTGGCCGCCGAACTTCTGCAATATTTCCTGAGCCGGAGCCGTCGAGAGAAAAGCCGAAAACAGGTGTCCGGCGTTGGGGTGTGGAGATCCCTTGAGCACGCCGGCATTGTAAGCCGGAGAAATTATCGGCGTGACGCTTTCGGCATGAACGATCGGCGCACCTTGCAACTTAGCCTGATGGGTGAAGCTATCCGTCATCGTTATAATGACTAGAACCTCGCCTAACTGCATGCGACTGTAAAGGTTCCCGAATTCTCCGAGAAGGGGCTCTTGCCGCGCCAAAAGTTTCACGAATTCGGTGGTCTTGTTTTCGCCCCATAGCGTTGCCAGCCGGGCCAAATGGTGCGTCGCGGTGCTCATGCCCAATTTGCCGCCCTTCCACTTGGGGTCGAGCAGATCCTGCCAACTCTTGGGGACGTCGCGAGGAGGCACAAGCTGGTTGTTGTATGCCGGCATGACAAACTGATTAGCCAATATAACCGTGCCGCGATCGTACTGGATCGCCTCAGGGTCGACACCGATCTTCGCGTAGTCGAATGATTTGTGCAGCTTCTTTAGCCACAGGGTCGCGTGCCCGCCGTCGTGAACCAGCATGACGTCCCATTCCTGCGGTTGCCCTGAGGCAGCAATCCCGACAATTTTCCCGACATCTCTTGTCATCGACCCGGAAGGGCTAAAATTCAGCTTGAGGTTCAGGCCGTATTGCTTATTGAATGCTTCACCCAATCTCTGGGCTCCTTGAGGAGTGAGAGTCGACGGAGCATAGAGTTCGATGACGCCCTCCTTCTTCGCGCCGCCAATGAGCTCGTCAACGGGCGCTGCATAGGCCGTGTGAACCAACCCGGCGACAAAAAACACCGCCGCTCCGCACGTCGTAGTGAATTTCCATTTGTTCACGTAAACACCCCCTCTGAACGATGGCGCTTACTGCACTGGTCGGCACTTTATTGCGCGCATCAGAGCTTGGCAAGATGATTTTACCGCAAAGGAGCGCGGCGATGACCGCAGTGACCGTTCATGCGTCAGATGCGCTCTAAACCTTCCACGGCGCTTTGTTGAAATAGCAGCGGCCATCCGCTAATGCCTAGAAGGACAGCGATTCAAGGAGGAGATACTATGCAAGTCGTTGATTCGGACGGACATCTACACGAGCCCTTCGATCTTTTCGAGCGCCACATGGAAAAAGAATTCTATTCGATGCGCCCCCGTATCGTGGATCTGCGTGATGAGCCAAGAGATACGGGACGTTGGCTGGTCGAGGGGCGGCTCGTCCCTCGTCTGCCTTTCACCAGAGGTGTGGGCGGAGGAGGTTATCGATATCAGACGCCGCGCCACTCCCAGATGAAAGCCAAAGATAATTCCCTCGATGATATCGAAGGCCGCCTGCAGGATATGGATCAGATGGAGATTGATTTTCAGATCGTTTATCCAACAGCGCTGGTTTGGGCTTTCGACGTGGAAAACAAGGAATTGGCCGCTGCCGTATGCCGGGCTTACAACAACTATGTCGCAGAGCAATGCGCGAAAGCTCCCAAACGGTTAAGCGGAGTCGCTCTCATGCCGATTCAGGATCCGCGCGCCGCGATCGCAGAGGCGCGGCGCGCGGTCAAAAAACTCGGCCTCAGCGGTGTCGTCATTCCGGGCATGGTGGGCAACAACCCGCTTCATGCTAAAGAATTCATTCCCTTCTTCGAGGCGATCAATGAGCTCGATGTTCCCATCGGATTTCACGCCGTGACCGGCATGCACTACACGCCCTGGGCGGACTGCTTCAGCGATTTTTTCTCCACACATGTGACGGCGATGCCCTTTTCGATGATGGTGGGCATGATGTCGCTGGTTCGTTCGGGCTTGTTAAAGACGTTGCCGCGTCTGCGCTGCGCGTTCCTGGAGATCGGCGCGAGTTGGCTGCCGTATTGGAATTGGTGGGTGGGCAAACATATTGAGCACGTCCTCGAGCCGCGCGCCGGCCGCAAAGAAAGCAGTTGGGGACGAGAGCCCTACGAATTGCCCGACACTGTCCATGAGCCGGGTGAAGATATTCTTGAAGGCAGGATTTTGAGCGGCTTTGAAGGCGATGAGAACCTGCGCTCGATTATCGACCAGCTCGGCAGCAAGGCGTTCATGTATGCGAGCGACTATCCCCACAGCGACATGGATTGGGGCCGCGTTCAATCGATCAAAGGATCTGAAGCTCTGACCAGCGCGGAGAAGGCTGCGCTGCTCGGTGAAAACGCCCGGCGCTTTTACAATCTGCAGATTTGAAAGCGGCGACGGGAGAGAATGAAAGAGGGGCGAATGCGGATCAAGAAAATTTAGCCGCAAAGAACCTAGCGCGGCAAAGCCGCAACCAAAGAAGAAAGAAAGATTCACCACAGAGACACGGAGTTCGCAGAGTTCGGAGTATGTCTTAGTCAGGAATTCTTTACTCCGCGTCCTCCGCGCCTCCGCGGTGAACCTTCCGAGAATTTGCGCGGATCGCGCAAATTTTGAGATATTGCAGTGCAAAGGACGCAAAAAGTTTAAGCGGCATACGGTGGGATTTGACGATGGAACATCGCGAAGATGAGTTCCCAGTCCCGCGCTGTTGCTTGTTTGTCGTGGACGTCGCGGTCCGGCAGTGAGTAGCCGTGCTCGGTGCCCGAATGAACGGTGAATTGATAACGCACGCGGCACGGCTTTAGGAGTTTTTCCAGTTCTTGAATCATCGGGAGCGGCGCATGCGAGTCGTGCTCGGCGAAGCCGCAATAAAATTCGCCACGCAGGTGCGCGGCCAAGAGATGCGGCGAGTCGTCACGGTCGGAGACGAGCGTGGTCCCGTGTAACGAAGCCGACGCGACGAAGTGTTCCGGATAGGCTCCGGCGGCGCCCATGACATAACGGCCGCCCATGCAAAAGCCGATCGCTCCCACGCCGCCGCGCCGCACGCCCTGTGTCCCGTCGAGGAATTTTAGGATGGCTCCGGTGTCGTCGATGACCATCTTGTTCGTGAGTTTTGGCCGCGCTTGGATCTCGCGCAGCGCTTCTCCTTCGAGGCGGTTTATCGAAATGGTTTGCTTTTTTTCGTTTCTAAACTCGAAATGGATTTTCTTGCCGTTGCGATAGTAAAAGTCCGGGACAATGCAGTAATAACCGACCGTGCCGATGCGACGGGCGATATCGTAGAGCTCTTCACGCACACCCCAGATGTCCATGTAAAGGATCACAGCCGGAAACGGTCCGTTCTCTTCCGGGTGCGTGACGAATGCTTCCATCACGCCTTGAGCAGTTCTGATCTCGACGAATTGTTCTCGCATCTTGTATTCCCTCCGAATGGAAGACGGAACTTTCGCGATCGACTCAATTTCAGCGCAAAGGAGCTACGCCAAAAGGATTCATTGAAGGACCGGCTTACAGCGTTGAGTTTGACACCTCCGAATCTTTTCGGATAACTTCTCGGCGCGAAGGTGCAACAGGCGCGCCTGACAACTCCAAAGAACCTGAGAGCTATTCTGATCGACAATTAGGACAAAAAAGGAGGACAAAGCAATGGGAAAAACGACCATGAATCCCGAAGGACTGCCCGTCCCGCGCGGCAGCTATTCGCTTGTCGCCGTTGCCCAACCCGGGCGCATGGTGTTTATCGCCGGCCAGACGGCCTCAGATCCTCAGGGTAACGTCGTTGGCATCGGCGATGTTCGCGCCCAAACGCGCTATGTGATCGAGAAAATTCAACGGGCCGTGGAAGC
>DASPXM010000021.1:0-6344 GCA_035637295.1 Verrucomicrobiia bacterium
AGGATCGGCAATTTAAAATCACTTAATCCCCAACTCCTTCTGCGCCTCTCGGATGATTGACAGATCGGCAATTTCGCTAAGAGGAACGTCACGGGTTACCTTCATGGTCTTCTTTGTCTCGTCAATCACGAGACGAAGTCCTTTTTCACACACATTGATATCGTCGTCGTAAACCTTGACCACACCGTCGTAGGTTGCCGTAGCGATCTCGCGATTCAGCTTTAACCATTCCATCAAAAACTGAAGAGTTCCGTCGCGATTCGCGCGAATATAGCGGTTGGCCTTGATGCCGGCCCTGATGACTCGCTTGATTTCATCGGGTTTGTCTTGGATTTTCCTCACACTCGTGACCAATCCCGTCTCGGGAAAAACCAAAACATCATGCGCTCTGGCAAGAATATTAAATCCCTGCTTCCTCGCCTCGAAATCCAGCGGCGGCCCGAGTACGGCCGCATCCACCAAACCCTGGCTGAGCGCGGCAAAGCGCGCGTCGGGCGGACCCACCGCGAGGTACTTCAAATCTTTTTCGGAATCTAGACCGAAGTGCTTGACGACGGCCCGCGCTGCGAAGTGTGCGACACCGCCGAAAATCAGCACCGCGATCGTTTTACCTTTGAGTGCCTGGACCGATTTGATTTCGGGCCGCGCCACCAGAGCGAGCACCGGCGCAGGTACAAAGCAAGCCACCACTTTGATTGGTACCCCGGATAGCGCGCCGCCGATCGCCGTGCCGCCAATGCCCGTCGAATAATCCACGTCGCCACCGCTTAACGCCGCCCTGCCCGCAGCGGCGGAGATCCGAATGATCTCAGCTTCAATTCCCTCTTCTTTAAGAAAACCTCTCTTCTGCGCCAAAGGAAAAGTCATGAACTGGCCGGCAAATCCAGTCATGGAGACGCGAATCTTGTCTGCGCCTAAAACCGATGTGCAGGAAAACAGAATGGCGACCAAAACGCCGAGCATCTGATTCATCGATCAGCTCCACTGGCGACTAGGCTTTTCCATGGTCAATGTCGAACCGATTTTCGATCCATCCAAAATCCAAAATCAGCAATCCAAAACCTGTTCTGAGCGATTGCGCGGGATCTCAAGGTTATTTGTCCATCTCTCTTTGCACCTCTCGGATCAGCGAGAGCTCCGCGACTTCGCTGAGAGGAACATCCCGGTTAATTTTCAAGGTCTGCTTTCTCTCTTCAATCATCACGCGAAGTCCTTTTTCGCAGACGCTCGGATCCTCATTGTAGACCCTGACTACACCGTCGTAAGTGGTCGCGGCGACGTCTCTATTGACCTTTAGCCACTCCATGATGAACTGAATAGTTCCGTCGCGGTTCTCGCGAATGTAGCAGTTAGCCTTGATGCCCGCCTTGATAACGCGCTTGATTTCGTCCGGCTTCTCTTGGATTTTCTTCACGCCAGCGACCAAACCCGTCTCAGGGAAAACCATAATTTCGTCAGCCCTGGCAAGAATATTAAATCCCTTCTTCTTGGCTTCGGAATCCAAAGGTGGAGCCAGCACGGCCGCATCGATCAGGCCCTGGGTAAGTCTGATAAAGCGACCTTCGACGGCGCCAACGGCGACGAACTTGAGGTCCCTATCGGGGTCAAGCCCGAAGTGCTTGGCTATAACCCGCGCGCCAAAAATAGATAGACCACCGAAGGTGGAAATCCCCACCGTCTTGCCTTTAAGCTCCTGGACCGACTTGATCTCGGGCCGAGCAACGAGTGCGAAAACTGGAGCTGGCACGAAGCAGGCTACCACCTTGACGGGTAATCCTGTCATCGTGCCTCCAAGCGTCATGCCAGTACCGTAATCCAGATCTCCACTGCTCAACGCCGCAGCGCTCGCTCCGCCGGTAACCCGGATAATTTCGGCTTCGATTCCCTCTTCTTTGAGGAACCCCCTTTTGTGCGCCAGAGAGAACGTCATAAACTGGCCGCTCAAGTTTGCGATACTGATTCTAATCTTGTCCGCCGCATGGACCGATGAGACGAGAGGAAAAAGTATGAGCAACGCGCCCAGTGTCTTATTCATAGCGACGCAGGATGGGTTGAGCCGTGTGTTAAATTCCCCGTCAGCAGATGCGGCATGATCTCCTTGGCGCAGATCTCCAAATGTTCCATCTCGTCGAACATGGGATTGAAAACGATATGCTGTGCACCGGCGTGGACGATCGCTTGAATCTTTTCCGTGCACTCGGCCGCGCTGCCCCAAACACACACGCGCGGACCGAGATCGGCGTTTTTGTATCTTATGTGGAACCACTCGCGAATCCTTTTCTCGCCGCGCGCTTTATTATCGTCCACTGCCAGATAAACCCGCTTGCCATAGCCGAAGGTCTTCGGGTCGCGTTTAGCCTCATCGAGAAAGCCGCGAATCATCGCCGACTCACGGATGAAAGCATTGGACGACGACGAACCGGCGCCCATCCAGCCGTTGCCGTATTTCACCGCGCGCTTGAGGGCATTTTCGTGATGACCGCCGAACCAGAGCGGCAGGTGTGGCTTTTGGATCGGTTTTGGTTCCATAGAAATGTTTTCGAAATTCCAAAACGTCCCGTGAAAACTCGCCGTCGATTCACTCCAGAGAAGTTTCATCACCTGCACCGCCTCGGTGAAGCGGGTGACGCGGCGTTCGCGGGTATAACCAAAGATCCCCTCGTGAGAGCCCAAATGGCCACCGCCGAGCCCAATACCCATGACGGCTCTGCCTCCACTCATACAATCCAACGTCGAATAGGCCTTGGCGAGCTGGATCGGATTACGCAGCGTGAGAAGAATGACTGAAGTGCCCAGGCGTAATTTCGTCGTGATCGCCGCGACGTAACTGAGCAGCGTCACCGGTTCGAGCATGACGAAATCGCCGATGATTCGCTCCTGCAGCCACAAACTATCATAGCCGAGCGTCTCCGCGCGCGTGGCGAAGTTGCGGATATGTTCCATGTCGACGGGACCATCGACAAAGACTTGAGGAAGTTCGATACCGCAGGGTAAGTGATTTGTCGCCATAAGCTATAATTCGCACCTTTCCTCTCGCTCTTATTCCCCCGATCTTGTCCCTTCTTTTTCTGGGAGAAGGTTAGGATGAGGGTTTCGGAGACACTTTTGCCCTCACCCTCGTCCGAAAGCGGGCGAGGAAACTATCTTTCTAATGAACGTCGTACAGCCGCGCGCAGTTATCCCACAAAATCTTTTTCCTGGAACTGCTCGGCATTTCTAAGGCCATGAAATGATTGACTGCATTCGGCCAGTGCGAGTCGGCGTGCGGATAATCGGTCGAGATCACCACGTTGTCATCGCCGATCCGTTTGATCACATCCGTAACCAGATCCTCTTCCACATCGACCGAAATGAAACACTGTCGCAGAAAGTAATCGCTCGGCCTGTGACTCATCGGCTCGTTGCAATAGCTTTTGCGCAATTGCCAACGCTCATCCAAGCGATATAGCACCCAAGGCAGCCAACTGCAGTTGCCTTCGAGAAATGCCACCCGCAACTGGGGAAACCGTTCGAGCACCCCACCGGCGCAAAAACTGCCGACCGCAAGCATCAGCTCGATGGGATTTCGAAACGCGTTGATCAGCACCGCTTCGTTGGCGTGGCCTTTGAACCGGTGAACAGCTTGATCTTGATTCGGGCTCGCTGCCGGATGAAAGCAGATCGGCGCGCCCAATTTCTCCGCTTCGCGCCAAACCGGGTCATAGTAGCGGTCGTGAATGTGCCGGCCGTTGGAAGGCTCCGGCACGAGACACAAGCCGATGGCGCCTAATTCTGTAATTGCCCGGCGAATCTCATCGACCGCAAGATCGACATCGTGCAGCGTAATGAGCGCTGATGGCCGCAGCCGCTTGGAATCGGCTTTGCAGAAGTCAGCCATCCAACTGTTCCACGCCCGGCACAGATCGTTGGCGTACTCGGCCTCTAGACTATCGTCGCAATGAAGCGGAAACGTGCGAAACAGCACCGCAACATCCAGCCCTTCCTCATCCATCGCTTCGAGCTGCGAAATCGCATCATAGTCCCGGGCGAGCGGCTTTGTGTAACGGTGCGCGACTTCGGCTTCACCGGGCGAGCGTTCCCCCGCGTGCGGTTTTGGCGACGTGGTCGCGAGCGCCAGGGTGCCCGAAGGTCGAAGGGGTTTACCGTCGGCCAGAGTAAACTTGATTTGCCCGTGTCGTTTGCGCGGCTCGCCACGCGGAATCCGATCGCCCCACTTCGGATTCATGTATTTCAAGTAAAGGTCGTGAGGCTCGAACACGTGCATATCGCTATCGAGAATCGCATATCCATTTTTCGCCATGACTCTCCCTCTCTGATCAGCGCGCCCACATTAACGCAGCACTTTTTGCCCCTTGCGATTTCACTCCCCTACGCTTTCACTAACGATTAGTACCACCGCTTTGTCTCTGTCAACCGTAAAAGCATTCAATAGTGCGCTTATGCGGGGCCAAAATTGCGCCTTGACAACGCACCGTGGTGCTGTAAATGATTTCGCATCAAACACTAAGACCGAAGCACTTTATGGAGGACGAAATGCGCGCCAGTAGTACGAACAAATTCGTGGTGACGCTTTTGGCATTTGCCTTGTTCCTATGCAGCGGCATGCGCGCGAGTGCTCAAACGCGCGTCTCCGTCGGTGTCACAGAAACCATCGAGACCCCTAACCCATACGGCGACAGTGTTTCGCTGCTATACGGAATTTTCAGCGAGGTGACAGGTCCCTTCTGCACTTACAGCTATGCTAAAGGAGACTTCGAAGGCCGGTTGGCTGAGCGTTGGAAAGTGGAGAATCCGACGACGTGGATTTTTTACTTGAGCAAGAATTATAAGTTCAACGACGGCACCTCGGTCGGTGCCGACGACGTCGTTCACTCGCTGATGAATCGTGTGATCGGTGACTCGCAGTCGAAGCAAAAAGCATCCGTAGCGCCGTCCATCGTGAAAGCCGAGGCGGTCGATAAGTTCACCGTCCGAATCACCACCGACAAGCCCACCGCGCCGCTTCTTTCGTTTCTGTGCGATCGCCTGATCATCACCAGCAAGGCCACTTTCGACAAATACGGCCGTGATGTCGCTGACAGAGAGCATATGATGGGCGGCGGACCCTACCGGCTAAAGGAGTTGATTCCCGGACAGCGGTTAGTTATCGCCAAGCGGCCGGACCATCCGGACGCAAAAAAGAATCCGCGCGCTCCCGACGAAGTCGTTTATCGCATCATGCGCGAACCGGAACAGCGCATCACCGCACTCCTGAACGACGAAATTCAGATCGCGCAGTTCATTCCGCCGCATATGCGCCAGCGAGTCGAGAAGTCAAAAAACTTAAAAATTATGCCGGTCGATTCGGTCGAGATCATGTTCCTGGCAATGCAACCGAAGCCACCCTTTGACAAAAAAGAGGTGAGACAGGCGGTCTGCCACGCTATCAACCGTGACCAAATTATCTCTACCCTGCTCGAAGGATCCGCCAGTCGTCTCGACGGGCCTCTCGGACCGGGGCAGTACGGATACGATCCAAATTTACAACCGAAGATGAACTACGATCCGGAAAAGTCAAAAAAACTCTTGACGCAAGCGGGATACCCGAATGGAGTTGACGTCGAGCTCCAGACGCCGGTCGGCCGTTACACGCTCGACAAACAACTGACCGAAGCGATGATTCCCATGCTTAACGCCGCGGGCTTCCGCGCCAGATTGCTAACTCCGGAATGGGCGACCCTCTGGGCCAACGTGCAAAAAGGCACGATTCCTTTCTATTACATGGGTCGTGGCTCGGTGCAGGATCCGAGCGCCGCCCTCCATCAGTATTTCCACACTGGAGAAACGCCGCGCATCGGTTATTCCAATCCCAAGCTCGATGAAGTTTTGGATAAGGAGCAGCAGGAGTTTGATCCGAAGAAGCGCCGCCAATATCTATCGCAAGCAATGAGCATCCTAACGGAAGAATCGCCGGCGTGTTTCATGTGGCGGCACAAGCTTCTCTGGGGCCTGAACAACCGCGTCGAATACAAGCCGCTCCCCGACGCGCACATTTACGCAATCGAAATGGCGGTGAAGAAATAAAGGATACGGACGAATGATGTTCCAAGCACCTGCGACGCACTCGTTTTGCTTGTTGTTTAACGAGCTTCCTCTCCCTCTGGGAGAGGAATCGAGGTGAGGGTAGTTTTTCGCAAATTGTCCCTCACCCTTCCCTCTCCCACAGCTGATCATGTTCCATAACTCCCCCCGCTGGACACTAGCGATAGTTTGTGGCAGTCTGTGCGCAGATGGAAGCCAGCTTGGTGGTGTGCGGACAAGATTTTTCGCACGAGGTGCTGCGGCGTATCAACGCGGCGGTGCGC
>DASPXM010000022.1:0-6278 GCA_035637295.1 Verrucomicrobiia bacterium
AAGAACGGCCGCGCAACCACTTCACGATTGGGATTGTCGACGACGTCACGCACACCTCGCTCAATTGGGATCCGGCGCTGCGCACTGAGGCCGACGATGTCGACACCGCACTCTTTTACGGACTCGGCGCCGACGGCACGGTGGGAGCGAACAAGAACTCGATCAAAATCATCGGCGAGGAAACCGACCGCTACATCCAGGGCTATTTTGTTTACGACTCTAAAAAATCGGGCGCGATCACGATCTCGCACTTGCGTGCCAGCCCGCGCCCGATCCGCTCGGCGTACCTGATCACCAACGCCAACTTCGTCGCCTGCCATCAGTTCGATTTCGTCGACAAGATCGACATGCTCGAGCACGCCGCTGCGGCCGCGGCGTTCCTGTTGAATGTTCCGGGAGCCCCGCTCGGCGTGTGGGAGCGCCTGCCACGCGAGCTGCAACAGCAGATGATCGAGAAAAAAATCCGCTTCTTCGCCATCGACGCGTACGCGGTGGCCAAGGAAACCGGCATGGGCAACCGCATCAACACGATCATGCAAACCTGCTATTTTGCGATCTCGGGTGTACTACCGCGCGAAGAGGCGATCGCCAAGATCAAGAAGGCGATCGAGAAGACCTACGGCAAGATGGGCGCGGACACGGTACGCCGGAACTTTGAGGCGGTCGATCAGACCCTCGCGCGTCTGCACGAGATCTCGCTGCCCGACGCCGTGAGCGCCAGCCGTAATCGGCCGCCGCTGGTCTCCGAAAGGGCGCCCGATTTCGTGCAAAAGGTCACGGCAGTGATGATGGCGGGCAAAGGAGATCTGCTGCCGGTGAGCGCCTTCCCTGTCGACGGCACATGGCCCGTGGCCACCGGCAAATGGGAGAAGCGCGCCATCGCTCTCGAGATTCCGGTCTGGGACACGACCATCTGCATCCAGTGCAACATGTGTGCGCTGGTTTGTCCTCACGCTGCGATCCGCGCCAAGGTTTACGACCCCACCGAGCGTGAAGGTGCTCCTGCAACATTCAAGTCGACGCCCTATAAAGGTCTCGATTTCAAGAACAAAGATTATACGATCCAGGTCGCGCCCGAGGACTGTACGGGCTGTAATTTGTGCGTCAATGTCTGCCCGGCCAAGGACCGGACCAACCCGCGGCATAAAGCGATCGATATGCAGCCGATGCCGCCGCTGCGCGAAGCCGAACGCGAAAATTACGCTTTCTTCTTGAACTTGCCGGAAACCGAACGCAGCGAGGTGACGCGGCTTGATCACAAGGGCTCGCAGTTTCTCGAGCCCCTCTTCGAATACTCGGGTGCGTGCGCCGGCTGTGGCGAAACGCCCTACATTAAGTTGCTCACCCAGCTTTTTGGCGATCGGCTGCTGATCGCCAACGCCACTGGCTGCACGTCGATCTACGGAGGCAACCTGCCCACCACTCCGTACACAACGAATCGCGACGGACGCGGTCCGGCCTGGTCCAACTCGCTGTTCGAAGACAACGCCGAATTCGGCTTCGGCTTTCGCCTGGGAGTCGATAGTCACATGGCCGCCGCTCGTGCACTGGTCGAGCGGCTCGGGATGGAACTGGGCGACACCCTGGTAAAGGAGCTGCTTGCAGCCGACCAAACGAGTGAGTCTGGGATCGCGGCACAGCGCGAACGCGTGAAGGCGCTGCGCCGGAAGCTGGCCGCAATGGACGCGCCTGAGGCGCGGCGACTGGAAGTACTGTCCGATTATCTCGTCAGGAAAAGTATCTGGCTGCTGGGCGGCGACGGCTGGGCCTACGACATCGGTTACGGCGGCCTCGATCACGTGCTCGCGAGCGACCGCAACGTCAACGTGCTGGTCCTCGACACCGAAGTCTATTCCAACACCGGCGGCCAGCAATCCAAAGCGACCCCGCTTGGCGCGGTGGCAAAATTCGCCTCAGCGGGAAAGAGCACGGCAAAGAAAGATTTGGGACTGCTGGCAAACAGCTATGGGCATGTGTACGTCGCCCGCGTCGCCATGGGGGCAAGAATGCCGCAAACGGTGCAGGCATTTCTCGAGGCCGAAGCCTATCCCGGGCCTTCGCTCATCATCGCCTACAGCCATTGCATCGCCCATGGCTACGATATGGCTCACGGCATGTCACAGCAGAAGCTGGCGGTGGATTCCGGCGTATGGCCGCTATACCGTTTCGATCCGCGCCGCCTGGCGAAGGGCGAACCGCCGCTCCATCTCGACTATGGTCCGCCGAAAGCGCGCGTCGCCGACTACATGCGCAACGAGGCGCGCTTCCGCGTGGTCGAGCGCACAGACCCCGCGCGCTTCAAGCATTTTCTCAAAGAGGCTCACGAGGCCGCGCAGAAGCGCTACGCGATCTACGAGCAACTCGCTGGCATCACGGTGCCACAGGTCGAAGCCAAGGACGCAGACATCGAAGTCTCGAAGCCGGCAAAGTAGGAGGATCGCATGGATCTCAGCACAAATTATCTCGGCATCAGGCTGCCGCACCCCCTAGTCCCGGGCGCGTCACCGCTGAGCGACGATCTCGACACCGTCAAGCAGCTCGAGGACGCGGGCGCCGCTGCGATCGTTTTACGCTCGCTTTTCGAGGAGCAGATCACGCGCGAAGCGGAAGCGACCCATGATCACTGGAACAGTCACGACGATGCTTTCGCCGAGGCCGTAACTTTCTTTCCGAGTCCCGACTCCTTTGTGCTCGGGCCGGACGAGTACCTCAATCACGTGCAGCGCGTGAAGCAAACGGCGCGGACCCCGGTTATCGGCTCGCTTAACGGCATGACTCCAGGCGGCTGGCTCTCCTACGCGCGCCTGATCGAGCAAGCCGGAGCGGACGCTCTGGAGCTGAACGTCTACCACGCTCCGACCGACTTTGAGACGAGCGGAAGCGAGGTCGAGCGCCAGACCCTCGAGATGGTTCGCGAAGTGAAACATGGATTGAAAATTCCGCTGGCTGTGAAACTTTCGCCGTTCTTCACCGCCTTCGCCCACTTCGCGCGCCAGCTTGACCGCGCCGGCGCCGATGGGCTGGTGCTGTTCAACCGCTACTACGATCCCGATATCGACGTGCAGGAGCTGAACGTATTGCGCACTTTGCAACTTTCGGACTCTTCCGAGCTGCCGTTGCGTTTGCGCGGAATCGCCGCGCTTGCGGGACGGGTCAAGGCCTCACTCGCGGTTACCGGCGGGGTTCACACTGCCCTGGACGTAGTGAAGTCCACGATGGCGGGGGCGCACATCACGCAGATGGTGTCGGCGCTGCTGCAGAACGGCCCCGGCCACCTCAGGAAAGTTCGCGCCGACCTTGAAGCATGGATGGAAGAAAACGAATGGTCCTCACTCAACGAGATGCGCGGCAACATGAGCCAGGAGCGGATTCCCAACCCACAGATATACGAGCGCGCCAACTACATGCTGATGCTTCAGTCCTGGGAACGGATGTAAGGCGCCTTACAGCGCCGGCGTGTTTGGAGAGCCTCATGCTTCGTCAGGCTCAGCAGAACGGAAAATTCTATAATAAGCTCAATCGCTCCTCCTCGCGTCCCTCTCATCAACTCAGGGCGGGCTCTGAGCGTTGTCCAAGGATGAACCGCAATTTTTCAGCGATCTAAGAATTTCAGAAATCTTTGGCCGGCGTAGGCTGCCCCCCTTTTCATCCTCTTGCCGTTGTTTTGTTCCGCGGTTATAACGCTCCATACAGCGTTACGGGTAGGCTTACTACGCGATCCACGGCGAGAAGATCACCGCGGCAATGCGAGACGATGGGGATGGTTACCTTGAGAAAAAAGTGGCGGAACTCAAGAAACCACGAATCGCGAAGTTTTCGTGTCTCACCAAAGAAGGAATCAGCACGGACGAAATCACTTCGGCATACGAAATGTTTAGCGATCCTGGCGGACGATTCTTGGCCGAGAATGAGTGTGCGTAGCAAACATGACACAAAGGAGACACTCATGATAACCAAACTCGCAATCACAGCATCAGCGATTGTGTTGGGTATGGGGATGGTTCGGCCGATGTCGTGGGCAGCTGAAGGAGATCAAGGTCGCGCCTACTATCTGCGCTACTGCGCTTCGTGCCACGGCGTGGAAGGAAAGGGGGACGGAACGGTTAGCCGCTCTTTAAAGGTCAAACCAGCAGACTTAACCCAACTTAAAAAAAGGAACAATGGAGTCTTTCCTTTGGATAAAGTGATCGCCACGATCGACGGCAAGACGCGAATAGGTGCGCATGGGGAATCAAAAATGCCCGTGTGGGGAGAAATTTTCGAAAAGGAAGCCTCGTCGCAAAAAGAACCGGCAACTACTTCAGCCGCGAGGGTTAAGGCGATCGCTGAATACGTTTCCACGATCCAGCGCTGAGTGGGGGAGAATTTCGGCGACAGTACGCTCCGTTTTCTTTTCCTACGTTTCTGCCAGCCGCCCCTCTTGCGCCGCAGACTCGTGCCGATTAACTGTTCCAACTGATCGAGAAAATCAGCGGCTCCTAAAGGCCGTCCCGTGCGCAAATGCAGTTCATAGTTGGTATTGTCATGGCCATTAGCATCCAGCAGATACTTTCGCCAGTCATTCACTAATCCAAAGAGCCTCTGCTCTCGAACAATCCGATCGGCAGTGCTGATCCCTAAATGATAGCGCGCACTCGACCACTCCCAGTCCTCCGCTCTCTCCACCAATCCCGCGTCAACCGGATTCATCTCCACATATCGAACGGCGGCAAGCAAATGACGTTCGTCCATCGGATAAGAATGGAAGCGCTCCTGCCACAGATGATCCCGCCAACCTTCACGGAAATTGACCATCCGCGTGTATCTGCGATGCGCTTCGCGAACGTGCGCGCCAGCGATCTCTCCTGACGGGGCACCACCACAAAGTGAGCGTGATTGCTCGTGAGACAGCAGGCTAGGAGATCAAGCGCGTGTTTCGAAGCCGATTGAGATAACAGATCGAGGTGTTCTTGTCTGTCATCATCTTGTATAGAAGTGTCTGGCGGGGGTGCGGCTCTGCCGTGTGACTTTAACTAATCTCGCAATCGCTCTTCATTTAACAAGTTGCTGCTCATTTCGACATTTCAAGAATTTCCGAAACGTGGCCCCCCTTTCCCAGTTTTTGGGATTCAAAATTTTGAACGGAGCAAAGCGGTTGAACGTTTGGAACGGCTGGAACGGACCGGCCCTGTGGTGAACGGAGCAAAGCGATTGGAACGACGGACTTCCTATGGAGGTCAAGTGCTAAGAGCGCCCGAGTTTACATCTGTCTCATGCGACTTGTCGATTGCTGTATAGGGTCCCCGGAATTGCTCCCCCACCGAGCCGGCTGCCGCACCCGGCGTGATGCTTTGAGGAGACGAAATCTTTGGAATGTTCCCTATCATTTCATTCCGAGTTCTTAGAAATTCCGCAGGTGAATTTCCTAAAACTAATATGGCGATGGCCGGAACTAGACTTCAAAGTAGAAAAATCTGCCGCCAAATCATCTTTGTTTGTTGGCATAGTCGTTGCTCTCCCACCGTCTAGGAGGTGCAACGTATGAAAGAGGAAACTCCACCTGGCTAAGAAGGCGGAAATCCCGCCGTGGGAAAGCGGTGCTTCGCGGGTACGGGTTGCTGGGTGTTACGCCTTAACGGGTAAGTGTCACCACGTTCGGAACGGCTATGTGCCACAACATGCGGAACAGTCCGTCTGCTTCTATGCGCGGCGAAGAACAGAACCCACTTCGCACCCACTTCTTCGAACGGTGCACTATCAGCTGCCGAGAAGGAGATTTAGAGATCAGGGATAATGACCCTCGATGCATCGTCAAAACTAAGCGTTCCGAACGTTGTGACACTTGACTCAATTCAACTTACACCGGTCCGCAGGTACTGACACTTGGCCATTAAGGCGAGAGGCCAGAAAAGCGGAGAACTTTCTAACGCCGCGACTACACCACGAAACCCGAAATAGCGATTCTCCTTCGCATCTAACAGGACCCACGAATTGTGCAGCGTCATGTCTCGTTCAATTGAAGGGTCAATGGTCGAGGGAAAAAGCTCAACTTTCGGCAGCAAGAAGAAAGCTTTGATTAAGCGCACCGATCTCGCGCAAAAACCGCAATCTTGATCGTAATAAATGCGCAGCCCTAATCGGTCCTTTGTTTTTGCTGCATCGACAGTTTTTTCCCAAAACCATGGAGGCAAAAATCCCAGCATAGAAAGAGTGCCAATATACGGGAAAATTCCTATTTTCATGCATGAGGCAATCCCGAGATGAAACAGCGCGAATCCAACAATTGTCAGTGTGCGAAT
>DASPXM010000023.1:0-13647 GCA_035637295.1 Verrucomicrobiia bacterium
GGACTGTTCACTACGACTGCAGCCTGGAAGCTGGCGAGCCAATCCCGATGAGGAAACCACCGACTGGAGAGCCGTGTGCGGGAGAACCGCACGCACGGTTCGGAGGGCGGGGACGGCGAAAGCCGTTTCCGACCCCTATCAACTTATACTTTTTTATACACCGTCAGCCCGCTGCAGGTAGTTGATCTCAGCCGAAAAGAAAGGAACCCAATCAGTCGGCAAGATGACGTGACAGACTAAGACTAACGATCACTTCTTCAATATCGTCGAGGGAATTCCAGCGCGGCGAGCCGCCGAGGTGGGGCGTGACGATGACGTTGGGAAATTTGATGAGCGGGTCGCCGGCGTCGCCCGGCTCTTCGTAAAAGGTGTCGAGCCCGTAACCGCCCAAGTGACCGGAAGCGAGAGCTCGACGCAGCGCTTCGCGATCGACCAGAGTGGGTTGTGATACGTTGATCAAAAACGCGCCGGTTTTAATCACGGAAAGTTCGCGATCGCCGATAAAATTAACTGTTGCCGGGCCGCGCGGCAAATGCAGGCTGACACAATCGGAAGTCGCGAGTAACTCCTCCAAAGAACAATAAGACGCCTGATACTGCTGTTCGATCTCCGCCGGCAGGCGTGTGCGCTGGAAGTAAACGCTGCGCATCCCCAGCGCGATGGCGCGGAGCGCCAGTTCTCGTCCGATCTCACCGAGACCGACGATACCCAATTGCCTGCCATAGAGCGTAACCATTCCCGGAATACGCGCCCAATTCCCGTTGGGTGTGTGTGAGCGTTTATATGTGGTCGGCTCGTAGCCGGCGTTTTTTAGCTGCTCGACGCTTATGAGGTTGGCATTCTGCATAAGTTGGCGCGCGAGCGCCAACATCAGCGTCAAACCTTGTTCGGCCGTGGAAATATTCGCCCGGCGCCTGATGGTCAGGACTTGAACACCGGCGCGCTCGCAAGCGGCGCGGTCGATATTGCGCGTCGTGAAACCATATTTTTGGACGAACTTGAGCGTTTTTCCGGCGGCGGCTATCTCCTCGGGGCCGATGGTTAATTCCTCTACGACGGCAACGCTGGCGCCGAAGAGATTCGCCAGCAGCTCGGCCTGATTATCAACGAGGCGCACATCGACGGGATGAAGACCCGGCGCTTTTGAGCGGACTCGGTCGCACCAGCCGCGAAAGTCCGGCAGATCATGCTTGCAAAAATGGGCAAATGCCTCGATGCGCTCTTCAGGAGCGGTCGGATCGAGGACAACCTGAATGAGGCGAAGAAAGCTATCGTTTTCGACGACGAATTTAAGAGGGGGTCTTGATGTCATGTTTGGTAAGGCTTCGTTCGAAGTTCAAAGTTCAAGGGCCCAATCCGGTTTCTGACTTTGAACATTGAACCTGGAACATTGAACTATTTTAAGTTTCCGGATCGACCTTAAGTGCTTTCAAGAATCGCGTCAGCATGTTGTAAGCGCCGATGAGCATGGTTAGTTCAACCGTCTGACGTTCGGTGAAATGTTTTCGGACGTCGGCAAAAACGCCATCCGGCACGGCAATCTCACGCGTCATCGCATCCGTGTAAGCGAGCAGCGCGCGTTGGTGTTCTGTGAATAATTTCGACGGTTGCCAATTCGCCACCGCGTCGACTTGCTCGGGCGTCAGTCCTTCTTTTAACGCATAAGCCGGACCGTGCGCGCGTCGCACATATTCCACGTCATTCAAGATCGCCACCCGAATCACGGCCAACTCGCGGCTTTTGCCATCAATCTCAGTGCCGTAGCGCACCGCCTGATTCAGATCGAACCAGACACTGGCCAGTGTCGGGCTATGCAACATCAAACGGTAAATATTAATCAGCCGGCCGCCGCGGGCACCTTTGATCTTGGCGATGGAATCGGCCAGCTCCGGATGTTCATTCTCCTCAATCAGCGCCACACGTGCCATGAGTTACCTCAAAAGTTTGAGCTTATGTCAGACGCCCCGTCGTCCTTCAAAGCGCCCGGCGCTTTTCCAAACGGATGAAGAAGTTCGGCTTCTGTATGAAGACGCTAGTGCGCGCGGTTTGTTTGCTCAGCTCCGCGACCAAATTTAACAGCGGATTGCCGTTCGTCGCATAAGTTCGCGCCGGACCAGCAGCATGCATCCGCTCGACATCTTCTTTGCTGGTAAAAAAGCGCGACAATACTTCTTCATCGGAAACACCCTGCCCGCCGTACTTTCGCCGCAAGTCTTGCAGGGAATCGGTCGGATGCAGCCGCTCGGCGATTTCTTTCGCGCGCGGGCGGTTGAGAATTTTTTCTTTAACGTTAGCGTCCATGAATGCCGCCCCTTCTTTGCCCCAGATACCCATGGCGTATTCAATTGTTTGATCCGTCACTTGCTTGTAGCGTTGACCGACAATGACGTTGATCGCCGCTTGGCTGCCGACGAACTGCGACAGCGGCGTGACCATGATCGGGTAGCCAAATTCGGCGCGCACCTGCGCCGCCTCTTCCAGCGTCTGATCGAGTTTGTTTGCCATGCCGACGAGACCCAGTTGGTGTCGCAAGTTCGAAATCATGCCGCCGGGAATTTGGTGGACGTATTGTGCGTAATCGTATTCGGGTGTTTTGCCGATCGGGAGATTCTCTTGTTTGGCGCAGGCGGTGAAATGTTTCGTAACTTGACGGAGCGGCTCTTCGTCAATCAAAGCTGTGTAACCTAGAGCGCGTGCGTTCATCGCGACGTTGAATACGGACGGATTCGATGAGCCGTCAGCGAGGGGCGGAATGGCCGTATTGACGTTAGTTATGCCGGCTTTGATGGCTTCCAAGCAACAGAGCGTGCCGAGTCCCGTCGTGCAGTGGGTGTGCAATTCCACCGTCGTGCCGTTAGCGGCGTTGAGCACAGCTGGAGCGAGCGTCTTGGTTCGTTCGGGAGTTAAGATGCCGCCGGGGTCTTTGAGAATGATCCGATAGATGTCGAGGACGATTGCTTCGCGAACCTTGGCCGCGAAGTGTTCATCGGTATGACGCGGTGAAGCGGTATAAATAAGATTGATAATCGGTTTGAGGCCGGCGTTCTTCGCTTGTTGGACACGCCAGGCCCAATCAGCCGGATCGTTCCAGGAATCGGAGATTCGCACCTCGGTAACTCCGACGTTGGCCATGCAGGTATCATAAAGCTGATGAAGCGCGTTGGGATAGATTGCAAATCCACTGCGGGTTCCGTGGATGAGTCTCAGTGGTGTTCGTTTGAATTTTGGAATGACGTGCCGGTAACGTTCCCATGGATCTTCGCGCAGCTCCCTCACGCATTTCGGCAATTCCACGGGGCCGCCGAGCTCGATGGCTTCAAAACCGGCCTGGTCCATCGGCTCGACCACGGGGACGATCATTCCCGTTCTCATATTGTAAGCCCACAGGCTTTGCTGGCCATCGCGAAGCGTGGTGTCGACAAAACGAACTTCGGTCATCGGGAATCTTTCGCGCTGTTATTGGCACAATGCGTCTTCATATTCGTGGGCGAGCCGCAGGCGCGATAGTCTTACTCTTCGCGCAGCCAAATCTGGCTGCGTCCAAACAACGACACGCCGATAAAACCGCGCACTTCGAGTTTCTTGCCGCCTTCGGCGAGCTTCATCTTGACGCGGTAAATCTTGCCGGTTTCGGGATCGAGTATCTCGCCGCCTTGATACTCTTCGCCCTGCTTCATAAGACCCGAAAGGATCGTCATGCCGAGCACCGGCTGGTTGTGCCGAGTGCCATCGCACTTGTCGCATTTGGGCGCGGGGTCGTCTCCTGGCTTAGGAAAAATTTTCTCGATTCTGCCTTCGAACCGACCATTTATTTCTCGAATGCGAACCAACCCCTTCGCTTGACCGGAGTTGTCGTCGATGGTTTTCCAAAGACCGACGGGAGACAGTTCGGCGGCCGCGAGGGGAGAAATCATAATGAGTAGGATAACCGTGATAATGATCCTAGAGAAGCGTCTACTAATCGTACTCATGTCGACCTCGGGAAAAGTTGGTGGTGCAGCTTCATTCTTATTACCAGTTGCAGAAGCGGTTTTCGATATAGTGACGAGGCTGACCAGCATGATGCCGAAAAAAGCCAGAAGCACGATGGCGACGAAAGCCGGCGCCATCTCCAGGGCATGGCTTTGAGGTTGATGAAGTAGCCGAGACCTTTGGATGACATGAAAAACTCAGCGACGACGACGCCGACGATGGCGCGACCGCTGGTGCGCAGTCCGGCGAGAATGTAGGGGATGGAAGACGGCAGAGTGATGGTGAAAAACATCTGGAGATTTGTCGCGGAAAGACTCCTGCCGACTCGAAGATAATTTTCGTCGACCTCAGGAGCGCCTCGTCCTTCGCCCTGTTAGCGTCCAGATTCTTCGCTGGAGTTTATCCGGAGCGTAGTCGAAGGGCCTTAGATGACAATGCGACCGAGTGTCGGGGCGAGGAAAATCCCATCACAGAAAATTCATTTGAATTTTGGAAAGACTTCCTTGGACATGAGTTCCAGTGTGCGCCTTACGTCGTCCATCGGGACGCCACCGAAGTTGACCATGCTGATCACGTGGGTCACGCCAGCTTTTTCGTATTCCCGGAAGATCGCGCACGCGTCCTCGGAGGTGGCAAATACGCCGAGCTTTTCTTTTTTGATCGTATCGAAATCAGGCACACGCGCTCCCGGACGGCGGTACTTTTTTAGATAGTCCACGATGCGCTGAAAGCAGGGGCGCGCAGACGCGACCGCGTCTTCTTCGCTTCGATGGAGGTAAACGTGCAGGGCGACGATGATGTCCGGCTCTTCCTTGTGGCCGGCGCGAACATAAGAGTCCTTGAACAAATCGTTCTTTTCCTTGACCTCAAGGAGGGAAGTGGAACGCACAAAGGGAATCCCCATAGTGGAGAATCCCAGTTCTCCCGTCTTGGTCAAGGTCTCGTCGCTGGAGGCGGCGACCCAAGTCGGCGGCATCGGCTTCTGCATCGGCTTCATGAACAACGAGCCATGCTCGATCTGAAAATATTTTCCTTGGTGGGAAAATTCCTCCTGCGTCCACGCTTTTAAAATAACCTCGAATGACTCCCAGTATCTTTCTCGCGCTTCCTCCATCGACATGCCGAAGGTCTTGTATTCGACTGGCGAAAAGCCGCTGCCAATGGCGAAATTCAGCCGGCCGCCGCAGAGATTGTCGGCCAACCCATATTCCTCGGCCACAACCAGCGGATGGTGAAACGGCAGAACGCTTACTGCCGGCCCCAACCGTATTCTCTTAGTCCGCTGCCCGAGAGCAGCGATGATCATTGGCGGAGAAACGCAGGTGCCGTACCAATAAAAATGATGCTCTCCCAGCCAGAAAGAATCGAAGCCCAATTCCTCCGCCCACTCCGCCATCGTCAGGACTTCTTCGTAATACTTCTGATTGGAACGGCCGAGGTCGGGATGGTTGTCGCCGAAAACGAATATGCCAAATTTCATTGTTTCTCCGATTTCGACTGTATTTCGCAATCGAGCCTGTTCTTATCGCAACTCAAGAAAAATATCTATCGTGCAGACTGTCGCGCCGATTCGGTAAGCCAGCCAAATGGGAAAGACGGCTTTCGCGAACGCAATTTGTGAAATGAGAGTCGGTGGGAGCTCGGCGAAACGTCGGGTCGATCGCTTGTTGCGCTGATAAGAAGTTGGTCTCACCGCCGACCATAAAGCTTGTCGAGAAAGCCGGATTTCTTCAATTCGTCGACAAAGCGAAGGTCGACGAAGTCCTCCGCTTTGGCTTTGCCGGCGCGCGGGTCGGTCAGGGCTTGGATGTCGAGCGTCTGCTTCAAACCTTCGAGCGTCGGGTAAGTATCTTCAACGAGAAACTCGTAGTTGGCTGCGTAGGCGCCTTCGAGGACAGCGCGATCCAAGCCGCGAGTATATTTTTGCATGACTTTAATCGACTCGTCTTTGTGCGTTTTGAAATAGTGCCCCGCTTCGGCCAAAGCCCAGACGACGCGACGGACCTCGTCGGGATTCTCTTTGATTTTCTTTCTCGTGGCCACGCTGCAATTGAATTGGAATGGCACCTTGAGCTTGGCCATGTCGATGATCACTTTGAGCCCGTTTTTTTCGCCGTGGAGTTTTTCTCCTTCGCTGACGATGGTGAAATCTGTTTGGCCATTGATCGTCGCGCCGAGCCTTGCGGGAGCGCCGCCGAGTGTTACCGCTTTGATGTCTTTGTATGGAATCCCGGCTTTGGTCAAAGCCAAACGCATGGCGAAGTCGGCCGACGTCCCGGGTATATGCACCGCCGCGGTTTTACCTCGGAGATCTTCCGGTGATTTGATCTTGGCGTTGCCGATGATGAAGTAAGGCAAGGTATTCATCTGACTTTGAACGATCGCGACGTCCGCGCCCGCTAGATTGGCGTTGATCACGGCAGTGCCCACCGCGCCGCTGTAGCCGAGATCGCCGGCGATCAAGCTTTGAATCCCGCGCACGCTACCGTCGATGAAGATGGTATCCAGATCGAGCCCGTGCTTTTTGAAGATGCCCATCTCTTTGGCGATCCAGTAGACCACCGACGAATTGCTGGAATCAGAGATGTAGGCGATGTAACTTTTCGCGTGAGCCAGGCGAGCGCAAGCAATCGCCGACACAAGCAATGCTAAGATCAGCGGTACGAAAAGGCGACTCTTCATCGTCTAGACTCCTTAGTCTTACTGCAATGTATAATCCGACTCATGCTTAACTCATCTTGTCGACGGCAACAACAACCCTGCCGTGGTCGATCGCAACCGAACTCATTTCAGCTTCGACCACTGTTTCCATGTCAGCAGTAGGCCGAAAGCGCACATTACAGCCGCGACAATGTACATCCATCGGTAGCCGGCCACGTCGACGACGAACCCGTTCAGCAAAGCGCCCGCTCCGTTACTCAGCGGGAAGGAGACGGAAAAGCTTGCCATGGCACGCCCGCGCCGTTCGGCCGGGGCTTGTTCCATCGCCAGCGCAAGAATGCGCGAACCGCCGATGGCCGAACCCATGAAGTAGAGTGAGCCACTGAGTATCACACCAACCAGGGTGCTAACTATGGGCAACAACAGTAAGGCGATTGTCTCTAGGATAAAAGCGACGATGAGCGAACGGCCGCAGCCGATCTTATCCGATAGGCGACCGAGCAGAGGCCGCGCGAGCGTGCTGGTTACGCCGATCGCCACGTAGTACCAGCCGAAGTGGCTGATGCCGAGTTGGCGCGCGTAAAGCACGACGAAACTCGACAGGCAGGGCAGCGAAAGATGCAGCGTGAAAAGGAGCGCCGCAGCTAGCAAGATGTGGCGGTCGAAGACGTTGATGATTTCACGCCACCAAGCTTCTGTGGGTTGGACTTGGGTGTTGCGTGAGCGCTGCGGAACCGCTCGGGATAGAGCATAGGCCGCAACAGCGCCGGCAAGAACAAGGCTCATCGCCACCAGGAACGCCGCGCCAAAGCCGCCAAAGTGCGCATCGATGATCCAAAGCGCTACCGCTGGAAATATGATCGTCGCAGCAGATTGCACACCTCCGTAATAACCGGATGCTTCGCCGCGCCGGTCCACGGGCGCGGCGGTCGCCAGCAACGCGTAGCCGCCGGTATTCATGCCGGACCAGCCGATGCCGCGCAGACCATTGGCGAACATCGTCGCGCCGGCAAACGGTAAGAAGCAGAGGGAGATGCTTATGGTTTGGGTCAATAACCCCAGGATCATCACGCCGGTCTCGCTCCAACGATCCGCCCAGTAACCTATGATCGGGCGGGATATCACGCTGGTGACGCCGAACGAAGCGATGACCAGTCCGACGACAAAAGGCGAGCCTCCCAGATGAGTAATATAAAGCGGAAATGTCGGCTGAAGAATGAAGTGTTGCGCGTAGCCAAGAAACTCAGCTAAACAGAGCAGCGCGAAGGCGCGGGTCCAAATCGATTCGGGTTTGTCACTGGTCATCGAATTGCATTGTCTTAGTTCGCCGGCGATCGCAGTTTCGGCGCATTGACCAGCGCGAAAATTAGTCCCAATGCCTGCACGGCGGCTAAAACGAAAAACATCCCGACGTAACCGGCAGCCTCGACCGCGCTGCCGGTGATTAGTGAGCCCACGCCGTAGCTCAGCGGATAGGCGACGGAAAAGCTCGCCATTTGTTTACCGCGACGGCGCGGATCGGCGCGCTCCACAGCGATTGCCAGGGTTGTCGAGCTGCCGATGGCGTTGCCAAGCATGTAAAGCACGCCGCAAATGATCATACCCGCGAGATTGGACATGATCGTGATCAGAAGCAGGCTCATCAACTGTAAACCGAACCCAGTGGCAATCGAGAGATCGCGGCCGATGATGTCCGAGAGACGGCCAAGCAGCGGGCGAGCAAGCAAACTGGTGATGCCGACGACGACGAAAAACGCACCGAAATTGACGATGCCGAGCTCGCCGGCGTAAAGAACGCTAAAATTTGTAATCGAAGGGAGCGAGATGTTGAGCCAACAAAGCATGATCGATGGCAGCAAAATATCGTGCTCGATGAAATGGAAAATTTCGCGCCACCACTGGCCGGATAACTCCGACGTCGCGTCGCGGCCAACCATGTGAGGGACATGGAGGGCCATCACCCCGCCAAGCGCGGCGCCGACCCAGGAAAAAATCGCCGAAACCAGGAAGACAACGCCGAAACTGCCGAATGAGGCGTGGAGCAGCCACAGGGCGAAGGCGGGAAATAAGATCGAGGAGGCGCCTTGTACGCCGCTGTAAAGGCCGGAGGCTTCGCCACGACGCGATTCCGGTGCTATATGTGCCAGCAGCGAGTAGCCTCCGGTATTGAGTCCGCCCCAGCCGATGCCACGCAGACCGTTTGCCAGCATCGTGGCGCCCACGAAAGGAATGAAACAAAGAAAAATACTCGCACCTTGAAAAAGCAATCCCGCGATCATGACACCGGTTTCGCTCCAACGATCGGCCCAATGGCCTACCAGGGGCCGGACGATTACGCTCGTTGCCGCGAAACAGGCGAGCACGATGCCGACGATGAAAGGCGATCCGCCAAGTTGTTGCGTGACGTACAGGGGTAAGATCGGCGTCAGCACGGAGTGCTGCGCATAGCCCAAAAATTGCGCTCCGCAGAGCAGCACAAACGTGCGCGTCCAGATGGATTCGAGCTGCCGGTTCGCCATTAATTGTTTGGTACCGAAGGGGAATCTTTGCGCGGGCCTGTCGGGCCCAGGACGAGGCGAAATTGCAAAGCGGCTCTAAACTAACACGAAGCGAAAGTGGAAGCGAGTTTGGCATTTGGACGAACTTGATTCTCTTGTTGCGGATTTGCGCAATTAAGCAACATGCAAATTCACTTTAATCGGAGGTAGCGTGACGAAGGTGTATGGCCTGACGATCTCGAAGATAGGTAAAATCCGGCAGTCGCATGGCTTGGGTGATCCAATCGAGGAAGGGTTGCGATCAAGGTGATCTCAGTCCGATCAAATTATCCGCTAGTTGTTTCGCCTGATTCGGCTGTTGGGGTGTGATCGAGTCGAACAAGATAACTCAACACTCACGCCCGGGCCTCGCCGTCTCTTGCCATCCTAAGCGGTTACGGCATTCAAGTGTGACGAGACGTCTGTCACCCATCATTGGCAAAAGTGACCTGAGTAAACCCGTACCTGCTCCTCGCGACAATCGAAATCCGTAATTGGCTCAATTTCTAAGGCATTTGACACCGCGGTTACGATTTCTTTGCCCTAAGAAAATTTCATAACTAACCTTCTTCCAGCTGGCACGTGTTGTGCTTCTATGCTTGTGTTGCGACTAACGGTCAATTTTAGCCAAGCATCCGAGGAACTTTATTCATGTCTGCCATTTTTTTTCCAGAAGCCCTACGCACCATCGGCCAGGACTTAGAACTGCGGGGTATCAAAACCTTTCACATAAGATACGAAGCTGACCTCTACGTTGTCGAGGCTGGTTACCAATCGCCCCCGGCTCCCACCCCTGTCACCGTGCATTACGCCTTAGATGATATCGAGCAGTTGGATCGCAAAGCACGAGAGAGAAGTGATCGTGATTCGGCGGTTAAGGACTTTCTTAGCTTGTCCCAAATCTTGTGGGCGATCGGGAGTTACGTGACTAGCAAAGCAGCTCGATTACTGAGTGTTTCCAACAATGCCTCGACTGAGAGAATGCCCGTCGTCAGGATTGAATACGAAACGGTTCAGGGCGATCGAGTTATTGACGATCGCACGGGCTCCGCGATCTACGAACTGTGTGTTAGCGTTTACAAGCTGAGAGGAACATTAAATAGTAATAACGTCCGGTATACTCGTTTCCGCGCCTTCCACGAAAATAGTTAATGCTTTTATCGATGGTTCGACTAGGCTCACGACAGCGCCCGAATGTTTAATCTGTGGGGTGACCTGATGGATCAAGGCTTGCGATCAAAGCGATCTCCCCCCTTGATCAAATTACCCGCAAATTGTTTCTGTCAGAAATCGGACAGCCGTAAGGCAGTAGATCCGATCGTAGAGGTTTGACGGTGCAACGGGATCCGGGCCATCGGCTGCGGGGCTAGTTCATTCCGAAGACGGTCACGAGGTTTTCTTCAGGATCACGGAGATGCATCTGCCGCTTGCCTTCGTCGACCCAATCCGGTCCCCAAGAAACGGCGAGCTTGCTATCTTCCACACGCCGGAGCACTTCATCCGAGGTTTCATTCCCCGCGAGCCCGTAACAGTAAAGACCGCTAACTGGGTTGGGATCGAGGTTCAGCAACACCAGCTGCATCACGCTGTCGGTCAATACCACTTTATGCGCGGCCGTTTTGACCGTGTCCATCCCGAAGACCTCCGTATAGAATGGCGCCAGCTCCTCCGGCTTTTGTGAGAGTATGACGAGCCGGCGCACCGCGTTTATAGCCCGATCGTCGGTTCCATTTTGCAGCCGTTCTGCCGGGATCGTGTTGTAACCTCTCCCTGAAAGATCAATGGGGTTACCTTCCGGGTCGTGAACGCGCCAATCGGTGAATGATCTGCCGGCGGGACGCGCTTCCACTTTCGATGCTCCGGCACGGCTCAAAACCGGCCGCAGAGACTCAACGTCATCGACAACGAAGCCGAAGTGGTTCAACCCCATCGGACCGGTCGCGGAAGGCGGATTGATCGCCAAAAACAGATGGCCGTCCCACAGATCCACCGCTCTACGGTTGCTGAGCACCTCTTTGAGCCCAAAAGCGCGCTTGTAAAATTCCGCCAACGAACGGGGCTCTCCGGAGCGCACGGCGATATGGACCAATTTTGCCTGTTTCATCTCTGCCTCCATAAATACTTCCCAGCTAGTTACTACAGCGACCCTGCCAGCGCGCGATCGAGCAATCCGCTCCTATCAAACTTGCGCATGAAGCTATCATCGATCAAATCGTTGGACTTGACGTTGCCGACTTTGGCGCTGGAGACCGCCAGGATCCGCTTGATGTTGTTAAGGCCGGCGATGGACGGAAAAGGTTTGCGGCTCATATTGGCGCTCAGAACCTGAAATCCGTCATGGAGCGCCGGCGGATTTCCCTCCTTGAGATAGACGCCCATTGTTTTCAACACCGCCGGCTTGTTCTCAGAAGCGTTGATAAAACTTTGGGTCTCCAATAGCGCTTTCAACAGATTCTCTATCGTGCCTTGGTTTTCTCGCAAAAATCGCGAAGAAACAACCACCCCAGCGCCGACAAAAGGAATCTTAGCTTGCTCGAGGTCAACGATAACGCTGAATCCCTTGGCCTTGAGGGAACGGCTGAAGTTCCCTTGAAGGATCGCGGCGTCAACGGAGCCTTGCTCCAGCGCATGGTAACGGCTCGTCTGGTTGGACATCGCGACGATTTGAATGCGGTCTCTTTTTTCGTCGAGACCGAGATATTCGAATGCCAGCCTCGCCGCCATCCACGGCGTCCCGCCGAGCGAACCGACAGCGAATTTTTTTCCTTTTAAGTCGTTGATGCTCTTGATCTCCGGTCTGGCGATGATGTCATAGGTGAGCTGGGCGTCGAACGAAGCCAGCATCTTGAGCGGCAACCCCTCCGCGGCGGCATTCAGAAGCGCCGAGCCGCCGATGAAACCAAAATGGATATTTCCGGCAGCCAAACCGGCGCTTGCGGTCGCGCTGCTGCGCACGAGAATAATATCCGGCTCCAGGCCGTACTTGCGGTAAAAACCCTGCGCGCGACCGATCTCGAGTTGCGAAGAATTGGGATTGATGGAGCTATAAGCGATGATGACCCGCGTTCCACCAGCGTTCGCTGCCGAGAATACTGAGAGCAAATAGATGAAAACTGAACCTATCAATAAACCGTGGCGCCGTTGCATCATTACACGAAACGATTCTTCTGGACTCACCGCCGACTAGCATAAAGCGCCGAATACAACAAGTTCCGGCTCGCGCATCAGTTGCGGATTTGCAATTGAGCAAGCATGCAAATTCAGTCTAATCGAATTTCGCCTGCAATGCGGAGATCCGAATCCACCGTACACCGGCCTTATCGAAATGATATTTTCGAAAGAGAAAATACAAATGATCGATCGTGAGGGGCGAAGGCGGCGCGGTCAGTCGACCGGTGAGATACGATTCGACAGCATTCCCGAAATACTTCGTACGGTTGGGGGAATATATCGACAAAAAGAGCGGCTACCTGCGATGGATTAACAACAGCGGTTCTTCGTCTGACGCGGCTTTAGAGCTCGAATATCAAACCAGAACTGGACAAGTCCAGATGGAAACCCTGACCATGAGTTTCATCCGTGACGCTTGTGTCCGGTTGTATCAAAGACGCACCGGACTAAACGATCCCGTTAATTTAGTTACGCGTAAGCGTTAGGCCCATCGATCGTATGGCCACTGCTCCACGGGCGGGTTTTTCCGCCGAACGACGCCTGGAGGATTTGCGCGATCGTTCTTTGGGAGATTGCGAATCCGTAGCTCTCGGGGTCGAGCATGACACCCACATCAATCGTGAACTCAGCGATTGATGGTATCTTATCTTCAAATCAATCTTGAATTGCCAGACGGTAAAGAAAATGGTAATTTTTTTACCATGAAAACGACCATCGATCATGCCGGTAGACTGGTGATTCCGAAAGACATTCGCCGCGAATCCGGGATAAAGCCCGGGATGCCGCTCGATGTTCGTTGGGAGAACGGCAAGATCGCCATTACCCCCGCTCCCCTACCGGTCAAACTCGAACGGAAGGGCCGATTGCTTGTGGCGGTCCCCACCCAGGACACTCCGCGTCTCTCGACGGACACTGTCGAGCGCACCCGTAAAAGGTTGCGAAGAGAACGCTCCGTCGGTTCCACCTAAGAATGCCGCCCTCTTTCCTCCCGGATACAAGCTGCATGATTGCCGCGGTATGTTCGTGGCATGAACATCATGAATCGGCGGCCAATGAAATCGAGCGACGGCTCACCCGGCGGGAGAAAATGATTGTTGCGGCTCCGGCTCTGGTTGAGGCGTATGCCGTACTTACCCGCCTTCCCCCGCCGCATCGCATATCTCCGGAAGCGGCCTTCACTCTATTGGAGAATAATTTCATGAAGTCGGCGACAGTTATCGCATTGACCGCTAAATCGTATGCGGCTTTGTTGCAGCTTGCTCCGAAAAACGGTGTGGCGGGTGGTCGCACCTACGACGCCGTCATC
>DASPXM010000024.1:0-10753 GCA_035637295.1 Verrucomicrobiia bacterium
TGCTCGTGGCGGTCGACGCGGGAATTAAATTCTTTTTTCGAGTCGTTGAGATGAAAGGCGGCGAGACGGTCGATGCCGATCGCCTCGTCGAATTCCACAAACGTTCGCTCGTAACCTTCCTTGGTGCGGATGTCGTACCCGGCAGCGAAAGCATGCTCGGTGTCGAAACAGACGCGCAGGCGTTCGCTTTCTTTGGTTGCGTCCATGATATCGCCGATCTGCTCGAAACGATATCCGAGAGTTGAACCTTGGCCTGCAGTGATTTCCAAAGTGACCTTGGTTGTGTAGCCGGGACAAGCTTTGTGCGCTTCGTCCAGCGACTTGGCGATGGTTTTGATGCCTTCCGCTTCGCCGGCGCCGACGTGGGCGCCCG
Organism: Verrucomicrobiia bacterium; assembly: GCA_035637295.1. Lineage (GTDB taxonomy): Bacteria > Desulfobacterota > Binatia > UBA9968 > UBA9968 > DP-20. The sequence goes on from DASPXM010000024.1 coordinate 374, forward strand.
GGTGGGCGACGAGATTGGTGACACCGAGAACCTCGCAGCGTTCCAGCTCGTCGATAAATGCGGTAATGGACTGCTTTCTTAATCCCCCGTCCGGTGATCCTAGATTAAGCAAATAAGAGTCGTGAGCAATGATAGTGGTGATGCCGGTGTCCTGCCGATTAACGCGAAACTGTTCGATTTCCTCCTTCGTGTACGGTTTTCCCGCACACTGGCGTGATGACTTAGTGAAGATTTGAATAGCGTCACACGCGACTTTTTTGCCGTGGAGCAACGCGTTGCCAACGCCGCCGGCGATGGACATGTGGGCGCCAAGCAGGGGGCCCTTGTGTGCGGGCGATTTGAGTTTCTTTGACGGTGGACTCATGCGTTCAAGGGTTCAATGTTCAAAAGTTCAAGGTTCAAAAACGAGGGAGTCTGTTATCCAACGACTGGAACGGCTTGAATGATTCGCCCCGTTCCAATAGTTCCAGTAGTTCCACTCGTTCCAGTCGTTTCGGATCATGCGCTGAAGTATCTCCTCTCAACGAGAGGCAACGAGATGCTTCCCGCGCTGAGCAACTTGTCGTGGAATTCCCGCAAGCTGAATTCTTCTCCACGCCGCTTTTGTTCCTGGTCGCGCAGACGATTGATAATTGACCAGCCGAGAGCGTAGCCCATCGGGACTGAGGGCGACTGGCTATACCAATTGAGATCGCCACAAGCTTGGGCGCGCGGGAAGTGGAGCTCTCGCACCATCAAGTCGGCAGCTTCGTCATAGCTCATTTTTCCGGTTTGAGTTTTAACATCGATGATGATTCGCAGGGCGCGCCAGAGACGATCTTTGAGCATCACAAAACGGTGTTCCTTGCTTTTCAGAAAACCTTGCTCCTGCATGAGCTGCTCACAGTAAAGCGCCCAGCCTTCGTAGAAAACCGACGACTCGTTCATCAGACGCGGCAGCGTGGAAGCAGCCGGCGTGCAATTGGCAATCGAGAATTGAAGATGATGCCCGGGATAACTCTCGTGAACCGAAGTGTTTTCCAGGCCCACCCAATTGTGCTCGCGGAGTAAATCATTTTCGGTAACAGGCGTCACGTAGTAGTAGCCAACTTGATCGGGATCTTTGGGCGACGGCGATAAATAAGCCGCGAACGGGATCTCGTGGCGGCGAAATTCCGGCGTGTGCACGACGTGCAGCTCTTCTTTGGGCGGAAAGGAAACCAGTTTCCTATCCCTGACGAAATCACGCGCGGCTTCCATCGCCTTTTCATAGGCCGGAAGAACTTCGTCGATTGCCGGGTGGCTGTCTTGGATCGAGCGGGCGACGCCTTCGATATCTTTCCCCGGCGCGAGTTCGTTGGCGAGGTCGCCGAGTTCCTTCTTCGTTTTCGCGAACAAATCTTCTCCCAGTGATAGCAGAGTCTGAGCATCGTGACTTAAAAAATGTTTCTTCTTAAGCAACAGATTATAGTGCGCCTCGCCAACCGCGTAGACTCCGCGGCTGCGCGGCAGCAGATCACGCTCGAGAAAGATGGCAAAATCGTTCACGGCATTTTTTGCTGTCTCCACCGCGGCGTGCAATCCGGCCACGTCCTTCACTGATTCTTTGATCTTTGGATGCATCGCGAGATTTTCTAAAAAGCTCACTCCGCCTTTTGCGCCTTCGATGGCCATTTCGGTCCAGAGCCGCGGTGGGTTCGCTTCGCCGCCACTGAGATTGGCAATGCCTTGGCGAATCAGCGCCGGTGTTCGATTCAAACGGCTCAACAGATTGCCAGCCAAGTCGTTGGTCGATCGGACCGTGAGGATGTAAATCGCATCGATCGGTGAATAGGTGTCCGGCCACTTGAGGCGGTAGTCTTCTTTGGCGTGCTCGTAATTTTGAATGGTGAGCTTGCCTTCGAGCAAGGCGCAATCGATGGCTTCGTCTTGATCGAGGTCCTCGACCGAGATTTGCCGCAGGGTGGTTAGCGATTCTTCGGCAAAGGCTTTTTCGGCCTTGTAAGTGTCGTCTGAATAATCGTTCAGAAGGTGATCAAAACCTTCGACTCCGTAGTAAATGGCGTCGGTAGGATGAAGCTCGAAATATTTCTTGAAGTGGTCCGCGCAGAACTCCGTGAATTTGGACATGCTGCTGAATTACCATCTTAGCCGGAACGGTGCAATTTGGGGCGAGGCAATTGGCTCGAGATCCTTAACGTGATCTGGACGATTACCGTCCGCGGGGATGCGCGGCTAGCATAAACTGATCGGCGGCGGCATTTCGTGGCTCAAATGTCTCGGTGATCCTCGTTCACTCGCAGGGAGTACGAGCACGGAGGAGCTCACTGCTTCTAGGCGGGATTCTCGGCCGGAATACGGTTAAAGATGCGCAGCCGTTTTCCTCGTATGGGAGTGTCCTCCTCGATAGGGGGCGCCAGCAGAACGGGATACGGAAGCTTGTTGATCATCTTGAGCAGCTTTCGAGTTGCCATACTGCGGAAAAGAAACCGCTTGCGCAGTTCGAAGACGATGAGATCGATGTGTTCTTCCCGCGCCACGGAGGCGAGCTCCTCGCGCAGAGCCCCCAACCTTACAAGTCTCTTAACTCTTATTGGGCTTCTGTCGCGAATCGTTCGATCGATGAAATTCCACAGGTCGAGGGCCCGTTCTCGGAGCAGAACATCGAGCGGACGGAGTCGCGGTTGCACGTCAAAAAATGGCCAACCTTCGGGAGGAAATACGAATGAAAGAAGACTCTCTCCTTCCGTGATATCCTCGACTACGTGCAAGGCGATAAGTTCGGCATTTAACTGTTTTGCCAAGGATGAAGCGTACATCAGCGCTTTCTCCGACTCCTGGGAAAAATCGATGGGGACTAACAACTTTTTTACATCATGCATAATTCGTCCGATTCCACTTATTGCTGTAGATCTTCGCAATCGACTAAAAAATATTCACGGCTGTGGCGAGCGACACTCGGCTGAATCCGTGTGATGCTATCTCTTTTTTGTTTTAAAAAGTGCGCAATTGTTATGCCACGGACTCACTTTGGAAATCCGCGCCAAATTGCAAAATATCTCACTTGATCGCAGGGAAATTGCCTGTTTCTCGAACAGGCAGTGCTTAAAGAGTGAACATTTTCACCGCTAAAAGGGGTATCGCTCGCCCAACAACGTTTAACAGCGAAGAATAGTGCTGTAGGGGAACGGCGAGGTACTGTAGGGTAATGAGAGGTGAATGTTACAGGACGGTAACAGCCTTCAAGCAGAATAAAAAAGGGTCTGCTGGATGAGCCGATGAGTCGAGCAAGCAAATTGACAGAAGAGTCTCTCTTCGACGATCATGCACGCATATAGGTCACGTGGCAAACGTTTGTGATTTTCGACTGCGTAGAATTTAATTCCTTACCGCAGTCCGTCGTTCCCGCATGTATTTAGCGGGAATCCAGGAGAAATTCCGATGGTAGACCCCCGCTACAGACATGCGGGGGTGACAGCAAGTAAGTGGTTCTCGATTGTTTTGATGCTTCTTCAGTTTGCTGCGGGATAACTTATTTCTAACTCCTGCCGGCGAGCTTGCGTCCCTGATCGAGGACGCCGAACGAGCGCGGCGACGAGGGCATGAGAAATCGGTAGCCACTTGCAACCAAGCGCTCGATGTTATGCGCGTCCGGGTGAGGATGGCCGCAGGGCACGTTGTGCTCCTTGCAGATCTTGAGAATATTATTAATGGCATCGGCCACCACTGGGTGCTCGTATTCGCGCGGATGCCCGAGCTCCTGGCTCAAATCGCCTTCTCCAATCAAGACGACGCCGATACCGGGCACCTCCTTGAGAATTCTTGGCAAGTTGTCGATGGCGCGTGTTTCCTCGCATTGGATGACGACGAGAATTTCTCCATCCGGCGCGAGCGGCCAAACGTCGGCGCGGCGATAATATTCCTGCTGTGTCAGGCCCCAGTAGCGCGCCGCCCGCGCGGGAGCATCGCCGCGAATACCCGGCGGATTATAAATCGGCGCGGCGGACAAGCGCGGATAGCGACAGGCGCCGACGGCGTTCCAGGCTTCTTCGACCGAGCTTATATGCGGAAAGATAATGCCAAACACGCCGATGTCGAGCACCTGCTTGGCAATCCAACTGTTCATCTCGATGCCGTTGGGCGGGATGCGCACCATCGGCGTCACCGCCGGTGCCAATGTGCCCCGATCGACGAGCTGGCGGCGGTCGAGCATGAACTGGAGTGCCTGACGCAGCCCGGGAAAATCGAGCGGCGCGTGCTCCATTTCATAGGCGACACCGTCAAGCTTGGAGCTCGCCATCGCGACGGCGCTTTCGACGTCGACGGGCGTGAAAGCGACGAAAGCGGTTTGGTTTTGTTCAAGGGCTTTGATTACGCCGTTAAGGCGGGGTATGTCTGGCATATATGAACTCCTTACGAGTCGTTCAAAACGTTCAAGTCGTTCAAAACGTTCAAGTCGATGAAAATCAAAAGCGGCCTTGAAGCGGAGTTTTGAACACTCTTCAGAAGATTGCTATAGCAAAGCAGGTTGGATCTGACAATCAGCGCGGGTTTGGAGTTATGGATTTCGGCTTTCACTGGTTACATATCCTGAGTGATGTCGAAGGACGAAAGTCAACTCAACCGCGTTGCTCCGCAACGTCTTGAACGGAGCGCAGCGATTGAACGGCTTGAACTTTTTGAACCTTTAGGAGGCTCCAAATGATCATCGACGCTCATACTCATTTCACCACGGCGCCGGCGCAACTTCAGGCCTACCGCGGGCAACAAATCACGAACCTCGCCAAGCCGGTGCGCGCTAAGCTCATTATCAGCGACGAGGAGGTCGCTCGCTCGATGCAGGGCCAGCTAAAACGCATGCAGGAGTCCGGCATCGACCGGCTGTTGTTTTCGCCGCAGGCCGGCGCGATGGGGCATCACTTTGGCTCGCCCCTCATAAGCCGTTACTGGACCGAGGCCTGCAACGATTTGATCGCGCGCGTCGCCAAGCTTTTTCCAGACAAGATCTCTCCGGTCTGCCAGCTGCCGCAGTCGCCGGGCGTCGCGCCGACGGAATGGGCCGACGAGCTCGATCGCTGCGTTAACGACTTGGGCTTCGTCGGCTGCAACGTCAATCCCGACATGGCGGGGGGGCGCGAGCCGTTGACGCCGTCGATGGGCAGCGAGTGGTGGTATCCGCTGTGGGAAAAGTTGGTCAAGCTCGACGTGCCGTGCACGGTGCACGCCAGTGCTTCGCTCAATCCGGCGATGCATCTGACCAACGCCTATTACATTGCGCACCATAATTCCGCTGCCGTGGAAATTTTGAAGTCGCGCGTATTCAAAGATTTTCCGAAATTGAAGATCATCATCCCGCACGGCGGCGGCGCGATCCCCTTCCAATGGAACCGCCAGCGCGGCATGCACGTGAAAGAAGGGCTCGAGCCGTTCGAAGAAGCGGCGCGCCGGGTTTATTGGGATATGGCGATTTACGACAAAGAATCGATGGAGCTTTTGATCAAGCGCGTCGGCGTCGACAACGTGCTATTCGCCACCGAAATGTTCGGCGCGGTCAACGCCATCGATCCTAAAACCGGGCGCAACTTCGAGGACCTTGTGCCGATCTTCCAGTCCATCGACTGGCTTACGGACGAAGAGCGCCACAAGATTACAGAAGGCAATGCGAGAAAGGTTTTTTCGCGCCTGTTCGCTTCGTCGAAGACATAAGTTACGGCGGGCCGCCGCTGGGCGCACACTGGCCGCCAGTAAGTACTCGGGTTTAGGGAAGTCAAGAATCTATCCTCAACTAGAAGATCGTGGTGCAACTTCAAAAGGATCAAAGCCGCGTTGGCGGTATCCTACTTGCCGCCCGCATTATTTTCTTTGCGACCTGCCAACTCTCTACCGTCATTGCCGCGGAGATCGCTCCACGTCAATCCCAGTGGGAAGCCACACTCGAGGCGGCAAAAAGGGAGAGCAAGGTCAACATCTATATGTATCGCTACGGCAAAGTTCTCGATGTCTTCAGAAGCGATCATCCGCAGATCCGACCTTACCTACTAACCGGGACCGGTGCACAGATTACGACGAAGATCTTGGCTGAAAGACGGGCGGAAATATATATTGCCGACGTCGTTGGCTTGGGCTCGTCAAACTATCGGATACTGCACCAGCAAGCTAAAATACTCGATCCTATTCAACCCGCTTTGACGCTGCCGGAAGTGCTCGATGTCTCGCGTTGGTATGGCGGTAAGCACCGCTATCTCGATCCCGAGAGTAAGTTTGTCTTCGCTTATTTGGCGAACGCTAGCTCCGGTCAGCTCTACTACAATACGGGACTGGTCAATCCCAAGGAATTCACTTCGTACTATGATCTCTTCACACCTAAGTGGAAGGGTAAAATCGTCGCTCTGGATCCCCGCCCAAGAACGGAAATCGGCACCACCATGCAGTTCTTTTATTATCATCCGGAGCTCGGCGCGTCGTTTATTCGGCAGTTCTTTGGCAACAAAGACATCACCTTCAGCCGCGACTCGCGGCAGATGATCGACTGGCTCGGGCAGGGGAGGTTCGCGATTTGCTTCGGATGCTCCGGCGCGCTCAAGGCAAAAAACCAAGGATTGTCGATCGAAGTCTTCGATACCAGCACATGGAAAGAAGGCGCGAGTTTTTCAGTGGGCGGCGGCACGCTTTCGCTACCAAGCCGGGCGCCGCACCCGAACGCCGCAAAGGTATTTATCAACTGGTATTTGTCACGCAAAGGACAGACGGCGCTACAGAAACTCGCCGACCCCGATGAACCGCCCAACTCCGCGCGCATCGATATTTCCAAAGACGACGTCCTGCCACAGCACAAGCTCATTGACGGCCGCAAGTATTTTGATGGAACGCGACCGGAATTCGAAGACATTGATAGCGCGTTCAAGATCGCCAGTCAGGCGATGGAGGGGAGATGACAACTTCCCAGTGTCCAGTTGAGGTTGGCCTCAGTCTGTTTTGCTCCCGTCATTAGTCTTTCAAATAGACTATCCTGCTTCGATCATTGCGGAATATTTGGGTAAGTAGTTAGATTTCATTCATGTCAGGTTTTCGACTAGCGAAGCCGGATCGATTTCTTTTGCTCTAGGATCCTGCAACGCTACTTCCTTCAAGATAGAACTAATCGAACTCACAAAAGGCGTTAGCGATGGCTCAAAGAGCTCCGCGAATAATTTATAACACTTCTCGATTACCTGCGGATGGTTGGCGAGAGCCGGAAGCCAGCGGGTAATTTCTTTGATTGTTTCTTTGGGCTGGGTCTTGAAGAGACGAATACTCTCGGCGTAGATCAAGCAAATTTTCTTGACCGACTCCTGGTTGTCGCGGAGAAATCGCCGCGTGGTCGCCAGCGGTACCCAGTGACAATCCAAGTCGAGGCTATCGGCGATCACTCGGAAGCCTTGCGCCTCAGCCAAAAATGCTTTTTCCGGAGGCAAGAGTGCGGCGTCGATTTGTTTTTCGATCAGCACTTCATAGCTCCGATCGTTGATACGCTGACGAACCAGCTCGAGGTCGCTGTCGATCCGTAACCCCCATCTCTTTAACAGCGCGAGCATAACCATTCCCGCCATGCGGCGCGGCTCGTTGATGGCGACGCGTTTTCCCCTGAGGTCCGCTACCGTGGCGATGGTCGGATCGGCCACCAGGAAAAAGGCCGGACGATTCAGAAGTCCACCGACGATGACTATATCGCTGCCTTCGAGTATGGAGAAAATTAATGACGGCGCGTTGGGAGTGCCGATCGGAGTCTGACCCGCGACGATATCAGGCACTGCTTTCTCTTCGTCCTTCTGATTGACGACCTCGACATTCAGGCCATCCCGCTCAAAAAGTCCGGCTGCTTGCGCGATATATGGAAGAAAGCGGCCGATGCTGGAAACGCCGATGCCTATATTGATTGGATTCATTTGTGCATCGATCCCCCGACTACTAAACGCTCGACAAACGAGCTGACGATGAATTCCTCCGATCGCGATACGAAAAGCTGAGGATTCCGGCGAAATAGATTTTATCGTGGTCTGTTGGGCTCAAGACCGAAGCGCGCAGGAACGCTTTATATATTGTCCGACGGAAGCGTCGGTAACTTTGGCGCGCGGTTCGCTTTCGGGCCATTCCATGACGACGTTGCCGCGGACTAGTGTCATCACCGGCCATCCCGTCACGTCCCAGCCTTCATAGATCGACCACGGCGTTATCGTGTGGAGAAGCTCCTTGGTGATTTTCGCGCGCCGTTTCAAGTCAACGACGATCAGATCGGCATCGGCGCCGGGGACGATCGCGCCTTTCCTCGGGTAAAGTCCGAAGATACGTGCCGGATTTTCGCTGGCGACCTGCGCCAGCCGTTCTATCGAGATACGCCCTTTGTTCACTCCCTCGCTCAGCATCATCGGCAGCATTCCCTCGACCCGGGAGGGAAAGCCGCTGATGGTGGTCCAGACGTTGCCGGTTTCCATCGATTCGCGGGTCCGGGTGTGCGCGACGTGGTCGCTGCCGATGCAATCGATGGCGCCGGAAGCGAGCGCGCGCCATAGCGTCTCGTGGGTGGAGCGATCGCGCAGCGGCACGTTGATCTTCCACGCGTCCTTGTGCAGCACGAGATAGTGCGTGCCGATCTCGCTGTAGACGGTCATGCCGTCTGCCTTGGCTTCCTCAATCTCCGCGATCGTTTCCTTGCTCGTGACATGAACGACGTAAATTGGGCAGCCTGCGATCCGGGCATAATAAAGATAGGTCCTCGCGTGTCCCGCTTCGGTGAATGCGGGCGAGCGATCGTCCCAAGCGCCCATGTCGGTGCGGCCGGCCGCCATCAGACGTTCCTGGAGGACGCGGGCAATCTCCCAATTCTCGCAGTGCAGTAATGCGATGGCCGGCACGCCGAGCTTGGCGACCGCATCGAAGGCGTTGTAAATGCTGCCGTCGTCAAACGAGTATGCCGGCCAAGACGACTTCCACGGACCCTGCATCTGCAAGTGCAATTTGAAGGAGCTGATGCCGTGTTCTCTGGCCAGGTAAGGGATCTCGGCGACGTGCTCGTCGGTGCCGAGGATCGGCGTTAGAAAAAAAAATATTGCCGCGGTGCGCGACGCCTCATAATAGCGCGGCATCGCGCGGGTGAACGACGGAATGTCCCCCGGTCCCTTGACCTTGTCCGCGCCGCCGGTAATTGCCAAGCTGACCAACTGCATTCCCCAGGTGGTCACCCCTGCCGCCGCGGCCGCTCTGGTTTCCGAATAGAAATCATCGGCGAGCGCGCGATGGCTGCCTAAATGACACTCCGGATCGATGACGCCGGGGAGAAGATATTTGCCGGAGAGATCGATTTCACGATTGGCGGCTGGCAGAAAGGCGTCGCTGCCGACGGCGGTGATCTTGCCGTTAAGAATTGCAACACCGCCTTCAATGGTGCCGGCGGGCGTGACGATCAAACCGTTGTTGAAAACGATGTCCGCAGGTTTAGTGGCCATCTTTGAATCCGCCCGTCTCTTTTTTCACTTACTTTCTTGCTTCCGCCAGGTAGCTCATGTCGATGAGGCCGTCTATGGGCGGTGGCAGCTTTTGCAGGCCGAAGTCTTTCCAGTTCTCTGCGACTTTGCGCGCGCCTTGTAGGTCGATGCCGCCGTCTCGGGGTATGGTTTTTTGGGTTTTCATGTACAGCGCATAGGTTTTTTCCGCTTCCTCTTTTTCCGCTTTGGTGCGCTCGGCGAGCGCGCGCACCGCAGCCTCCTTGTTTTTCGGGTCGTAGAAAAACTCGCAGGCTTTAAGATAGGCGCGCAGGAACCGCACCGTGAGGGCTTTGTTTTTTTGCGCCCAGTCGCGGCGCGCGCCGGTGATCGTGTATTGAAAATTGTCGACGTAGTCGGTCGAGAGTCCGAGCGAGCTGAACCCCGACGCCAGCGCGATGAAATCCGAGGGCTGGTTGATCAGCGCGCCCGCTACGCCCTGATTCTGCACCGCCGCCAAGCGCTGCGGCGCGCCGCCGAGGCCGATCATTTCATAATCTTTGGAGGTGAGCCCGTTCGCGGCCAACATCCGCGCCAGAATATAATTTAGCGGGTCCGTCGGCCCCGTGATGGCGAGGCGCTTTCCTTTCAAATCGGTATAGCTCTTGATGGAGGGATGGACGATCAAAGTGTAGATCGGCACCGTGGAGTCTCCAGCGATCACGATGAGATCAGCGCCGGCTGAATTGGCGGCGAGCAGGTTCACCAAATTCATTTGCGCGATATCCGTCGATCCGGCAACCAGAGCTTGCGTGGTGGCGGTGGTGTTGCCGCCGATGACCCGTTTGAAGTCGATCCCCTCTCTTAGAAAAAAGCCTTCCTGCTCGGCGATCAAAAAGGGCCACGTGGAGGCGGTGAGAACGATGTTGCCGTAGTTGATCGG
>DASPXM010000025.1:0-4074 GCA_035637295.1 Verrucomicrobiia bacterium
CAAGATCCCCTTGGGCCCGCCGATGGTCCAGCGCGGGGGTACATCTCCGTTGTCTTGGGTGCTCCACACTCCGACAAAGCATTCATCGGAGGACATCTCGTTGCTCTCGCTGCTCGATCCCCGGACGCTCACGACGATCGCGTTTTTGGGTGGATAGACTGCGAAGGGTCCGCTGATCTGTGTGAGGCCGCTGTTGGGGCCGCCGATGACCCCTTTGGGTTTCACATTTCCTTCGTCCGTGCGGTTAAAAATCAGCAGGCGGCTGCCCCTGCCTCTCACGTTGCCGCCGACAATGAGTAAGTCATGGACCGGATCGACGGCGAGCGCGCTGGCGCCCAGCTGCGTGTCGGGACCCTTTAGAACTCGGATCGGCGCCACGTTTCCTTTTGCTTCCCGCGGAAAGACCAGAACCGCATTCCCCTGGGGAACAAAAATTTCGTTGTGCACCGGATCGATCGCCAGCCGGTCGGGATTGCGCAGCTGGGTGAGTGAACCCTGGATCACCCGAACCGGAACTTCCTCACCATCGGCGCCGCCGCGAAAAGTCAGTATCGCCTGGCCGAATTGCTGCGGCACGACGAACTCATCGTGAATTTCATCGTAGGCGATGGAGTGCATCGTCCGCCCTAACAGCGTCTTTTGTCCTTCGATTTTCCGAACTGGTTTGGCATTTCCATCCGCCAGCCTGGCGAATGCCGCAATCTGCGGATGCACCACTCAGTTGGGTACGAGAAGCTGTTCCCGCTTGCTGTCATAGGCCACCGGGTGCGGATTGCCGATGCTCAAGGTCGGTTGATCGGCCGGCGCGCTGCGGATGACGCGCAAAGGCGCTGTGTCGCCGGCCGCGCTGAGTTTATAGGCCGTCGCTGTATGGTTGCCGAAGTTGGCCACCCAGAGCTCGTCGTTGTTGGTATCGACGTGGATCCCGGTGGGATTTTTCATGATAGTCTTGGGACCTTTGAGAACTCGGATCGGCGCCACGTCGCCGCTCGCGGAGGCATTGAAGACCAAGATCGAATCTCCCATGTCATTGGCGACGTAGAGTTCGTTGCGCCGCGGATCAAAGGCAATTCCCGTCGGCCAGTTCATTTGAGTGTTGGGGCCTTGAATGACACGAAGCGGAGCGGCGTCGCCGCTGGCGGTTCGGGGATAAACCGTAACGGAAGGAGGCAAGATCTTGCCGGAACCAGGGATGGCATTGCTGAATCCCAGCGGCCAATTCGATTTTTGAAGATTGCGGTCCCGCCTGCGTCCACTGGTGGCCACAGCGCCCGGGCGAACCTGATGGACGCTGCCATGGTTGGTGACGAATATCAGGTCATTTTTCGTATCCAAAGCGATTCCGTGCGGGTCCGCAAGCAGAGTGTGTTCGCCCTGGAGAAGCCGGATGGGCGCGTCTTCGGATTCGGCGGTCTTTTCGAACGTTACCACGGCGCTATCATGTTGCACGGTAAGCAAAAGCTCCTGGTGCTCCTCATCCACGGCTATGCCAAATGTTCCATGTGGGGTTTGAAGCTCACGATCGGGGCGCACATCCCCTTTGACCTGACGTGAAAAGACCACGAGTGTATCCACCGTGTCGTTGTTCACGGCGTAAATATCGCCGTTCTTAGGGTCTATATAGACGCCGCTTTGGAACTCGATCTTGGTCTTCAGTCCGCCGATGGCGCGCTTCGGCTCAGTTCTGGCAGCGGCAGACGTATTGGCCAGCCGGTTATAGACCAGCACATTGAACAGGTTTTCGTCGGTGAGAACTACTTCGTTATTGCTCGGATCAATCGCCACGGCGCTATAAGAAGCGTAGCGGTCGCGGATCATGCGCACCGGTTTTTTCCCGGACGCGTCAGCAAGGGCCGGAGCTCCGTCTTGTGGAGCGGCCGCGAGAACGGTGCCGGCGCTGGCAGGCACCCACTCGCACTTTTCGTCGTCCATTGCCCCTGCAGGCAATGGATCGTAATAGACTAGGTCGGCGGAGCCGGTGGGTTGCCGTAAGGCCGCGGTGACAAGCTCGGGAAGTTTGACATTCCCCGCCACCAAGATCCATCCGGTGATCACCGCCATTAGAGTCAGAAACATCACCCGATAAGTCCATCGCAATCGATAACTCCCGCTCATAAATTTCTGCCCCTTCCGTCCAGGAATCTACTCTACGTAGTTGAGCCAGAGCTATTATATGCGACGCCATGCTGTCAAGATAAAGCGGGCTCTACAGTTTGATCGGCGGACGATGGTTGCCCGAGCCGCCCGTGCTGGTGGCCTTGGCGTAAACCCGTGTGGCCCGGCGAGAAGAATGCAAGGCGACGAAGACCGCCTTTAGTTCCCTGACTCGCCCAAATCTTGACAGTCGGAACAGCCGGTTCGTATATATTTCGATATGGAAACGGATCCGAAACGATCGGGACTTTTGTCCATCATCGCCGCCCTGCTGCTGCCCAGTTGATGAGTATTACCTCAAGTCCTGGCAGGACTTGGTTTACTTTCATTGCTGAGCGTTAGTTGTTTGTTATGGCTGCAGCGCCTGCAGCCGGTTTTCCTCACGATAGCGCTCGGATCGCTCGCCTATGAGAGCTGGCTCGTGCGGCGCCAGCTGCCTGCTCTGCGCACCGTGGGAGTCAAGGCGATTCTCGGCGCCAGCCTGGTAGTGAATCTCGCAGTCCTGGGTTCCTGGGTCGTGCTATGGTTTCGTTACTGGTAAGAGATTTATCTCTCAATCGTATGAAGTGACATCGGCTGGCAAAGGGATTTGGAAATGAAGCGGCGGACACAAATTTGGTTGCCGGTGTTGCTGGTGCTGATGGTAGGAACCCCGGTATTAGCGCAGGTGAGCAAGGTGATGGCGGATGCAAAGGGAATTACCTGACCTTCTTGCGCGGCGGTCATGGAGATCGCTCTAAGACGCCTGGACGGTGTCGACAAGATTTCCATAAGCGTCTCGGAGCAGAGATTCCAGGTTACCTATAAGTCGGGGGCTAGTTTCCAGCCATGGAATATTCGCGCGGCCGTGGCAAAAGCGAAAGTGGAGGTGGTGCGGTTCCGAATTATTGCCCGGGGCCGTGTCCATGAAGAAGGGAGTAAGCGGTTCTTTGTGGCGGGTAAAGATAAGTTTCTTCTGGTGGGGTCTCCTAAAATTCTCTCCGAAGGCTCGATCTCGATTGAGGGGACCGTCGATGATTCCGTTGCGCCTCTGCAACTGAAAGTATTGCAATTCAAGCCATTCAAGTAGTGGCCGTATTTCGGCGCGCTTTCCACACTAATTCATCCTTGCGCGAACGTTTCATTTCCTCACACTGGTAACGAATCCTCGTGCGTTCGAAGGAAATTCTCCCATGCCGAGCGCGACGGGGCAACTTTTTCTTGTAAGCGTTGCCTGCCGCTTTCGCTGATCGGTGTGAAGTTCAGTGCCGCTTGGACGTTTTGTTCGAGTGGCGCGAGTTGTTCGCAACCGATGACGACGCTGGCGACGGGTTGGCTGAGATTGAATTGCAGAAGCTCGGCAGCGGAGGCGCGGCCGGCACCGTTGCCGACAAGCATTCCTTGTCCCATCACTTTCATGGAGAGAATTCCCATGTTCTTTTGGAGCGCTACCGGCAGGGCGGAATTCTCGAACGCGGGGATCGGTTCCATTTTTCGTTGTGCGATCGGATTGGCGGATTGCGCAGCGTTGAGCGCCATCAGAACCGTGTCGAAGTCGTGTCGGCGCAGCGCTTCGGTCATTGCGGCAGCGTCGTTGTGGCCGGTGATGCCAATGAAGCGGGCCACCTTCTGATTCTTCAACTCCTTGACGGCGGCAAGGACGCCGTTGGAGCTGCTGATGCGTTCGAGATCTTCGAGATTGCTCAAACTGTGGATTTGGATCAGATCGATGTAGTCGGTTTGCAGAAACTTTAGGCTCGCCTCGACGGAACGGTGCCCGCCGTCGCGATCTCTGGGATCGATCTTGGTGGCGAGAAAAATTTCTTTGCGCCGCTTCTTGGAAAACTCGCCGAGCCGCTTCTCGCTCAATCGTTCGATGGGGCGCCGCGTATATGAGCCGGCGGTATCGAAGTAGTTGATGCCGAGATTGAAAGCTCGTTC
>DASPXM010000026.1:0-18134 GCA_035637295.1 Verrucomicrobiia bacterium
ACAAAATGGGTCACCGCGCCGTAGCCCGAGTAGCCCAGCCGCTTGCCTTTGAGCTGCTCGATGTTGCTGATGTCGGGGCGCGCGATAATGCGCCAGCGCACCACGGGGTCCGTGCACGCGACGATCACGCGATCGTCGGCCTGTGCGTCCGTGGTCCAGCGCACAATCAGCGGACTGCCGCCGCCGATCACGATCGGAGTATCCCGTCCGCCCGCGCGAATCAATTCTTGAGGCACGGTAACACCGCTGCGCCGCGCCACATCGGCCGCGCTCGGCGTGATGAATTGTTCGACCTCGAGGCCGTTCTTCTTGTAAATGCCTGCCTCATAGGCGGCCACAAACGGCACTTTGTTGAGCGAAACGTCTCCCAGCCCGACACGCAGCTTGATGAGCTGTTCCTGCGCTTTGGCGGGAGATATTCCTACCGACAGCAAGGTCGCGATGAAAACCAAGCGGCACAGCCGGGGAGAATTTTGTATTCGCTCAAACCAACTCCGTCCCATCTTAGCCTCCTTGGCGCGGCACTCGCGCTAGCAATGCCTCTCATGAGCTTTGCCAGCGGGAATGACATCGTTGTTCAGCAGCGCAGCCGTTAAATCTTGTCCGGATAGTGGACGATGAAGCCGTCGCGGTTCGGCATGCGCACTTTCGGCAGCGTTTGGGCGTTCATCGTGTCGTTCTCGCCGATGAGCTTGTTGAGCGAAAGAATATACGCGGTCAGAGCATAAACTTCTTCATTGGTGAGCGATCTCGGTTGCTGCCACGGCATCGTGCGCCGAATAAAGTCGAAGATGGTCGTGGCATAGGGCCAGTAATTGGCGATGGTCTTCACTGGGTCGCGATCGCCGCCGGTGAGCGGCGGATTGCCGACCAGCGCATTGTTCGGTCCGCCTTTGCCGTCTACGCCGTGGCACATCAAACATTTCTGTACATAGACAGGCGCGCCTTGGGCCGGCGTGCCGCTGCCGGGCGGGAGGCCGGTGCCGTCAGGCAAGATACTGATGTCCCAGGCGGCGATATCGGCCGGATCGATCGGCTTGCCGAGATTCGGCACTTGCGCAAGTGCAGCGGTCGTGACACCCACGAACGAAAGCATGACGGCAATTCTCGAAAACCTACGCGTAAACATGTTTGACCTCCCCCTTCGCGTCGACGGCCCAAGTCGTGATGCCGTTGTAGTGTTGGCCTGGAAAGGCGGTTACGGGCGGGACACCTTTGCTCTCGCCGCGCGCGGCGACGATCTGCGCGCGGGTTGGTTGCACGTCGCCAGATTCGTCCCAGGCGCGGCTTTGTAAGATCGCGGGACCGCCATTCCATTTCCAAGGCAGACGGAATCGCGTAAAAGCTTTGCTTAGCACCGGCTCTTGCAGCGCCGCTTGCGCCCAGCTCTGACCGCCGTCGGCCGACACCATGACTTTTGAAATCCGGCCGTTGCCCGAATAGGCGATGCCGGCAATCTCGTAGAGCCCCGGCCCCTTCAACCCGAGCCCCGGTGAGGGATGGGTGATGAAGGACTTTACCTCCTGGAGAAAGTTGAACTGCCACGACTTCCCGTTCGGCAAAAGCTGCGTATAATTCCTGGTCTCGTAGTAGCTCATGCTCGGTTGATCGATGAGCTTGATGCGGCGCAAAAATTTAATGTTCATGTTGCCTTCGTAGCCGGGCAAGAGCAGGCGCATCGGATAGCCGTTTCCCGGCATAATCCGCTCGCCGTTCTGGTAGAGCGCGATCATCGCGTCGTCCAGTGCCTTCTTGACCGGCACGCTGCGGCTCAGGGCCGGCGCATCCGCGCCTTCGGCGATGAACCACTTCGCCTTTGGATCGAGGCCAGTCTCCTCGAGCAAAGTGGAGAGCCTGACGCCGGTCCACTCGGCGCAGGAGACCAGGCCGTGCAGCGCCTGCACGCTGGCCTGAATCGGCTCCTTGGAAAAAAACGGCGCACTATTGCCGCCGCATTCAACAAAAGTCACGCGCGACACCATCGGGTAGCGCGCCAGCGTATCGAGCGTGAAGACCAACGGTTGCTTCACCAAGCCGTGGATCACTAGACGGTGCTTGTCCGGGTCGATGTCCGGCGTACCGCCGTGAATGATCGTGAAATGCAAGCCATTGGGCGTGAACGTGCCGTTGAGCAGATGGTGCGGCGTGCGCGCATGCTGGGTGCGCGGCTCGCCGTTGGGATTGCTGAGCGTGCGCACGAGCTTTTCCTCGTAGCGCGAGCGTTTTTCATAGGACGGGCTGATGGCGCCGGGCACCTTGCTCCACGGATCGTCGCCGAGCGGCTCGGCGGACGCGGATTTCGCCATCGAATAACCTGTGATCGCCGCGGCGAACGCGGCGCCGCCGCGCAAAAAAGCGCGGCGATCGAGCAGCCCATTTCCAGCGGCTACTTGCACATCCTTCCACTGTTCTTTCGTGCGATTTTTCATCGCCTCCTCGCGTCCCGCAGATCGTCATTCACAATGCTCAGAACGCTGAGTTCGTCGCAGTAGCTTAAGTGAAACTCATTACCGTCCGATTAACTTTTCAAAGACAGCAGATTTTTCCGCGCGAATGAATCCTGGTGCGGAGCCGCAGTCCCGCGGGTGGTGTGGGCGCCAAGGAGCGAGTGGAACTGGCAGCTCGGCAAAGTTGGCTTGGCGTAAATTAGGACAAGCGGAAGTTAGCCGTCAAGGGAAAAAACAGTTACGACAAAATCAGTATTGTGCCCAGGGAAATCTCTTCAACCGCATTCAGTGAATTTGACCTCTGACTGCGGAGGAAATAGGCTGCGGGCTGATCCACGGATAGGCTGCCAGCAACAGCACCGACTAAACCGATCAGTCCCAACTTAAGGTGGCCGCGACTTCATCGGCATTGGTAAAGAGGAAGTCTCATCACAGCCAACACACCTACGACTTATGGGTCCCTCGCAACGCTGGAGGTAACGGCAGGCATCATGACAAGACCAGGGAGGGGGCTACCATGTGCCATGCAAATCGAATGATCCTCAGCTTCCTCGCAGCCATCGTCGCGATGACGATGCTCGCAGCGCAGGCATACGCACAGGACAATCCGTATCGTATCGAAGAGGGGTGGGCCAAGCTCCCTGAAGGTAGGAAGTGGGGGGCGACCATCGGGGTCGATATAGACCGCGACGGCAACATCTGGGGCGTTCGAGAGGTGCGGGGGGAGTACCTGTGACGGCTCGAACCTCGCGCCCATCATCAAGCTCGATCCGTCGGGCAAGGTCTTGAAGATGTTTGGCGAGGGGATGTTCAATCAGCCGCACGGTTTCCACGTCGATCGGGACGGCAATGTCTGGGTGAGCGACGCGACCGGCAAAGATGGCAAGGGCCACCAGGTATTCAAGTTCAGCCCGGAAGGAAAGGTGCTGATGACGCTCGGCAAAGCGGGAGTTGCCGGCGACGGCCCTGACACGTCAATCGACCCTGCGACGTCGTGACCGCGCCGAACGGCGACATTTTCGTCGCCGATGGTCATGGCGGGGACTCCAGCGCGCGCATCGTGAAGTTCGCGAAGGACGGTAAGTTCATCAAAACGTGGGGCAGGAAAGGCTCGGGCCCCGGCGAGTTCGACACGCCGCACGCCATCACCAGCGATTCGCAAGGACGGATCTTCGTCGGCGACCGCAGCAACAATCGCGTCCAGATCTTTGAGCAGGATGACAAATTCCTCGCAGAGTGGAAGCAGTTCGGCTGGCCGAGCGGGGTCTACATCGCCCGCAACGACATCCTTTACGTAGCCGATCACCAGTCGAACGCGAAAAACAACCCGGGCGTCAGGCTGGGCATCCGCATCGGCAGCGTCAGGGACGGCAAGGTCACCGCCTTCATCCCGGCCCTCGGCCCCGAGGAGAAGCCGACGAGTACGACCGAAGGTATCGTGGTAGATGCCGCGGGCAACCTCTACGCGGGCGAAACCGGCACGAGGAATTTGCGAAAGTACGTGAAGAAATGAAGTAAACGAAACCGCAAATGGGGTCGATTACGGGACATAGTCAAAAAAGTTTTTCACGGAACTCGGCTACCGCATTTGATATTTCTCTCCACACTTGATTGGGTTTAAAGGAGTTGACATGGCAAATCCAAAACAAATCGTCCAGCCGCCGGACTTACCCGTTCGTAAATCTCATTCGCAGGTCGTCGCCGTAACCGGCGGGACGCTCGTGTTCATCGCGGGCATGACATCGCGAAGCGAGAAAGACGCAACGCCGGTTCATCCGGGTGACATGCGCGCGCAGTGCGCCAAGTGTGCGAAAACATCGGCCGTGCTTTGCGCTCCGTTGGCGGCGATTATTCTGACATCGTAAAGACAACGACCTTTACCACCGACGTTGACGAATACCGTCGCGTTAACGACGAGCGTCACAAGTATTTTAAAACCGACTTGCCGACCAGCGCATTGATCGGCGTAAAGCGACTTGCCGGCCCCGCCCTGATGGTAGAAATCGAGTGCATGGCGGTGATTCCGACGGAACGGTTCAAACCATCCAGCTAAGACAGTAGATCTTGAGAGATCCTTTGTTGCCAATTGCTGCCGAGCGAAATGATCGGTAAAACGAAATACAACTGTCAACCAAAGACTTGCCCAGTTGATCCGAACGTAAGCAGAATAGGGAGGCAATAACCATGCGCGTGATTGATGCCGACGGCCATGTCGAAGAAAACCTGGAAACCTTCAGCGATAAATATTTCGATCCCGCCTTTCGTTCCATCCGCCCCTGGGTAACCGGCATGGATGGTCTTGCCTATTGGGTCATCGACGAGCAACTCTATCCTCGGCGTGTCGGTCCCGGCTGCCATAACTTGGGCACGCCGACGAACTATGACGGCAAGGTGGCCGCGCACAGCGCCGGTAAAACCGACAGCATCGGCAGCATGGAACTGATGGATCTCGATGCGCGCGTGAAGGCGATGGACGAGGAGGACATTGCAGTTCAGGTTATATACACAACGCTCTTTCTTGCGTACCCGTTGACCAACAATGTCGCACTAGGCAGCGCGCTATGTTCCTCATACAATCGCTGGCTCGGCGACCGGCTGTCGGGCCATCAACGGCTGAAGTGGTCGGCCGTAGTCAATCTCGACGATATCCCTGGATCCGTACGTGAAGTGCATGAGGTTAGGAAACTTGGCGCTGTCTCGGTAATGGTTCTCGGCACCGCCGGCGATCACATGCTCGATCACCCGCGGCTTTTGCCGTTTTACGAAGCGCTGCTCGAAGAGAATCTCGCCCTCGGCGTCCATGTCGGCTGGTCCTGCCCCGCGGTGAGTAACCTCTACTCGCACATCTATCCTTCCGGGGTCATCGCCTTTCACATTCCCTTGTTGATGGCCTTCACGGCGCTGGTGAGCGGCGGCGTTATGGATCGTTTTCCGGATCTCAGGGTGGTGTTCCTCGAGGCGGGCTGTCAGTGGGTCCCGTTTATTCTCGAACGCATGCACCACCGTTATAAGAACCAAGGCTCGACCTTGAGGAAATTCCTGCCGCAAACTGCGCCGATCCAAAAGCTGCCGGTCATGGAATACATCAAACGCGGCAATATTTATTTCAGCACCGAAGTCGAGGACGAAATTTTACCGCATGTTTTGAATCTCGTCGGTGAGACACAGGTCATCTTCGGCAGCGACATGCCGCATGGCGACCGCGAACGCTGCGCCGCGCGCATGTTGCAAGAGCGCAACGACATCAGCGACACGGCCAAAGTGAATATTTTGGACAAGAATCCCGCGCGGCTCTATGGCATCGACTAAAACGGAGAAGTACTAATTTTGGCTCACCCCGCATGGTTTACTCGTGAGAGCCATCGCGACGCGATCTCTCCCAGATCGCGAGTTCAAGGTTCAAAGTTCAAGGTTCAAGGTATAAACCCCGGGTTCCGACTTTGAACATTGAACTTTGAACGATCTTTCCAAGGAGTAGCTTATCGGTTCACGCCTCGACGGCTTTCCGGTAATAGGAGAGATCGACATATTTCTCGACGCCAGGCACCGGGCGATTGAGAAGGCCCATCTCCGCCCGGAGCTCCAGCGCTGCCTCAATTCCAGAAAGATTCAGCTCCGCTTCGGGATAAATGCCGTAACCCGGATCCAACAGCGCATCTAGTGTGTTCTCCGCCGCCCGGCCTTCGATGTCGTTGTGCTTGCCGAGCAGCTCGATGCATTGAGAGCGATTCTTTGGCTCGAAACACCACCGCGTTGCTTCAATAGTGGCGCGGATGTAACTGACCAGAACATCGCGATGCTGCGCCGCCCACGAACGCCTCGCCACGCCACCGGTCGCTTGATAGCAGGGGACGATCTGATCGCCGCGCGCTAGCAGATGACAGCCGCGTTCCAGTGCATTGCCGATAAACGGCGGGGTGAGCAATGTGCCGCTGAACTTGCCCTCCAACAACGCATTGTAGCGTTTTTCCCAACCGCCGATCTCGACGAAATCATAGTCAGCGAGCGTGAAGCCTTTCGAGCGCAGAAGTTTTTCCAGAATGAAGACGAAGCCACTGGCGCGCGCATCGACCGCAAGCGGTTTTCCGCGTAGCGACTCGACTGTGCTCACGCCGGGAGCCCCGACGAGACTGAGAAGGCCGCTGTGGAGTCCCATGAAAAGAAATAGCCCGCCGGGTCCGCCACCGTAATCTTCCACATCGGCGACGACATCGTCGGCGCCGGTGTGGCCGATCTCAAACTCGCCCTTGCGCAAAGCCTCGGCCAGGTACAGAGAGCCCGGCGTGTGGGCGAAATTGATCTCCAGGCCATGCCGCTCGAAAATACCTTTTTCCCGGCCAACGTGAACCGGCAGGTTGTATCCCGCTTTGAACTGAATGAGCCGCAGCCGCCGTAAATTGGCCATGGAAGTTCTTTTCGGTTTGCAGGTTTGATCCTTAGCAAAACCGACAGGTTTCGGGAACAACTATTTGTGCTTGACAGCCACGGGCCATATCGGTTAGCGACAAGATGTTCCTGTTAGAGCTCCAAATGAGCAACGGCACGCCTGGAAATTTCACGCAAGGAAATGCCAAGTGGTCTGTGCTTTTTTTCCTCGGCCTGATCATCCTTTGGCAGATCGCCGTCCCGCTGCTGGAAATTCCGAAATACCTCTTGCCGACACCGCTCGGCGTCGCGGAAGAATTCGGCAAACGGGGCGGCTTGATACTCATGCACGCGATTCCTACCTTCAATGAAACGGTCTTGGGTTTTCTTCTTGGCATCGTTGTCGGAGTCGGTTCCGGTCTTGGAATCGTTTACTCACGTTTCCTCTGGCTCACCATCTATCCGTCTCTCATCGTTCTGGGCTCGATACCTCGAATTGCCATCGCGCCGTTGATTCTCATCTGGTTAGGCATCGACAGTCTTTTGTCCAAGGTTATTATTGCCTTCCTTACGGCTTTTTTCCCCATGGTCGTGAACTCCGTAACGGGATTCGCGCAAATTGAAAATGACATGGTCGATCTAGCCAAAACCATGGGTATGAGCCGTTGGAGCGAGTTCCAAAAAATTCGCCTGCCAAACTCAGTTCCCTATCTCTTTGCAGGGTTTAAGGCGTCCATTGCGCTCGCAGTAATCGGCGCAATCGTAGCCGAGTTCGTCGCCGGTCAAAAGGGTCTCGGCTATCTCATCATTGTCGCAAATAACGACATGAACTCAGGACTCATCTTCGCGTCGATTATCGTTCTTTCGATCATGTCTCTCGCGCTGTTCGGAATCATTGTCGGTTTGGAAAAAAGGCTCATGCCCTGGCGCCGGGCGGTTGAGCCTACGGAGAACTTAGGCAGGTGAAAGGAAAAATACCATGAACCGAAAGAAATTGTTTGTTGCTCTCGTGGCTTTACTGATGAACCTTGCTTGTAGACTCGCGGTGGCGGAAGAGATCAAGGTTCAACTGGATTGGATCCTTGGCGGCAAACATGTTCCGTTCTTCGTCGCGCGAGATCGAGGTTATTTTAAAGGTAAAGGTCTCGACGTACGGCTGCTTGAAGGCCGCGGTTCGCTACAGCCGGCCCAATTCGTCGACACCAAACAGGCGGACTACGGTTACGGCGACTTGGTCACGGCCATCGAGGTCATGGCCAAAGGCGGAAGAAACCGCGCGATCGGTACCGGCATGGTGTTCCAGGGAGGTGGCTACATTTTTCTTGAAGAGTCGGGAATAAAAGTCCCAAAGGATCTCGAAGGCAAAAGCTTCGGCACTACCCCGGGGGATTTCGGCCAGGTTCTGTTGCCGGCTCTAGGCGCCGCCGCGGGTTTTGATCACACCAAAGTCATCATCAAGAACATCGATGCCGCCGTGCGCACGCCCGCGTTTTTCGAACGCAAGATCGATTTTCTTGCCGGCGCCCGCGGTTCCAGCGTCCCACGGATGGCCATCGTCGCCAAACGCCAGAACAAAAAAATCGGCTATCTATTCTTTAAAGACATGGGCATCAACTCCTATGGTCACGTCATTCAAGTGCACGAAGAGCGCATCAAGAATAACCCGGACCAGATCCAACGCTTCATAGCCGCTCTGATGGATGCCTGGGATTGGTCGATCAAGAATCCGCAGCAAGCGCTGGAAGTTTTCATGACCGCCAATCCGGAAAAGGACCGAGAGATCACGTTGGCGGAGATGCAGGATGGCCTCGGCGACATCCAGGATCCCGAGACCAAACAGTTCGGTCTAGGATACATGAAAGAGGTGATGATGAAGCGGTCCGCGGACCTGGCTAACAAATATGCGGGTTTGGAGAAGCCGGTCAACTATCAGATGATCTATACGAATCAATTCATCAGCAAGAAGTAACTCGTAAAATAGGGACGACGCCTTTGGCCAACCTCATCGCGTACCGGGAGGTTAGAAAAGTCTACAATTCCGGCGCTGATGAGGTTGTTGCGCTGGATAATTTTTCCCTTGATGTTGCGGATGGAGAATTTGTCACCGTCGTTGGCCGAAGCGGTTGCGGCAAGACAACGCTTCTTAAGCTCACCGCTGGACTGCTTGGGGCGACTTCCGGTTCGATATACGTAGCTGGCAAGCCGGTCACTGCGCCGCTAACCAATGTCGGTATCGTATTCCAAGCTCCGGTTCTTCTCCCTTGGCGCAAGACTCTGGATAACGTTTTGCTGCAGATCGAAGCACGCAAGCTCGACGTCAACGGATATCGCAAGAGAGCGCTCGAACTCTTAGACCTTACGGGTCTTAAGGGATTTGAAGACCGTTACCCGGCTGAGCTGTCCGGCGGCATGCAGCAGCGGGTCTCGATTAGCCGCGCGCTGATTCACAATCCACCGCTTCTCCTCATGGACGAGCCGTTTGGCGCCCTCGACGCCATCACGCGTGACGAGATGAATCTAGAGTTGCTCAGAATCTGGAGCGAGTCGAAAAAAACCGTTCTCTTCATCACCCACAGTATTCCTGAATCCGTTTTTCTGGGTGACCGGGTGATCGTTATGACACCACGCCCCGGCAAAGTCGCTGAGATCTTAAATATCGATCTGCCTCACCCGCGCGCCACCGCCGTGCGTGACGATGGAAAATTCATCGGTTACGTGAAAAGGATTCGCGAACGACTCGGCGTACGCTAAAGTGGGGAATATCCGCAGGGGGCCAGTGAGTGGGACTTTGACAAATCAACAAAGATAGTCGATTCGTAGGAGTCTGACTCTCTGTCCTGACGCAAATCGAATGAATCAGACCAAACCGCAAGAATAAATGGCATCGGCTGCGCGGCATTGAAAATACGACATCAATTATTCGGAACAGCAAAACTAAAGACGGAAACCCCTAGCGCTACGGACTCTTTTTCACTTATTCAAGTCTGAGCCGCAATAGTTCCCATCAATCGTTGAAAAGAAGCAAACCGCACGATCCGGACTTTGCACCGCTAATGATCCACTGCCCGTTTACGCAATCTTCATATCGCAAACGAGCACCTTCTCACGTTGGTCGTGTTCGAGCGAGACGCGCGGGGATCAGGGAAAACAGTCTAAACAATCCAGTGCCTCCAGCGGTGGCGAAGTGTTGCAGCCGAGCTCGGCCGCACATTTTTTGCTTCGTCGTGTTGAAAAAAACGCCGTCATCGGATAGCGTCCGGCTCAATAAATGAGGGTGGAGTTCGCGCCGGCTGGAGGTCGAGAGCAAATTCTCATCTGCTCATTTTCATTCTCATTCCCTGTCAATTGAATGGAGATTCGGTATGAAGTTTGACGGACGATTACTCATAATCGGCTGTGGGTCGGTATCCCAATGCGCCGTGCCGCTGGTGCTGAAGTTCATCGACATGCCGGCGCAAAATATCACGATTACGGATTTCGTCGATAACCGTTCACGGGTAAAAGACGCTTTGGATCGCGGCGTCAATTATGTTTTCGATCGAGTCACGGAAGAAAATTACCGACAGCTGCTGGCAAAATACGTAGGCCCCGGCGACATGATCATCGATCTCGCCTGGAATATCGAGTGCAACGCCATGCTCCAGTGGTGCCGCGACCATCAAGTGCTCTACGTCAACACCTCGGTCGAAGTGTGGAATCCTTACCAAGATTCGCAGCGCAACGACCCGACCCAATACACGCTTTATCACCGGCACATGGAAATGCGGAAGCTATTCGACAAATGGGGTGACAACGAAGGAACGACGGCGGTTGTCGATCACGGCGCCAATCCGGGCCTGGTTTCCCATTTCACGAAACATGCCCTGCTTGGCATCGCCGAGAAGATTTTAAAAGAAAAACCGGGTGATCCGCGGCGCGGGCAATTTGAAAGGGCGCTGGCGGCCAAAAATTTCCCGACGCTGGCTCAGCTTGCCGACGTCAAAGTCATCCACATCAGCGAGCGAGATACCCAGATCACCGACCAACCCAAGCGGGTCAACGAATTCGTCAACACCTGGAGCATCGAAGGCTTTTTTGAAGAAGGCGTGGCGCCCGCCGAATTGGGCTGGGGCACGCACGAACGTTACGTGCCCGAGAATGCCTTTTTTCACAAGACCGGGCCGAGAAATCAAATCTGTCTACGCACACTCGGCATGAAAACCTGGGTTCGCTCCTGGGTGCCCTGCGGCGAGATTACCGGCATGGTTATCCGGCACGGCGAGGCTTTCAGCATTTCCGACCGTCTGACGGTGTGGAAAAACGGCGAAGCCGTGTACCGCCCCACGGTCCACTACGCCTACTGCCCGGCGGATGTGGCGATCAATTCGCTGCACGAGTTGGAAATGCGCCAGTACAAGCTCCAGGAAGATCAGCGCATCATGAGCGATGAAATTATCGATGGCGAAGATCAGCTGGGCGTGCTGTTGATGGGACACGATTTTAAGTCCTGGTGGTGCGGCAGTCTTTTGAGCATCCACGACGCGCGCAAGCATGTCCCGCACCAGCAGGCCACGACGCTGCAAGTCGCCGTCTCCGTGGTGGCGGCGGCGAACTGGATGATCGCCAATCCGAAACGCGGCGTGTGTCTGCCGGACGACATCGATCACGAAGAGATTTTGAAAATCAGCGTCCCCTACATCAGCCCGTTCGTTTCTCAACCCGTAGACTGGACCCCGCTCGCCAATCTGAATACCCAGTTCACCCGATTCGATATCCCCCGTCCGCCCGAGGAAGATGTCTGGCAGTTCACCACATTTCTAGTCGATCATGCGGAGAGAAACCGTGCCTATACCAGCTCCAGACCTGCCCGCTAGTCCGAAGCTATCGAAGTCCAAACCGGACGTAAGCGGAGTCGAAAATCTGATTCGCGCGATGCTGAAGAAACATCGCACTCCGTTCATGCTGATTCGCGGGAGCGTGCTCGAAAGACAGTTCCAGCGCTTCCGCAAATGCCTCCCCGAAGTGATGCCGTACTACGCCATCAAGGCGAATCCGCACCCCAAGATTATCAAGACATTCATCAAACTCGGGGCCGGTTTCGACGTCGCCAGCGCCTCGGAGATGAAACAGGTTCTCGCTCTCGGTGCCTCCCGCGATAAAATTATTTTCGCCAATACCGTGAAGTCGGCCGAGGACATCATCACGGCCCGGCGCCGCCAAGTGCCGATGATGACGTTCGATAACGAGCCTGAGCTTTACAAGATCTCAGAACATTATCCCGGCGCGCAGGTTCTGCTCCGGATCAAAGTGGGAAACGAAGGAAGCGTGGTCAACCTATCGCTCAAATTTGGCGCCGATCCGGAAGACGCGCATCTGATATTGCGCAAAGCACGCTCGCTCGGGCTGGTGCCGACCGGTCTCAGTTTTCACGTCGGATCGCAATCCAAGAACGTGGAAAACTATCTTCAGGCGCTGGAAATCTCCGCGCATATTTTCGACCAAGCGAAAGAGCACGACGTGCCGCTCAAGATTATGGACATCGGCGGCGGATTTCCGATCCAGCACTTCGACAATGAAATCGGCGTGAATTTCGAGCGCATGGCCTTCCAGATCCGCAAGCAGATTCGCCAGCTCTTCGACAAGAAAGTTCAGTTCATCGCCGAGCCGGGCCGGTTCTTGGTCGGGCCCGCCGGTATTCTGGTGACGCAGGTGACCGGGAGAGCGTTCCGCAACAACAAAAACTATTACTACTTGAATGACGGGATCTATGGGGATTTTTCCGGAATGGTTTTCGATCACTGCAAGTATGAATTCAAGACGCTGCGCCGCGGCCAAACGTTCTTAAGCGCCCTCGCCGGGCCGACCTGCGACTCGTTCGATACGCTCTCGCTGGATGTGGAGATTCCGGAGCTTTACGTGGGCGACGTGGTTTACGTGAAGAATATCGGCGCCTACTCTTCGGCAAGCGCGGTGGCGAACTTCAACGGTTTTCCTCCCGCCAAAATCGTGCCGGTTTAGCGGTTTCCCGTGCTCCGTTCTGCGCACTTGTAATTGCCCGCCCGACGGCTTTCGCGGCAACGAAAGATCACGCTTCAAAACCCGAGAATGGGATTAGGGGTCGGAATAGAACAAGCCTTCGGAACAAGCCTTCGGGTCAGACATAACAATCGATTCTGCTGAAAAAGTCTTTTTCCGAAAATCAGAAAAAAATATTTCGCACACAGATGCTCTGTATCGCACGATGGAGCTTGGTAAATCATTTTCTTCATCCCGAATTTTCGTGAATTGGGGCTTCTTCAGCAGAATCACAATCACTACAGTCTTCCATCGTGCGGTCTCTTCCGTCTCGCGCTACACCAATGCTTGACGTCCAAGGTCACGCCTTTTCCGGCGCGCGAAAAATCCTTGTGAGCGTTGCACTATCGCAATTCTGTCCGCAGAAACGGAGAAAGAAAACCGTGTTTATCTCAAGGGAGCCTACCGGTCATTTCCTGATACATTCGCCGCACGGCAACTTCCCTTTGCGATGTGTATCCCTGCATCTTTTCATATTGCGGGAGTTTAATCACGGCGGCAGCCTGATCTTCCGTAGCGCCGCGCGCAATCTCTTTCTGAACGGCATCGCGCAGATCAACCAAAAGCTGACGAAAGCGGCGAAGACCTTGCCGACTTTCCTTAGGGTCTTCGGGAATAGGCCCATGTCCGGGGACGACAATGTCGGCTGGAAGGGCTTCGATTGCATCCAGCGTTTTCAGCCAGCTGACGCCGTAGCCGTCGTTTATATAGAGAAACTGGTCGGAGAAAAAGAGCTCGCTCGCATACGCGATCCGATCTTCGGGAACGAAAATGATGCTGTCGCCGCGCGTGTGACCCCGGCCTAAATAGAGAATCTGAATCTCCTTGCCGCCGAGGTGAATCGTTAGGCGATCCCGAAAGGTCACTTGCGGAAGCCTGGCCCTTTGATCCTCGGGCGGGGCACGGTCACGCTGCATTTGATGGAGAAGATCGGCGCGGTAGTTTTCGTGACCAATCTTGATGACGTCCGGGTAGGCAACGTTGCCCCGCGTGTAGTTATTGTGAAAAGTGGAGGAAACCAGAAAGCGCACCGGCTGTTTGATCACGCTGGCAATCGCTTCGCGCTCTTGCCGTGCGATGGCTTCTGAACTCAATGCGTCCAGGACCACAACTCCATCGGTTGTAACGATAACCCCACTATTAAAGCTGGTGGAAGAGAACACATAGTGACCGGGAATGAGCTGTCTTAGTGAACCGGTGCGGTTACGCTCGGCCGGTCTTAGCCGGGTGTCATCGCGCTCCTGCGCCTCTGCGGAGCATACCAAGAGCCTCGAGGCGAGCGCGATCAGTAGAGCCATCGTTGATTTTGGCATACTGTTTCCCCTCTGTTGCTGACGCTCGTGCGCGTTCTGGTTTCCGAAAAGCTACGGCGTAAAGACCTATTGTCAACGCATTCGAGAAACGCAAGCTGCGAAAAGAGGTCGGGAGTCTGTCTTGAGAGGAGGTCGTGCATAGGTGCCTGAATCAAATTCCTTCGATGGGGCAAATCACGTCCAAGAGTACCGGCTTGCGGGCAGCCAACGCGCGTTTCACCGCGGGCGCGAGAGCTGATGGCTCGGCCACTCTTTCTGCTTCGATGTTATAGGATCCGCCCAGCGCGCAAAGATCGGGTAAGTAAAGGTCCGTTCCAATAACCCTGCCGCCATGGTGTTTGATCTGGTCCCGCTTCATGTTTCCGTAGGCGTCGTTGCGAATGACGATGATCGAAATGGGCAGCTTCAAGGCGGCTGCGGTCGCGAGTTCCTGGCTTTCCAGCATAAAAGAGCCGTCGCCGCTCACGCACACCACAGGCCGCGAGGGGAAGGCGAGGCTCAAACCGATCGAGGTCGAGAGGCCGAAACCGATCGCGCGCATTTCCCCCGAATGATACGCGTAAGAGGGAGTGACAAAGCGCCTCATCAGCTCGGCTGTCCCGCCCGCGCCGACGACGACCTCATCTCCGCCTAGGGCTTCCTTCAGCGCCCGGTAGACATGCCACTGATTGATCGGGCCTTGGCCTTCGTCAGCGTAAGCAAAAATT
Source organism: Verrucomicrobiia bacterium (assembly GCA_035637295.1). Lineage (GTDB taxonomy): Bacteria > Desulfobacterota > Binatia > UBA9968 > UBA9968 > DP-20. Next base: position 14,887 of record DASPXM010000026.1, read on the forward strand.
TTCTCATGCCAGCTATGTTTCTCTTCCCGGAGCTTGTCGACACGAGAGAGATTTTTTTTCTCGACACGAGTTTTTCTTGAGCGCGCGATGAGCCCTCCCAGAGCTGCTTTGGCGTCACCAAGGATCGAAAGATGGGTCGGGTAGATCTTGCCGAGCTCCTTGGGATCAGAGTCAACGTGAATGATTCGGGCTCCTGCCGGAATTACCTTGTCACCATAGCCGAGCGTGAGACCTTCGCTGAAGGTTACACCCACGGCAAGGATCAGGTCGGACTCGAGACAGAATGGGTTGGCGAAGGGAAACGCGCCGAAGCCCAACACGCCGAGAGACAGTCGATGATCCTCGGAGATCAAACCCTTGTGCGAAGGTGAAGTGCCAAACGGTATTGAAAGAAGCTCGGCCAGCGCGCGCACTTCCTCTTCCGCCATTGACCAGTAGACACCGCCTCCGGCAATCATGATCGGCGCGGATGCCTTTTGCAGTTCCTCGGCCGCTTGGTCCAAAGCGCCTTGATCAGGTTCAACGATCGGCCTAACCGTCTCCAGCCATCCAGAGCCGGGAGCCTCGACTTCCTGCTCCTGAATGTCACGCGGGATGCCGATATAAACCGGCCCTTTTCTTCCCGTTATCGCTTCGTTCAGCGCGCAGCGCAAAGTGTCGACGGCTTGCTCTGCGTTTTCAACGGTGCAGCTCATTTTGGTTATCGGCTCGAACATCTCCCGCTGGGGTATCTCGTGCCAAGAGGACGCGCCTTTTCCCGCATGACGGCGTGATACATCCGCTGCCAGAACAATCACAGGAATCGATTCCTTGTACGCGTAGGCGATGCCCGTCAGAAGATTGGTCACCCCGGCGCCGGCTGAGGCCGTGCAGACACCGAGCGTCCTCGTGCCCTTGGCGTAGGCGGCAGTCATGTAAGCGGCGGAAAGCTCGTGCATGACCGGAATGAAGCGCAGATCGGGCACGGAATAGAGAGCGTCGGTAATAGGAAAAATCGAATGGCCGGAGAGGCCAAAGAGATATGGGATGCCGGCCTCCTTAAGGAACTTAACGATCAGACGCGCGACCGAGATCTTCATGAGATCACTTTTTCTTCCATATCTCGGTTACAAATCGCTGGACAGATTCGAGATCGCTATAGCCGATGTCATCGATGAGCGTATACTTGGCGCCCGGTTTGATGCGAGCATGGGACGGGAGATCATCTTTCGCGATGTTGATCCTAAGCGAGTTTCTCCCTCCCTGGACAAGTTTTTGGTAAGCGATTTGGCCTTCCCGCGAGAGGAACCAATTGATAAAGACCTTCGCGGCATTGGGGTGAGGCGCTCGATCGATCAGAGCGATGTTGCCGCCGCCCGACCCGACCAGGCCTCCCTCCTTGAATTTGTCGGTTTCGAAAGCGTTTATTGGCAGGCCCTGCTTTTTCGCATCCCAAAGCCGGATTCGATCCGCGTTTTGCAAAGCCGACATGGCGTACTTGCTTTGCGCTACCCAGTCCAGAAGTTGCCGAATATCCCGGCTCACGCCGAGATCCATTTCGGTTAGAAAGCGTCGCAAAAACTCAGGGCCCAGGTCCTTGCTGTGATACATGAAAACCAAGGGTTCCTGCGTTCCACCGGTCATTGGCTCGGCAACGACAATCTTTCCCTTCCACTTGGGATTGAGAAGATCCCAGTAGGATTTGAACTCCTGAGGGTTTACCAGAGTGGTGTTATAATGGAAATAATAAAGCGGCGCGCCGGCAAAAGAGAAGATGTATTTATTTTCGTCATCGCCGTAGACATGCTTTCCCTGCCACCACTTCGACTCGTCTAAGACTTCGGGGAGAATAAGCGCGTGCTTGATGGGATCGAGGAGGCCGGTTTTGAGAAGCCCGGACTGGGCAGAGCCGACTCCGCCGATGAGGATATCCGCCAAGTACTTTCCGGCGCGCCTCTCAGATACGATTCTGGTCACGCGTTCCGATCCGCGTACGCTCACTTCGACCAGCTTGATATCGGGAAAAGTTTTCTGGAACTCTTGGAATACAAGTTCTTGACCGGGAAAGGTATAAAGGACAACTCTACCTTCTTGTTTTCCCGTGCGCAGCACTTTCTCCCATTCTTCACGGCCGTCGGAAGCAGCCATGATCGGCAAGGGAAGTGCAAGAACAAAGAAATAAACTAGGATGGTCATGAACGGCTTCATCACATGCGAAGGTCGCTGAGGGTCAGACTGAGCAGGCTCAGGGTCTTGTATTTGGGTTCTTCAGGCTTCCGGGTAACCTGGCCGACGCTATTTCAGGATCAGCAAAAGGGTCATAACAATTACGACAATCTTCCATCGTGTAATTTATCTACCAGGCTTTCACGGCTTCCACCCCGCTCGATTCAGTTGCTGGTCAGCGTCCATAGCAAAGCTAAAATCGTAGCCACGAGCGTTGGGGATGTCGTCGGTGACGCCCGCGACTTGACGGATGATGATGAGGTCGTTTCTCTGGATTTCTTCATCGACAGTCCCGTTAAGCGTGAAGGTGTTAATGAGGTCGTCGTAGACGCGCGCGGCCTGGGAGCGGTCGACCCCGGAGAATTTCATCATGGCGGTGACGGTGCCCTCACGATCCTGGCGCACACGACGCAGCGACTTGAGAGCGGCCTTGATGAACGCGGCGACCATCTTGGGTTGCTCCTTGATGAGCCGGTCGGAAGTCGCAAGCGTTCCCCAGGAATTTTTTACTTCATTGCCGTAATAAAAGAGATCTTTCATGCCCTTATCCAAGCCGATATGGCGGAGCTCCGGGCCCACAACGGCGGCGTCCGCTACCCCCGACATCAGTGCCGTTAGCTGGTTTCCCAATCCTGGATCGATGTAGACCACATCCTTGTTACCATCGAGCCCGTACTTGGTGAGTATTTGTTTGAGCATAAAGGTTGCGACGGCAGCTATACCCGTGGTCGCGATTTTCTTTCCCTTCAGCTCTTTCGGGCTCGTAATATTGGGCTTGGTCAACAGCCACTGGTGCACCCGATTGTTGACTGCCAGCGCCACCTTTAAGGGAGCATTGCTCCTGGCCAGCACGACCAGCGCGCTGGTGCCGGCGACGGTAAAGTCAACGCTCCCCGCCATCAACGCCTGGATGCTCGGCGTCGGCTCGATGAAGGTGATCTTGAGGTCGATGCCCTCTTCCTTCATGTAGCCCCTGTCCAAAGCGATGGGATAAATCAAATGTTGAAAGCTCTTGCTCGCGATCGCGAGGTTTACGGTCTGCG